>NZ_CAJPHP010000020.1:0-141567 GCF_905339975.1 Burkholderia sp. BCC1999 | reverse complement strand
CTCTCCAGATCAGGGTGGTGGGAGGCTGGGGATCACGATCGCGCCGTCCCGTCGTGCGGGCGCGATGCGATTCTGCTGCGGTGCGGTGCCACGACGATCGAAGCGCGACTGTGCGTGGCGACATCGACGCGGCGCGCGTCCGGCGATTCGCCGGATTCGGGTGCCGGCGAGTGTGGTCAGCTTATGCGATTCGTGCCGCGATGCGTAGCGCGCGCGGACAGAACATAGTGTTCTCGTTCATCGAACGGCAAACGCGCGCGAACGAGTGCAGCATGTCCCTACCATGACTGACATGGTCAGGATAACTGATGTGTGTGAGCTTGACGGGCGAAAACGGATGCGCCGATCGACCGGCCCACTCCGGCGGAGCGGATCATGGCGCGCGCGGCAGGTCGCGCGAAGCGGGGCGGCGCTCGCGGGTGACGAATGAAGCGCCCGGCCTAGCGCCGCGCGCGTGCCTTGCCGGCGGTGCGCGGGGAGGCAGCCGATGCCGCGCCGTCGGCGGGCGTCGTGTCTTCCAGCACGAGCTGCGCGGTGACCGCGAAATGCTGGCGCAGCAGCTCGCACGCTCGATCGGCGTCGCGCGCGATCACGGCCTTCACGATGTCCTCGTGCTCGCGACCGACATCGCGCTCGCCCGCATGCTGGCTGCGCAGCGACTGATGCCGGTAGCGCGCAGTCTGTGTGCGCAGCGTCGCCGCGAAATGCTTGAGCCATTTCGAACGGCAACCGGCCAGCAGCGTGGAGTGGAAGTGGTCGTGCGCGCGTTCCCAGTCGGGGTTCATCCGCGGCGGTTCGTCGATGACGGTCGGCAGGCTGTTCACCAGGTGGAACGCGGCGAGCACCGACGCTTCCCATTCGAGGTTGCCGCTTTCGATCGCGTCGCGCAGCGCTTCGGATTCGATGCATTGCCGCACCGACGTGATGTCTTCGAGATCCGCGCGGGACACGGGCGTCACGCGAAAGCCGCGCTGGTCCTCCGCGTCGACGAAGCCGCTCATCGCGAGTCGCGATACGGCCTCGCGCAGCGGGATCACGCCGGCCTGGTAGCGGTCGGCCAGCTCACGGATCTTCAGCTTGGAGCCGGGCGCGAGCGCACCCGACACGATGTCCCGAAGAATGGTGTCGGCCAGTACCGACGCCATGGTTCGCGAGCCGCCGGTCGCCGCGTCGTCAAACGTCATGTCCACGAATAGTTCCCTCCAGATGGCCAAATTATATGCAGAACCGGTAGACGTATGCGAAGCCTAGGGTAAACATGCAAAGACGAAAATATATATATTTTCTAAATTTGTATCTAAATCGCGGCCAGCCCGGCGGCGACCCCCTTGATCTGGAGATGTCATGCGTTACGTGAATTTTTCGCCCGATGGCCGCAAACGGATGCTCGGCGTGCAGCGCGACTCGACCATCGTGTCGCTCGGCGATGCGACGCTCGAACAGTTGCTCGCGAGCGGTATCGACCTGGCCGGCTTCGCCGACTGTCAGGCGTCGGCCGGCCCGACCTTCCACGTCGACGAAGTGACGTGGCTGCCGCCGCTCACGCGGCCCGGCAAGATCATCTGCGTCGGGCTGAACTACGCGGACCACACGAAGGAGAGCCCGTACGAGCAGCCGACCTATCCGACCCTGTTTCCGCGTTTCACGACGAGCCTGATCGGGCACGGCGCGGCGATGATCCGGCCGCGCGTGTCCGACTCGCTGGACTTCGAGGGCGAGCTGGCCGTCGTGCTGAAGAGCGGCGGACGTCACGTGCCGAAGGCGCGCGCGCTGGAGTGCGTGGCCGGCTACTCGGTGTTCAACGACGGCTCGGTGCGCGAGTACCAGTTCAAGGCGCCGCAATGGACGGTCGGCAAGAACTTCGACGGCACCGGCGCCTTCGGCCCCGCACTCGTGACGGCCGACGAACTGCCGGCGGGTGGCGCCGGGCTGCGGCTGGAAACGCGGCTGAACGGCAAGGTCGTGCAGTCGGCCAACACGAGCGACATGCTGTTCGACGTCGCGACGCTGATCGCGATCGTCAGCGAGGCGATCACGCTGGAAGCGGGCGACGTGATCGTCAGCGGTACGCCGGCCGGCATCGGCTGGGCGCGCGACCCGAAGCTGATCATGCGCGACGGCGACGTGTGCGAGGTCGAGATCGAAGGGCTCGGCATCCTTCGCAATCCGGTGCGCGACGAAGACGCGGCGCAATGAACGCCGGCCGTTGAACGCATCCATCAAGAGACTGAGGCAGACATGAGACAGATTCGAGTTCCGGTGTTGGTGGTCGGCGCAGGGCCGGCCGGGCTGACGACCGCGGCGCTGCTCGCGAAGTACGGCGTCGACGTGCTGGCGATCACGCGCTATCCGGGCACCGCCCATTCGCCGCGCGCGCACATCACGAACCAGCGCACCGTCGAGGTGTTCCGCGATCTCGGCATCGAGGAGCGCGTGCGCGCGCTCGCGACGCCGAACGAGCTGATGACCAACAACGTGTGGGCGACCAGCTTCGCGGGCCGCGAGATCGCGCGGTTGCAGACCTGGGGCACCGGCACGCGGCGCAAGGCCGACTACGAGGCGGCCAGCCCGTCGCAGATGTGCAATGCGCCGCAGCACCTGCTCGAGCCGGTGATCCTTGGCGCGGCGCGCGAGTATGGGGCGCGCATCCTGTTCAACACCGAACTCGTGTCGATTCGCCAGACGGACGACGCGGTGATCGCGCAGCTCGTCGACGTCGTGACGCGCGAGGAGATCGAGGTGATCGCCGATTACGCGGTCGGCGCGGACGGCGCGCAAAGCACCGTGGTCAAGCAGCTCGGCTTCGAGCTCGACGGCGAAATGGGGCTCGGTTGCGCGGTGAACTGCTGGCTCGAGGTCGACCTCGAGAAATACACCGCGCATCGCCCGGGCGTGCTGTACTGGATGAGCCAGCCGGGCAGCGACTACTGGGTCGGCAGCGGTACGTACATTTGCGTGCGGCCCTGGAACGAATGGGTGCTGCTGTTCATGTACAACCCGAAGGAGGGCGAGCCCGACCTGAGCCACGAAGCGGTGATCGCAAGGGCCCGCGCGACGATCGGCGACCCCGATATCCCGATCCGCGTGAAGGCCGTGTCGAAATGGACGATCAACCGGATGGTCGCGCGCACGATGGTGAAAGGCCGCGTCGCGATCGCCGGCGATGCCGCGCACCGCCATCCGCCGGCGAACGGGCTTGGCTCGAACACGTCGGTGCAGGATGCGTTCAACCTCGCGTGGAAGCTCGCGATGATCGTGAAGGGGCAGGCCTCGCCCGCGCTCCTTCGTACCTATTCGGACGAACGCCAGCCGGTGGCCGAGACGGTCGTGAATCGTGCGATCAAATCGGTCGGCGAGATGCTGCCGATCGCGCAGGCACTCGGCTTCTCGGAAGGGCAGACTGCGGAAGAAGGCTGGGCTTCGCTCGACGGGCTGTTCGCCGAGGACGACGCGGGCCGCAAGCGCCGCAAGACGCTTGCCGATGCGGTGGAGCTGCAGAACTACCAGTTCAACTGCCACGGCGTCGAGCTGGGCCAGCACTACACGTCATCCGCGATCGTGCGTGACGGCGCGACATTCCCGATTCCGTCGCGCGATCCGGAGCTTTACTATCATCCGACGACAACGCCGGGCGCATCCATTCCGCACGCGTGGATCCAGCACGGCGGCGAGCAGGTTTCGACGCTCGATCTCGTCGGCCACGGCGCGTTCACGGTGCTCACGGGCGCCGGCGGGGACGCATGGCTCGACGCGGCGAAGCAGGCCGGCGAAGCGTTCGGGATCGAGATCCGCGCGGTGTCGATCGCACCCGGCACGCCGACGTTCGACGTGTACGGCGACTGGGCGCGGCAGCGCGAGATCGAGGATCACGGCTGCGTGCTGGTGCGGCCCGACCGCTTCGTCGCGTGGCGTTCGGAAGCGATGGCGGACGATCCGGCCGGTGCGCTGCGCCGCGTGATGGCGCGGATACTCGGCGACGCGGGGCGTGCACGTGCGCAGGCCGATGCGGCCGCGCTGGCCGAAGCGTAACGGAGGTCGGCATGACGACTGCGACGACGACTGCTGCAACCGGGCCAGGCAGGCGGGCCCCGTTCGGCATCCACAGCATCGACCATTTCGCGCTCGACGTGCCGGGCCTCGCGGAGGCCCGCCGGTTCGTGACGGCATTCGGCTTCGACGTCGAGGAAGCCGGGCACGAACTGCGGCTGCGCACGGAGCCCGGCGGCCACGTGTGGGCGACGCTGCGCGACGGGCCGCGCAAGCGGCTCGCATTTCTGTCGCTCAACTGCTTCGCCGACGATTTCGTGCCGCTGCGCGCGCAGATTCTCGGTGTGGGCGGTCGCGCGGCGGCGGCGCCGGAAGGGCAGGCGGCGCACGACGGCTTCTGGTTCGAGGATCCGGACGGCAACCTGCTGCAGCTGAAGACGGGCGCGAAGACGACACCCGGCTGCAAGCCGGCGCCGCCGCGCGCGACCGGCATCCGGCCGCAGCGCGGCGCGCTGTTTCGCGGCGATGCGCCGATCGTGCATCCGGCACGGCTGTCGCACGTGCTGATGTTCACGCCCGACATCGGCCGGGCGATCGCGTTCTACGAGCAGGCGCTCGGCCTCGGCCTGTCGGACGGCGCCGCGGGCATCGTTGCGTTCCTGCATGCGCGCCACGGCAGCGACCATCATCTGATCGCGTTCGCGCAGGGCACCGCGAAGGGCTGGCATCACAGCGCATGGGACGTGCCGGCCGTCGACGACGTCGGGCTCGGCAAGATGCAGATGCAGCGGGCGGGATATGCGCAAGGCTGGGGTGTCGGGCGTCACGTGCTGGGCTCGAACTACTTTCAGTACGTGCGCGATCCGTGGGGCTCGTTCTGGGAGTATTCGGCCGACATCGACTATGTCGGTGCGGGCGTCGAGTGGCCGGTCGGCGACCACCCGCCGGAGGACTCGCTGTACCTCTGGGGCCCGGACGTCCCGGACTATTTCTTCGAGAACACCGAAGCTGCCTGATCGTCACCGCATGCGGCCGGCTCGCGCCGGCGCGCACGGCGTCTTTTTTATCATATCAATCAGTATAACGAATCATATTTGGAGATCAGGATGGTCGGCAAGAAGACCTGTGCAATCGGCGTGCTGGCGCTCGGGCATGCATGCGCGGCGTCCGCGCAGAGCAGCGTCACGCTGTTCGGCCTGCTCGATGCAGGCATCAGTTACGTGAGCAACGAAGGCGGTCACGGCGTCGCGAAGTTCGACGACGGTATTTTCACGCCGAGCCTCGTCGGGCTGCGCGGTAGCGAGGATCTCGGCGGCGGCACGCACGCGATCTTCCAGCTCGTCAGCCAGATCGCGATCGGTTCGGGCGCGACGATCGGCGACGGGCTGTTCGCGCGCACCGCGTTCGTCGGCTTGCAGAACGACCGCTACGGCACGGTCACGCTCGGTAACCAGTACGAGTTCATGGCCGACACGCTGTTCTTCGGTGGCGTCGACGCGGCGCGCGACGTCGGCGGCCTGTACAACCTGCGCAACGGCCCGTTTCAGAAGCTCGCGTTGCCGGGCAATCCGACCGGCGCGTTCGACTGGGACCGGATGGCCGGCAGCCAGCGCGTCGCGAACGCGGTCAAGTACGTGAGCCCCGTGATCGGCGGGCTGAAGTTCGGCGCGCTGTACGGCTTCGGCGGCGTGCCGGGCAGCATTGGCGCGAACAATACCGTGAGCGTCGGCGCCGATTACTCGATCGGCACGTTCGGCGCGGCCGCCGCTTACACGAACGAAAAATACGGCGCGCAGGCCGGCTCGCCCGCGACCAGCGTGCGCAACTGGGGCGCCGGCCTGCGTTACGGGTTCGGCGTGGCCAACCTGAGCGCGCTGTTCACGACGGTCCGCAATGCGGCATCGGGTGGCGCCGCGTGGATGGGCGAGGTGGGCGGCACGTGGCAGCTGACCGGCGCAACGACGCTCGGCGCGGACTACATGTACATGAAGGGCAACGCGACGCTCGACGACAACCATGCGCACCAGCTGACGGCCACGATCCAGTATCACTTGTCGAAGCGGACGATGGTCTATGCGAGCGGCGCGTGGCAGCGCGCGAGCAGCGGCGCACATGCGCAGATCAACGGCGTGCTCGATCCGGACGGTGCATCGTCCGGTGCGAACCAGGCGATCGCACGCATCGGCATGCACACCGTGTTCTGACCGCGCGGCCTCGCGCACCCCTTGGAGAAACCAGATGAATCACGCACACGTGTCCGGTCGGGACACCTCGTACGAATGGAAGATCGTCGCGCTGCTCGCGCTCGGATTCGGGCTCGTCGGCGTCGACCGTTTCATGATCATGCCGCTCTTTCCCGTGATGATGCGGGACCTGAAACTCGACTACCAGGATCTTGGCCACATCACGGCCGCACTGTCGGTCGCGTGGGGTGTGTCCGCGCTGCTGACCGGCAACCTGTCCGACCGCTTCGGACACCGCAAGGTCATCCTTCCGGCAATGCTCGCTTTTTCGCTCCTGGCCTGCGCGAGCGGGCTCGCGTGGGGCGTCGGCAGCCTGATGGCGATACGCGCGGTGATGGG
Source organism: Burkholderia sp. BCC1999 (assembly GCF_905339975.1). Lineage (NCBI taxonomy): Bacteria > Pseudomonadati > Pseudomonadota > Betaproteobacteria > Burkholderiales > Burkholderiaceae > Burkholderia > Burkholderia sp. BCC1999. The sequence continues at coordinate 134,998 of NZ_CAJPHP010000020.1, read as the reverse complement.
CTTCGCGGAAGGCGCGTACACGCCGTCGAGCATCACGGCGACCCTCGATGCGTCGGACCCGGCGCGCCACGGCCGCAACGTCGGCATCCAGCAGGCGGCGCTGCCGCTCTTCGGGCTCGGCATCGCGCCGATCGTCGTCACGCAGCTGATGCGCGTCGTGCCGTGGCACTGGATCTTCGCGATGGTCGCGGTGCCGGGGCTCGTCGTGTGCGTGTTGACGTGGAAGGTGTTGCGCGACACCAGCGCCGAGCGCGCGGCCGCGCATACCGATATGGCTGATGCCGGCAGCCATCGCTGGCGCGACGTGCTGCGCTATCGCAACGTGCCGCTCTGCTTCGTCGGGATGTTGTGCTGGCTGACCTGCCTGATCGTGCTGAGCGCGCTGCTGCCGAACTACCTGACCGACTATCTGCACCTGGGCCTCCAGCAGATGGGCTTCGTGCTGTCCGCAACGGGCATCGGCGGCACGCTCGGCGGGATCGCGATGCCGGCGCTGTCCGACCGGATCGGCCGCCGGCCGGTGATGGTGCTGTCGGTACTCGGTGCGTTCGTGTCGCTGTGGTCGTTCTCTCGCACGGGGGCAGAGCCGGTCGCGCTGTTCGCGGGGCTCCTGGCGACGATCTTCTTCGTGTTCGCGATGATCACGCTGACCGTCGGGCCGATCAGCGCGGAAGCCGTGCCGGCGCAACTGATGACCACGGCGTCCGGGCTCGTGATCGGTGTCGGCGAAATCTTCGGCGGCGGCATCGCGCCGTCGGTCGCGGGCTACGTCGCAAAGCACTTCGGCATCCAGTACATCATGCAGCTCGGGATGGGGGCGCTGGTGCTCGGCCTGTTCGTCGTGCTGGCGCTGAAGGAAACCGCGCCGGCCCGGCTCGCGCGAACGACAACCCTCGCGCGGTCGTGAAGGCGCGGCCGATCGCGCGATCAACCTGACAAAAAACTGACAATCAAAATGATATATTGTATCATCTGATGTTTTCGCCGCGGGCCGGCCCGGTTTGCCGGGCATGGCCGCACGCGACGAAGCCACACGACGATCGATACGAAGTGACGAAAACCAGGAACAGGACGGTGCGGCGCACGCGGCGCGATTGTGCCTCGGACCGCGACGGCGGGAGTTGGCGCGCACGCGCCGCGCGCAGCTGCACGACGCTGCTGGGCTGTGCGATGGCCACGTCCGGCGCGCTGGCCGCGGAAGCCGCCGCACCCGCGCCGGAAGACCGGCACGCGCTGCCGGCGATCAACGTCAGCGCGCCATCCGCGCCGGCCGACCCGTTGACGCAGCCGCTCGCAACGGGTTCACGGCTCGGGCTCGCGAGCCTCGATACACCCGCGAGCGTCGAAACCGTCACGGCCGACGCGATCGAAGCACGCGGCGATCGCACGGTGCTCGACGCGGTCACGCGCACCGCGGGTTTTTCGAGCGCGATGGCGCCCGGTACCGGCGGCACCGCATTGAGCGTGCGCGGCTTCAGCGGGCAGGAATCGGTGATGACGTTGCTCGACGGCGTGCGGCTGATGCCGGCGGCCGGCACGATCACGTTCCCGTTCGACACATGGTCGGTCGAGCGCATCGAGGTGCTGCGCGGGCCGGCATCGGTGCTGTACGGTGAAGGCGCGATCGGCGGCGTCGTGAACGTGGTGCCGAAGCGGCCGCAGCGCATGCGGGAGACGACGCTGCAGGTTGGTGTCGGCGCCGACGGCGCGAAGCGCTTTGCGTTCGATACGACGGGCGCGCTCGGCCCGCGGCTGTCTTACCGTTTCTACGCGAGCGATGCGCGCGCGAACGGCCTCGCCGAGCGGGCCGATACGCATACGACGGCCATCGGCGGCGCGCTGAAATTCGACGTGAGCCCGCAGCTCACGCTGACGCTCGACTACGACTACGGCCGCCAGATGCCGGCGACCTACTACGGTGTGCCGGCGCCGAACGGCGTGCTCGATCCGTCGCTGCGCAAGCTCAACTACAACGTCGGCGATGCGACGATTTCCTACTACGACCAGTGGACGCGTCTGTCCGCCAGCTACCGGCCCACGGCCGGCGTGACGATCGACAACCAGCTCTACTACCTGACGTCGAACCGTCACTGGCGCAATGCCGAGGCATATGCGCTCGACCCGGCGACGGGGCGTGTCACGCGCAGCGATTATCTCGACATCGGTCACCACCAGCGGCAGATCGGCGACCGGCTGAGCGCGCGTTTCGACGGCACGCTGTTCGGCCGTGCGAACCGCTTCGTCGTCGGCACGGAATTCAGCCAGATCACGTTCGGCGGCACCAACAACTCGCCGTACGGCGGCGAATCGACGGTGCCCGCGCACGGCTTCGATCCCGGCGCATTCACGAGCCCTGATCCGACGGTGCCGCAATTCAGCACACGGGCGCGGCAGGCCGCGGTCTTCGCGGAAAACCGGCTCGAAGTGCTGCCGCGGCTCGCATGGGTGAGCGGCCTGCGCTACGACCACATTGCATTCAGCCGCGAACAGGCGGCCACCGGCACGGGCTTCGACAAGCGATTCGCGAACGTCGGCTGGCGTACCGGTTTCGTGTTCGAAGTTGCACCGACGCTCAGCGCGTATGCGCAATACACGACGGGCGCGGAAGGGCTCGGCTCGCTCGTGACGCTGTCCGCGTCGCAGGCGAACTACCGGCTCGCGACCGGTGAACAGTGGGAGGCCGGGCTCAAGCAGACGCTGCTCGACGGCCGCGCGTACTGGACCTTCGCGGTGTACGACATCACGAAGCGCAATCTGCTCAGTACCGATCCGTTCAATCCCGCGCTGCGCCAGCAGGTTGGCCGGCAATCGTCGCGCGGCGTCGAGTTGACGGGGGGCGCGCGGCTGCCGCACGGCTGGACGATCGACGCGAACGTCGCGCTGCTGCGCGCACGCTACGACGAATTCAACCAGACGACCGGTGGCGCGACGGTGTCGCGGGCCGGTAACGTGCCGTCCAACGTGCCGCAGCAGACCGCGAACCTGTGGTTCGGCTGGGCGTTCGCCGAACGCTGGCAGGCGAACGCGGGCGTGCGCTACGTCGGCGCGACCTACGGCGACGATGCGAACCGCCTGCAGGTGCCGTCGTACACGGTGTTCGATGCGTCGCTGCGCTGGCAGCCGACGTCGCGCACCGAGCTCGCGCTGTATCTGCGCAATCTCGCGAACCGCACGTACGCGGCGACGACGTCGAATGGCGGCGAGCAATGGCTGCTCGGCCCGTCGCGCTCGGCGGAGCTCGTCGCGACGATGCGCTTCTAGTGCGGCGCGACGTGCATCCCGTCACGCACATGCTCGACATCGAACGCGTGAGCTGGTCTCCCGGCGGCGCGATCGACGTGCTCGATTCGGTGACGCTGACGGTCGCCGAAGGCGAGTTCGTCGGGCTGGTCGGCCCGAACGGCAGCGGCAAGACGAGCCTGCTGCGCTGCATATTCCGTTATGCGCGGCCCGACGCGGGCCGCGTCGTGCTCGATGCGCAGGACGTATGGCGCATGCGGCCGCGCGCGGTCGCGCAGCGCGTCGCGGTGCTGCAGCAGGAGACGCCGGACGATTTCGGGCTGACGGTCGACGAACTGGTCGGTATGGGGCGCACGCCGCACAAGCGGCCGTTCGATGCCGAGTCGGCCGACGATCGCCGCATCGTCGAATCCGCGCTGCACGACGTCGGCCTCGTCGAGCGCCGCGCGCAACGCTTCGCGTCGCTGTCGGGCGGCGAGAAGCAGCGCGCGCTGCTGGCCCGCGCGCTCGCGCAGCAGCCCGAACTGCTACTGCTCGACGAACCGACCAACCATCTCGACCTGCGTCACCAGCTCGAACTGCTCGCACGCGTGCGCCGCCTCGGCATCGCGACGCTCGCGACGATTCACGACCTCAATCTTGCGGCCGCGTACTGCGACCGGCTCCACGTGCTCGCGCGCGGTCGGGTCGTCGCGTCCGGCGCGCCGGGCGACGTGCTGACCGAAGCGCTGCTGCGCGACGTGTTCGGCGTCACCGTGCTCGTCGATCGGCATCCCGTCTCGGGACGGCCGCGCATCACGCCGCTTCATCCGGAATGACCGCCATGCCGTTACCTTCGTCCTCTGTTGCACGTCGGCTGCTTGCGGCCGCCGTGCTCGGCGGCGCCGCCGCTCAAGCGGGCGCTTATCCCGTCACCGTGCGCAGTTGCGAGCGCGACGTGACGTTCGAGCGTGCGCCGGCGCGTGCGGTGAGCAACGACGTGAACCTGACCGAGATGATGCTCGTGCTCGGCCTGAAGGACCGGCTCGTCGGCTATACGGGCATCGGCGGCTGGAAGACGGGCACCGCGCGCGTGCGCGATGCATTGCGTGGCGTGCCCGAACTGGCGAGCCAGTATCCGTCGCTCGAGGTGCTGGCCGCCGCACGCGCCGACTTTTATCTCGCGGGCTGGAACTACGGGATGCATGTTGGCGGCCCCGTGACGCCCGCGACGCTCGCACCGTTCGGCATTCGTACCTATGAACTGACCGAATCGTGTTCGCACGTGATGAAGCAATCGGCCGCGTCGTTCGACGACTTGTTTCGCGACCTGAACAATCTCGGCCGGATCTTCGGCGTCGAGGCGCGCGCCGTGAAGGTCGTCGCCGCGATGCGCGCGCGCCTCGCGACGGTGTCGCGCACGATCGGGCAGCCGACGCCGCTGCGCGTGTTCGTCTACGACAGCGGCACCGACAAGCCGATGACCGCGGGCGGGCTCGCGATGCCTACCGCGTTGCTGGCGGCGGCCGGTGCGCGCAACGTGATGGACGACCTGCCGCGCAGCTGGACGCAGGTGAGCTGGGAGAGCGTGGTCGCGCGCGATCCGCAGGTGATCGTGATCGTCGACTATTCGGCGGTGACGGCCGCGCAGAAGCAGCAGTTCCTGCTGAGCCAGCCGGCGCTCGCGCGCGTGGCCGCGATCCGCGACCGGCGCTTCGTCGTGATTCCGTACGATGCGGCGACACCGGGCCCCGAGAACGTCGCGGCCGTCGAGACGCTGGCGCGCGCGCTGTATCCGGCCGCGTTCGCCGGGCTGGCGCGATGAGCAGGTATATGCGTGCATCGCGGCCCCGCATGCGCGTCGTGCTACCGGCGCTGGCCGTGCTGCTGATCGTGTCGATCGTCGTGTCGGCCGCGTTCGGTCCGGCGCCGATCGCGATGACGGCGGCGGTGCGGATCGTTGCCACGCACATCGCATCGGCGGTCGGCGGGGCCGGCGCGTTCGCGACGGGCGCGGGCGATGACAGCATCGTGTGGCTGATCCGGATGCCGCGCGCGCTGCTGGCCGCGATCGTCGGCGCGACGCTGGCGGCGGTCGGCGTCGCGTTGCAGGCGGCCACCGCAAATCGCCTGGCCGATCCGCACCTGCTCGGCGTGAGTGCGGGCGCGATGCTCGGCGCCGTCGCGGTCACGGTGGTGGTCGGTGCGGCGTTCGGCCCGTTCACGCTGTCGGCCGCCGCGTTCGCGGGCGCGCTCGCGGCAACTGCCTGCGTCGTCGCGCTCGCTCACCGGGGCGGGCGGCTCGAATCGGACCGGCTGTTGCTCGCGGGCGTGTCGGTGTCGTTCATGATGGCCGCATTCGGCAACCTGTTGCTGTATCTCGGCGACCAGCGCGCCGCGTCGGCGGTGCTGTTCTGGATGCTCGGCGGCGTCGGGCTCGCGCGCTGGGATTTGCTGCCGGTGCCGGCCGTGTGCGCGGTGCTCGCCGGCGGCGCGCTGTACGCGCGACGGCGCGAACTGAATGCGCTGATGTCGGGCGATGTTGCCGCGGCGTCGCTCGGTGTGCCGAGCGCGCGGATGCGGCGCGAGGTGTTCGTCATCGCGTCGTTCGCGACGGGCGCGATGGTCGCGGTGAGCGGTGCGATCGGCTTCGTCGGGCTCGTGACGCCGCATCTGTGCCGGCGCGTCGTCGGCGCCGAGCACGGCCGGCTGTTGCCGGTCGCCGCGCTGACGGGCGCGATCCTGCTCGTGTGGGCCGATGTCGCGGCCCGCACGCTTGCTGCGCCGGAGGATTTGCCGATCGGTATCGTCACTGCGCTGTTCGGCAGCCTGTTCTTCGTCGCGTTGCTGCGCCGCCGCTGAGCGGCGCGATCCGGTCAGGCGAGGGCGGGGCGGCGGCCCGCCGTGCCTGTCATCGCGACGGCTTGGCCGTGCGCTTGCCGGCGCCGGGCGTATCGGCGCGTGAATCGGTGCCGGGCACGTCGAAGAGGCTGTCCGGCATCGTCAGCGCGGGCAGCGTGATGACGATGCGTGCGCCGCCGAGCGGCGAATCCAGGAGCCGCACGTCGCCGCCGTGCACCTGCGCGACACGCCGCACGATCGCGAGCCCGAGACCGAAACCGCCGGTCTGGCGGTCGCGGCTGGAATCGAGCCGCTGGAACGGTTCGAACACGCGCGCGCGTTCGGCGGCCGGAATGCCGGGGCCGTCATCGTCGACGCTGAGCACGAGCGCGCCGGTCGCGTCGCTGGCAGCGGCCAGCAGGACCTTGTGCGACGCATAGCGTGCGCCGTTGCGGATCAGGTTCAGCAGCGCGCGGGCGACGAGCTTCGGATCGCACACGTGGGTCGCGGGCGCACCGAGCGCCGATACGTCAAGCGTGATTCCGCGATCGGCGACATCGTTCGCGACATTTCCGGCGACGCTGTCGATCAGCGCGTCGACGTCGATTTCCATCGGCGAAAGCTCGCTCGCCCCCTGTTCCAGGCGGCCGATCGTCAGCAGCTCGGTAACGAGTTCGTCGAGTTCGCGCACGTCGCGCCGCAGTGCATCGCGGCGTTCGCGCATCCGTCCGGTTTCATCGGGCTCGGCAAGCAGCGCGAGCCCGAATTCGAGCCGGGCCAGCGGCGTCTTCAGTTCATGCGAGATGCCGTGCATCATTTCGCGCTGCTGCTTGATCGACGCCTCGATGCGCGCGGCCATGTCGTTGAACTGCTGCGACAGATCGTAGATGTTCGACTTGCCCGACAGCTTCACGCGTGTCGACAGCGTGCCGGCGCCGAATGCGCGCGCCGCATCCTGCAGCCTGCGAATGTCGCGCCAGTGATAGTGAATCCACAGCACGACCGCAAACAGCGTCGCGAGCGCGAGCAACAGGTACGCATAGATCCGGATGTCGAGGTCCGGCGGCTCGATCGGGCGCGCGTGCAGCACGGAGCCGTCCGCGAGCGGCATATAGTAATCCTTGCCGTTGTAGCTGATCGCGATCCTGCCGGCATCGAGATCGTGCAGCGGTGTACCGCTCAGTTGTGCGCGCGCATCGGCCATCGACATGAAGCCGAACCCTTCGTTGCCGTGCAGTGCGAGTTCGCGCAGCGCAAGCTCGCGCTGCGTACCCGGATGGCGCTCGAGGTAGTCGTTCAGCACGAACGAATAGGTCGTCAGCGAGTCGCGCTGCGCCTGTGCGACGCGCTCGTAGAAGATCCGGTCGAACGCCAGCTGGATGAACACGATCGAGGCGGCGACGCACACGATCACGATGAGGTACAGCCTGATCAACGGGCGCAGCATTTATTCGTCCCACGCGGAAGGGCTGAACAGATAGCCGCGACCCCAGATCGTCTTGATCTTGTGCGGTTCCGATGACGCATCTTCGAACCGGCGGCGCAGCTTCGAGATGCCCGAATCGACCGAGCGGTCGAGTCCGTCGAATTCGATCCCGCGCAACTGCTTCAGGATGTCGTCGCGGCTCAGTACGGTGCCGGCCGCGCGCGCGAGGATCAGCAGCAGATTGAATTCGGCCGTCTTCAGGTCGACAGGATCGCCGCGCCACGTGACGGTGCGGTTTGGCGGCGAGATCGTCAGTTCGCCGAACACGAGGGCCTCCGGCGCGGTGACGGGCGCTTCGGCGGCGGCCGGCTGTGCGCGGCGCAACAGCGCACGGGCGCGTGCAACGAGCACGCGCGGCTCGAGCGGCTTCGTCACGTAGTCGTCGGCGCCAGTCTCGAGGCCGGCAACCTGGTCGTAGACGTCCGCGCGCGCGGTCAGGATCAGCACGGGGACGTTGGTGAACGCACGGATGCGCCGGCAGACTTCCATCCCGTCGAGGTTCGGCAGCATCAGGTCGAGGATCACGAGGGCCGGCTGGTGCTCGCGCACGGCCGCGACGGCGAGGTCGCCGCGTCGTACGACCGTCACCGCGAATTCGTAGCCGTCGAGGTATTCGCGGACAAGCTGCGCGAGACGGTCGTCGTCCTCGATCAGCAGCACACGGTATTTGAGCAGGTCTTCGTTCATGGTCTCCTCAGGATGCACGCGCCATCTCGCACCCGGCAGGCTGAGGGGCGGCGCGGCACGCGAATTCTATCCGGCGCACCGGAGGGCGGGGGACTCGGACGACAATCTCGAACAATCGAACACAATTGAGCACAGATTCTCCGCAGATTCAGGACAGTCTCGGCGCAGGGCGACACCTAGACTGCGGGCTCCGTCACTCTTATCTCAATATTGTGCGCCCACTCCTCCGCCGCTACCGCTATTGCATGCCGCTCGCCGGCCTGACCCTTGCCGCCGCCGCCCACGCGGAAAACCAGTATTCGCTGTCGCTCGGCGGCGGTGTCGCACCGCGCTACCCGGGCAGCAACCAGTATCGCGGGGTCGTCGCGCCGTCGTTCTCCGCGACGTTCGGCAACGGCTTCTTCATCGACGGCACGCAGGGCGCCGGTTACCGGCTGGACCTGCCGCATGGCGTGTTCGTATCGGCGGCCGTGAGCTATGACGCCGGCCGCGCGGACGAGAACCGCTTCGACCTGCCGGGCTCCGACTACCTGAAGGGCATGGGCCGGATTCCGGGTTCGGTGCTGGTCGGCGTGCGCGCGGGCGTGACGCTTTTCAATGCGGCCGAACTGAGCGTCACGATCGATTCACCGGTGACGCATACATCGCGCGGTGTGTCGGGGCACATGGATCTCGCGGTGCCGGTGTTCAAGACCGCGCAGCACGAGATCATCGTGACGGGCACCGTGCATGCGGGCTCGGGGCGCTATACGCAGACGTTCTACGGCGTGACCGATGCGCAGTCGATGACGAGCCGGTTCCGGCCGTATTCGACGAGCGGCGGGATCGACAGTGCGTCGATGGCGGTCGCGTGGAACTGGACGTTGTCGCAGCATTGGTCGGTGCTCGCGACCGGCGGCGTGACGCGCTTGCTCGGTCGCTACGGCGACAGTCCGATCGTTCAGTCGCGCAGCAACTACTACGGGATTGCGGGCGTGACCTACAAGTTCTGAGCGGGGTGCCGGCACGCGCATGCCGCACGGGATGCGTGGGTGTCGGCGTTGCAGCCGTCGCGGCGAATTGCGTGCGGTAACATGCAGGCGGATCCGGCGCGATACCGGACTTGCGACCCGGTTCGCCGACACGGCCGGACCGGGTCGCGTCACCGCCGACATTCGCTGGCCGGCTTTCGTCAGGAAACGGCCGGCGCCGCGCGGCACCGATCATTCATGCGATGCCCGGCCGTGCACGAAGGCCGCACACGGCACACCGGGTCGAGACAGGGAGAAACCGATGAAGAACACGATCACGATGCTCGTTGCATTCGTTGCGAGCGCAACCTTTGCAGGATGTGCGGACATGAACACGAAGCACCCCAACGCCACCGCCGGCGGCGCGGTGATGAACCCCGCGCCGTCGGGCGCCGTGAGCGCGTGCAAGGCGGACGCCGCGCCGGACGACGCGCTGGTCGGCAAATCCGAGGCCGACGCGGCCACACTGCTCGGCGGCTGCCTGTGGCGCGTGCTCGAGCGTGACGGAAAATCGCTGCCGGGCACGATGGACTACCGCGAGGAGCGCCGGAATCTCGGCATTCGCGACGGGAAAGTGATCTGGGTGCGGCGCGGGTGAGGCGACAGCACCGACGTGACGCGCTAGACGCGCGAGCGGAGGCGCGTCACTTCGAGATGTACCACAGCGCGTCCGTGCTGACGCGCGAAGGCTGGGCGGCCGCAGCCGGCGCTTGAGCCGGCGCGGGCGGCGGCGTGTTCGACGTGACGGCCGTCGGCAGCGTGGCGGGAAGATTCGCCGTCGATGGCGAGGCCGCCGCCGATCCCGACGTCGACGGCGTATTCAGATACCACAGCGCATCGGCCGACGCCGTGCGTTTTGACGCCGTACCGGCTGCCGCGTTCGTCGTCGCGTTCGCGGCCGTACTGGCCGGCTTCTTCGACGCGGCGGCCGCAGCCGTACCTGTCGTTCCGGCCTGCGCGGTCATGCCCGCACCCACGGCTGCGCCGCGCTGCGCGCGCGCCTCGAATGGCCCGAGCTGGAAGATTAACGTTTGCGCGGGACGCGTCAGAACGGCATACGGGAATTGCAGCTCCCACGACATCAGCACGCGGCCCGACGACGTTTCGGTGAAGATCGCCGGCAAGTGCTTCATGTCGCTGAACTGCACGTAGATTCGCGAACCGTCGTCGAACACCTGGGTCGGCTTCGCCTGATCGGCACCGGTGACCGTCCAGCCGAAGTTGTACGTGCCGGCCGGGCCCGCGGGCCCGCCCTGCGGAGGCGGCGGGGCCGACGAGATCATGCGCGGACGCGTGACCGGCTGCGACGCGGACACGCTCAGGCTCGCGAACGGGTTGTACGCCTGTGCCTGTTGCGGCGGCGTAAAAGAGGGGGGCAGGATAGGCATGGGAGTATCCGGCGAATCCGGCATGGTCCGGATTGCATCATAGACCTTGCGCGCATACGCGAGGCGCTTGTCTGGCGAGGCGGAGTTGTACGCGCCGATCGCGTTCCAGTTGGGGCCGAGCTGGCGGATGTTCTGCGACAGGATCCACGCACCGACATACGCGTTCGTACATGCATCGAACAGGCTTTCCCGCGTGATGCCCTCGCGCGCGAGCGTCGGCAGCCACGTGCTGTTGATCTGCATCAGCCCGATGTCGACCGTGCCGTTCGTATTGGTGTTGACGGCGTTCGGATTCATCCCCGATTCGACCTGCGCGATGCCGCGCATCAGGCTGACGCTCACGTGCTGGAACGCGGCCGCGTCGTCGAGGCAATCGGCTCGCGCGACGCTGTGCAGCACGCACGACATCGCAATCGTCGAGGCGATTGTCAGCGTTTCGCGGCTGATCGAACGGGTTGTATGACGCGGCATGGCAGGATGGGGCGGAATCCGGCCGCCCGGTGCAAGGAAATGACGAGAGACGCGAAGTGTGCCATAGCGGGCAGACAAATGGCTCGCGTCAAACTTTCCTTTGCATTTGTCCACGCGTTCGCCACGCATTTTTATCGCGTCGGATCACGAGGTGTGACGATGCCTGATCGGTAAAAATGGCCGGATTTTCGGTGAATGCCAGGGCGATGGCGGCGATCGAAACCTGACGCACGACGTCAGTCGAACCGTGAGTGCCGTATTGAATCGCGTGGAAAGGATTTCACCGGGCAATCCTTGTCCGGCTCGGAGGGAAAGCGGCAAAAAACAACGGCGGCCGAAGCCGCCGTGTACGCCATGCGGATTCGACCGGCCGCGCCGCGCGCGACCGGTCGCTTTTCATCAGAAGCGGTGACGCAGGCCGAGGTTGACCATCGTCTGCGAGCTCGTGCCCGCGTAGCCATACGAACCGATCGACGCCTGCGCGGCCATCGACCCGCCGTTGCCGTCGCCGGTCTGGCCGCTCGCATGCTGGTACGCGGCGGTCAGGTAGACGTCGGTGCGCTTCGACAGGTTGTAGTCCGCGCCGGCCGATACCTGGTGATAGGTCGCCGACGTATCGCCGCCCGAGCGCGTATAGCTGTAGCCGAGGCCGACCAGCAGCGCATTCGTCGCCTGGTAGTTCACGAAGCCTTGCCCGGTGTTGTAGTGCTCGTTCGAATTGAATGCCGAGCTCGCATCGCGGCGGTACTGCGCGTTGCTGTAGCCGAGGCCGAACGTGAACGGGCCGGCGACGTACTGGCCCGCGATGCGCGCGATGCCGATCGAGTGGGCGCTCGCATAGCCGTTGTTGATCGGGCCGTCGAACGTGCCGTCCGACGAACTGGTCCAGCCGTTGCGCAGGCCGTTCGACGCGGGGCTGTTGGTCGCGTGGAAATAGCCGCCCGCGACGCTGAACGGCCCGTTGTTGTACGACACGGCGGCCGAATACGATTGCGCGGCACCGGTGCTGCCGGCGATGCCGCCGAACGAGTACATCGTCGAGAACTGCAGGCCCGAATAGACGGCCGACGTGTACTTCACCGCGTTGTCGACGCGGAAGCTGTTGTCGTAGTTGTCGACGTCGCCCGGCGTCGCGAACACGCTGCCCAGATAGTTGTCGGCGGTGATGCCCTGCACGAGATCGACGAGCGGATCGTACTGGCGGCCGAACGTGAGCGTGCCGTAGCGGTCGCTCGTCAGGCCGACGAAGGCCTGACGGCCGAACATGCGGCCACCCTGGCCCTGCCGGCCGTTGCTCGGGTCGAAGCCGTTCTCGAGCTGGAACAGCGCCTTCAGCCCGCCGCCGAGATCCTCGGTGCCTTTCACGCCAAAGCGGCTGCCGGCCAGGTTGCCCGCGCTGCTGTTGCCGAGCATCCACGCGTTGTCCTTGCCCTGCGCATGGTTCACGTAGGTGATCGACGTGTCGATCACGCCGTACAGCGTGACGCTCGACTGCGCATGTGCGACCGGTATCGCGGCGAATGACGCGATCGAAATCAGCGAGAGGGTCGTGCGTTTCATCTCATCTCCTTGCGCATTGCGCTCGTGTTCGTGTTCCGGAATGGCAGGAGACTACAGAGCCGTAATAAAACGGCAAAAATGAAATTCTCTTTTGTGGTCTGACGCAGACAGAGACGTCCTCCGATATGCGCTATTGAGGGATTTGAATTATTGAGAATCGCGTATCAATTGGTTGTCATTTCGCGATTTCTCCATTGCACCTTGCATATCCCGTGACAATTCCGTGCAATCGACCGGGGAATGGCGGTGATCCGGATATTGTTATTGATCCGTCAATTAATTATTGAATGAATTGAATTGGCCGAACTGTAATGGGTGTGTTAGGGACGTATCGCCCGCGGCCGGCGACGACATCGCAGCTTCGCCCCCGGCGCGACCTGATCGTCGCCGCGCGCACCGGGGCGCATCGAAACCGAGGCCGCAAGCTTACTTTTGTATATAATAATCATTCTCATTTACAGAATCGTTGACGCCTGCGCACCCCGGAACCCGGCCATGTCCGCTGACAAGCTGTCCCTCCATCGAGAAATCGACGCCCTCTATGCCGGCCACCATGCGTGGCTGCGCGGCTGGCTGAGCCGGAAGCTCGGTTGCGCGCATCGCGCGGCCGATCTCGCGCACGATACGTTCATGCGCCTGCTCGCACGCGACGAGCCGATCGGTGCCGACGAGCCGCGCGCGTTCCTGACGACGGTCGCCCAGCGCGTGCTGAGCAATCACTGGCGGCGCGAGCAGATCGAGCGTGCGTATCTCGACGTGCTTGCGCAGCGCCCCGAAGCGTATGCGCCGTCGCCGGAAGAGCGGGCCGTTGTGCTCGAGACGCTGCTCGAAATCGACCAGCTGCTCGACGGCCTGCCGCTCGCGGCGAAGCGTGCGTTTCTGCTCGCGCAACTCGACGGGCTCACGCAGGTCGAGATCGCGCGCGAACTCGGCGTGTCGCTCGCGACGGTGAAGCGCTATCTCGTGAAGGCCGGCACGCAGTGCTTCTTCGCGATGGCGGCCTGACCGATGGCCGCTCCAGGCGCACCGGCGGTGCCGCCGCACGTCGCGCGTCGCGCCGTCGAATGGTGGGTCGACCGGCAGGCCGGCCGTACCGACGACGCATTCGCCGCCGCGCTCGCGCGCTGGCGCGCCGAGGATCCGGCGCATGACGCGGCATGGCGACATATCGAAACGATGCAGGGCCGCTTCGGCCGGCTCGCGGCCGGGCTCGACGCGCAGGCCGCGCATGCGGCGCTGTTGCCGCCGCGTGCGGGCCGCCGCCGCGCGGCCGTGAAGACGCTGGCCGTGCTGCTGTTCGCGGGCGGCGCCGCATGGATGGCGGAGCCCGCGCGGCGCGCGGCAATCTGGCCGGCCGATCTGCGCACGGCGGTCGGCGAGCGACGCACGGTGACGCTCGCGGATCGCACGACCGTCGTGCTCGATACCGACACCGCGCTCGACGTGCGTTTCGACGACGCGGCGCGCCACCTGCGGCTGCTGCGCGGCACGATCATGGTGACGAGCGGCCATGACGATCGCGTGCCCGCGCGGCCGCTCGTCGTCGCGACCGCGCAAGGCGAGTTGCAGCCGCTCGGCACGCGCTTTGCGGTACGGCAGCGCGACGGCGCGACACGCATCGAGGTGTTCGCCGGCGCGGTACGCGTACAGCCGGTCGAGGCGACGGCCGGCACGCGCGTGATCGCGGCGGGAGAGGGCGCGGATTTCACGCGCGATGCGATCGGCGCGCCGGCGCCGCTCGATCCGCATGCGTCCGCGTGGACGGGCGGCATGCTCGTCGCGTCGCGCATGCGGCTGGCCGACCTCGTCGTCGAGCTCGACCGCTATCGGCGCGGCAGCCTGCGCTGCGATGCGGCCGTGGCCGACCTGCGCGTGTCGGGCACCTATCCGCTCGACGATCCCGCGCGCGTGCTCGATACGCTGAAGGCGACGCTGCCGATCGACGTCCACTACCTGACCCGCTACTGGGCGACGGTCGTGCCGGCCCGTTCGTGAGTCCGTCGAAAAAATTTCCGTCTACCTGAGCTGTTTTTCGATGTTCGCGTGACATGGGTAATGAAAGCAGCACTGGCCCATCGTCCACCGACTCTCCGATCATGGTTTCCATCCGTCTCACGTATCGGCGCCGTCCGGCGCCCGCCCGTCATCTGCCGCGCGCGGCCGCACCGGGCCGTCTTGCACGCCGGCTGGCCGGCGCGGTCCTGCTGTCGGCGCTGCTGCCGCTGCCCGCGCTGGCCGACACCGACACCGACGCGGCGCCCGCCGCACAGCGCGCGTCGCGTCGCGCGTTCGACATTCCTGCCGGCCCGCTTGAAGCCGCGCTGAACCGGTTCGGGCGCGACGCGGGCATCCTGCTCGCGTTTCCGGCCGAGATGACGGTCGGCCTGACGAGCGGCGGCGTGCAGGGCCGGTTCGACATCGATGGCGCGTTCGACCGCCTGCTGGCCGGCACGGGGCTCGTCGCGCTGCGCCAGCCGGGCGGCGGTTACACGCTGATGCGCGCGGACGGGGCGGCGGCCCGGCCCGTGGCGGCCGGCGTCGCACCGGCCGCCGAGCTGCCGACGATCAACGTGCGCACCAGCGCACTGCGCGCCGAAAGCTATCGCGCGCCGAAAGAGGCCGGCGTGCTGCGCTCGGAGATTCCGCTGCTCGACACCGCGCAGGCCGTCAACATCGTGCCCGCGCAGGTGTTGCGCGACCAGCGTCCGCGCAATCTCGACGACGCGCTCGGCAATGTGAGCGGCATCACGCAGGGCAACACGCTCGCGGGTACGCAGGACACCATCATGAAGCGCGGCTTCGGCGGCAACCGCGACGGCTCGATCATGCAGAACGGCATGCCGCTCGTGCAGGGCCGTGCGTTCAACGCGGCGGTCGACAGCGTCGAGGTGCTGAAGGGGCCGACGTCGCTGCTGTACGGGCTGATGGATCCGGGCGGCATGATCAACGTCGTCACCAAGCAGCCGCAGCTCAAGCGTTACAACGCGATTTCGCTCGGCGCATCGACGTTCGGGCACGGCAAGAATGGCGGTGGCGCGACGTTCGATTCGACGGGGCCGATCGGCGATTCTCGGCTCGCGTACCGGCTGATCGTCGACCAGTCGAACGAGCAGTACTGGCGCAATTTCGGTGAGAACCGGCAGACCTTCGTCGCGCCGTCGCTCGCGTGGTACGGCCGCGATACGCAGGTCGCGGTGTCCTACCAGTACCGCAAGTTCCATTCGCCGTTCGATCGCGGCACCGCGCTCGATCCGCGCACCAATGCGCCGCTCGACATCCCCGCGCGGCGGCGGATCGACGAGCCGTTCAACAACATGGACGGCGAATCGCATCTCGCGCAACTGACCGTCGATCACCAGTTCAATGCGGACTGGAGCGCGCATTTCGGCTACAGCTACAACCGCGAGACCTACGACGCGAACCAGTTGCGCACGACCGGCGTCGATCCGGTGACGGGCACGATGACGCGCAGCAACGATGCGACGCACGGCTCGCTCAGCACCGACAGCTACGGGGTCGGCTACGTGAACGGCAAGCTGACGCTCGGCGGGATGCGTCACGACGTGCAGGTCGGTTTCGATACCGAATATCGCCGCATCTATCGCAAGGACATGCTGCGCCAGGCCGTGAAGACGCCGTTCAACTACATCGATCCGGTGTACGGCCTGTTGCCGCCGTCGAGCACGGTGTCCGCGAGCGACAGCGACCAGACCGACACGCTGCACGATGCGTCCGCGTTCTTCCAGGACACCGTTCACCTGACCGACAAGTGGATCGTGTCGGGCGGCCTTCGCTATATCACCTACAACCAGGTCGCGGGGCGCGGCCGGCCGTTCAAGGCGAACACCGACCTGAGCGGCTCGAAGTGGCTGCCGCGCGCGGGTGTCGTCTACAAGTGGACCGACACGTTCTCGCTGTACGGCAGCTATTCGCAGTCGCTGAAGCCGTCGTCGTCGATCGCGCCGATGGCGTCGGGCTACATGATCGACGGCTCGACGCCGCCCGAGGAGGCGACCGCGTGGGAAGTGGGCGGCAAGCTCGACCTGCCGGGCGGGATGACGGGCACGCTCGCGCTGTTCAACATCGACAAGAAGAACGTACTCGTATCGCAGTACAACGACGCGACGAAGCTGACCGACTGGCGCACATCGGGCAAGGCACGTTCGCGCGGGGTCGAACTCGATGTGTCGGGCAAGATCGGCGAGCGCGTGAACGTGATCGCGAGCTACGCGTATATCGACGCGAAAACCACCGAGGATCCGCTGTATGCGGGCAACCAGCTGTGGAACGTCGCGCGCCATACCGCGTCGCTCGCGGCCGTCTACGACTTCGGCACGGTGCTCGGCGGCGACGACCTGCGCGTCGGCGCGGCCGCGCGCTACGTCGGCGCACGGCCCGGCGATTCGGCGAACAGCTTCACGCTGCCGTCGTACGTGCTCGCCGACGCGTTCGCGACCTACGACACGCGGATCGGCAAGCAGAAGCTGTCGTTCCAGCTCAACGTGAAGAACCTGTTCAACCGCACGTACTACCCGTCGAGCGCGAACCGCTATTTCGTCGCGATCGGTGACGCGCGACAGGTGTCGCTGCTGACCACGCTGCAGTTCTGACCACGCAATTGACGCGCGGCCGGTGCGCCGGCGCGCGACCCTGGAGAAGATTTCGATGAACCTGAAGATGAAGACCGGCGCCGTGCGCGCCGTTGCCGACGGCGCACGACGCCGCGTATTGCGCACGATCGCGGGCTCGGTGCTCGCGTTGGGCGCGGGCTTGGGTATCGGCGTATCGACGCCTGCATGGGCAGCCGATGCGCCGGCTGCCGTCACGCGCGTCGCGATGCTCGTGCAGTTGCGCGGCCCGAACCTGAAGGTCGACGAACGGATCAGTCAGCATCTCGGCGAACGCGGCTACGCGGTGCGCCTGATCGACGAGTCGGCCACGCCCGATGCGGCGCGCGACGCCGACCTCGTCGTGATCTCGTCGACGGTGTCGTCGAAGAACGTGCGGCCCGGCTGGCGCACGCTCGACAAGCCGCTCGTGACCTGGGAAAACGACCTGCTCGACGATCTCGCGATGACGGGCAAGCGGCACGACGTCGATTTCGGCGAAACGGGCAAGGAGCGCTATCTGTGGCTCGTCAACGCGCCGCATCCCATTGCGGCTGGCCTGCCGGCCGGCGCGACCAACGTGTACGGCAAGCAGGCGCCGATGAGCTGGGGCAAGCCGGGGCTCGGCGCGATCACGATCGCGACCGTGTACGGGCAACCCGACAAGGCGGCGGTCTTCGCGTACGAGAAGGGCGCGACGATGGACTACGAAGCGCTCGCGCCGGCGCGTCGCGTGATGTTCTTCCTCGACAACGACACGTTCACGAACCTGTCGCCGGCCGGTGTCGCGCTGTTCGACGCGGCCGTCGACTGGGCAGCCGGGCGGCGTTGAGCCGCGCCGGTTCCGACATCGTGCGCCGCGCGCGATGCACGAGCCCGATGTCGCGGTGGAACGTGTGATGCCCGAGGTCGATCGCGCGCACGCCGGCCGGCCAGCGGCGATAGACGGCCGTCTGCGGCACGATCGCGACGCCGACGCCGTTCTCGACCAGCTTGACGATCGCATCGAGCTCGTCGAGTTCGCAGGTGTCGCGCACTGCGATGTGCATCTTTCTCAGGAAACGATCGACCTGGCGGCCGCCGAACGACGCGCGGTCGTAGCGCACGAACGGTTCGCTCGCGAGCAGTTCGGCCCAGTCCTTGCCTTTCATGCCGCGCGGCACGATCAGCCGGAACGGCTCCTGCGCGAGCGTCGTCCAGTGCAGGTCGCTCTGCAGCGAAAACGGCGGACGGATGATCGCGGCCATGTCGATCTCGCCCGCATCGACCCGGTTGACCAGCTCGATCGACAGCCCCGGGATCACGCGCGTGCGGCACGCGGGCTGCCGGCGATGGAAGTCGGCCAGCGCGGCCGGTAGCAACGCGCTCTGCACCGACGCGATCGCGCCGATCGTCACGCGCACGGCGGTCGGCGAGCCGGGCGCGGTCGAGCTCAGGTTCTCGTACAGGCCGATCAGCGCCTGCGCCTGGTCGAGCACGTGATGACCGCGCTCGTTGAGGCGGGCCGCGCGGCCTTGCCGGTCGAACAGCGCGAAGCCGAGTTCGGCTTCGAGACGCTGCATCTGCGCGCTGACGGCCGCCTGCGTCAGGCCGATACGGTTGCCCGCGGCGGCGAACGTGCCTTCCCGGGCGACGGCGATGAGGGTTTTCAGCTCGCGGATCATTGATCAATTTCGTTTGTGAATCACAAAACTATATATTGATTTAATTATTGCCCGGCGTTGTCTACCATGATGCGATCCTCGCGCCATGCGAGCGTTCCTTCACGAGGCAACCATGAGTCTTTCCCCGTTTCACCTGGCGATTCCGGTCCACGACCTGCCGGCCGCGCGCGATTTCTATGGCCGCGTGTTCGGGCTGGAAGAGGGGCGTTCGAGCGCGCAATGGGTCGACTTCGACTTCTACGGGCACCAGCTCGTGATCCACGAGCATCCGAAGACCGCATCGCAGGAAGACGCGCACACGAATGCCGTCGACGGCCACGACGTGCCGGTACCGCATTTCGGGATCGTGCTCGACTGGGCGAGCTGGGAGGCGCTGGCCGAGCGGTTGAAATCGTTCGGCGTGACCTTCGCGATCGAACCGTATGTGCGGTTCAAGGGGCAGGTCGGCGAACAGGCGACGATGTTCCTGTTCGACCCGTGTGGCAATGCGCTCGAATTCAAGGCGTTCCGCGACATCGGCCAGCTGTTCGCGAAGTGACCGGCGGCGGCGCCAGCACCGATTGAATTTGGGTGCGAGAATGCGGCCTGCCGCACGCGCGCGCAGGTGCGCCGGCCGGCGCCGCGCCGCACGGCATCCGTCCGTGCGCGCCGTTCTCCAAGGAACCCGTATGGACAGTCACATCGCTCCGGTGGAGCTGAAGAAAGCCTACCGTCTCCTCAACCACGGCCCGACCGTGCTCGTATCGGCCCGCCACGACGGCGTCGACAACGTGATGGCCGCCGCGTGGGCGTGCGCGCTGGACTTCATGCCGCCGAAGCTGACGGTCGTGCTCGACAAGTCCGCGAAGACGCGCGAGCTCGTCGAGCGCAGCGGCACGTTCGTGATCCAGGTGCCGACGGCCGCGCAGATTCAGCTCACGCACGCGGTCGGCAGCCACAGTCTTGCCGAGCGGCCGGACAAGCTGCGCGAGGCGGGCGTCACGCTGTTCGACGTCGCCGGGTACGACCTGCCGTTCGTCGCCGGCTGCTCGGGCTGGCTCGCGTGCAAGCTGATTCCCGAGCCGCACAACCAGCAGACCTACGACCTGTTCATCGGCGAAGTGGTCGGTGCGTGGTCCGACACGCGCGTGTTCCGTGACGGCCACTGGTATTTCGAGTCGGCCGATCCGGCGCTGCGCAGCCTGCACTACATCGCGGGCGGCAATTTCTATGCGATCGGCGAATCGCTGCACGTCGATCCGGACGCGCAGTAGGCGTCTGGTCACCGACCGTTCATCGTCAGGGCGCGCGGTTCACGCGCGCTTTTTCAATTCCGCCAGCATCGCTTCGGCGAACGCCTGCGCAACGCGCGGCAGCGTGCGCCCGCGTTTCGTGACGAGCGCGATCGGCCGCACGAACGCGGGATCGTCGATCGGCTTCGCGACCAGTTCGGGCTCGGCGCGCACCTCGCGCGCAGTTGCGGGCAGGATCGTCACACCGAGGCCGCCGCGCACCATCGCGACGGCCGTCATCATGTAGGTCGGCTCGCATGCGATGTCGGGCGTGCAGCCGGCCGCGTCCAGCGCGGCATCGACGACGCTGCGCACGCTCGTGCCCTGCGCGGTGAGCACGAGCGGCACGGCCGCGACGTCGGCCGTGCTCACGCGGCGCTTGCGCGCGAGCGGATGATCCTTCGGGCACACGGCGACGAGCCGGTCGGCGCCCGCATACAGCACTTCCAGCGATGCATCGAACGTGTCGCCGCCCGTCAATCCGAGATCGGCTTCCTCGTTGCGCACGAGCGCGGTGACGAGGCTCGCGACGCCGTCGCGGATCTCGAAACCCGCGCGCGGCACGTCGCGCCGGAACGACTGGATCAGCTCCGGCAGCACGCTGGATGCGAAGGTCGGCAGGCACGCGAGCCGCACCGAGCCGCTCGTGCCTTCGCCGAGCGCGCGCGCATCGCGCAGCACGCGCTCCATGTCGTCGAGCGAGCGCTGCAGCAGCGGCAGCAGCTCGCGCCCGGTCTGCGTGAGCGCGACGCTGCGGCTGTTGCGGTCGAACAGCCGCGCGCCGACGATTTCCTCGAGCCGGCGAATCTGCACGGTCAGCGCCGGCTGCGACAGGTGCAGCCGCGCGGCGGCGCGCGTGAAGTTGCCGGCGTGCGCGACGGTGACGAACGCGCGGATGTCGCGAAGATTCAGATCCATAACGATTCGTGATTGCTGCGATCAAATCATTTCAATTGTGCTATTGCTGCGCCGACCTTACGCTCGTCTCCAACAAAAGACAAGGTAGGAGACACGGATGCTGCCGTTACTCGGGCTTGGCACGATCGTCGTGCTGCTGGCCGCGATTCTGTCGAAGCGGATGTCGCCGCTCGTCGCGCTGATCATCGTGCCGATCGCGGCCTCGCTGATCGGCGGCTTCGGGCTGCATACCAGCAAGTTCGTCATCGACGGGCTGAAGGGCCTCGCGCCCGTGGTCGGGATGTTCGTATTCGCGATCCTGTATTTCGGCACGATCACCGATGCCGGCACGCTCGACCCGATCATCGACCGCATCCTGCGCGCGGTCGGCACGCGGCCGACGCGGATCGTGATGGGCACGACGCTGCTCGCGCTGCTGATCCACCTCGACGGCTCGGGCGCCGTCTGCTTTCTCGTGACGATTCCGGCCGTGCTGCCGCTGTACGACCGGCTGAAGATGGACCGGCGCGTGCTGGCCGCGGCCGTATCGATGGCCGCGGGCATCAACTTCCTGCCGTGGACGGGGCCGATGATCCGCGCGTCGGCGTCGCTGCACCTGCCGGTGTCGGCGCTGTTCAATCCGCTGATCCCGGTGCAGGCGATCGGGCTCGTGTTCGTGTTCGGCGTCGCATACTGGCTCGGGCGGCGCGAGGAGAAGCGGCTCGGCCTGTCGCGCGACGCTGCGTCCATCCCGCTGCCCAAGCGCGAGCTGACGCCCGACGAGCAGGCGCTGCGCCGGCCGCACCTGTTCTGGTTCAACCTCGTGCTGACGCTCGTCGTGCTTGGCACGATGGTCGTGATGGGCGAGAAGATCCCGCCTGCGATCATGTTCATGGTCGGGCTGTGCATCGCGCTGATGGTGAATTACCCGGACGTCGACATGCAACGCAAGCGCATCGACGCGCATGCGCGCGCCGCGCTGATGATGGCCGGCATCCTGCTCGCGGCCGGCGTGTTCACGGGGATCATGCAGGGCAGCGGCATGCTGAAGGCGATGGCGCAGGCGGCGGTCGGCTTCGTGCCGCCGTCGATGGCCGGCCACATTCCGGTCGTGCTCGGGATTGCGTCGATGCCGCTCAGCATGCTGTTCGATCCCGATTCGTTCTACTTTGGCGTGCTGCCCGTGATCGCCGAAGTGGCCGGCCAGTTGGGTGTGCCGGCGGTACAGGTCGGGCAGGCCGCGCTGCTCGGCCAGATGACGACGGGGTTCCCGGTCAGCCCGCTGACACCCGCGACGTTCCTCGTCGTCGGCCTGTGCGGCATCGAGCTGGCCGAGCATCAGAAATTCACGTTCCCGCTGCTGTTCGGCGCCTCGATCGTGATGACGATCGCGTGCGTCGTGCTGGGCATCTTTTGATTTTTTCTGGCGGCGCAACCCGCCGGACGACGGTACGGACATGACAGCACAACAACCTGAACGGCGTGTGCGCATCGGCGCGGGCGCTGGCTACTCGGGCGACCGGATCGAGCCCGCGGTCGAACTGGCCGAACACGGGCAGCTCGACTATCTCGTCTTCGAATGCCTGGCCGAGCGCACGATCGCGATCGCGCAGCAGGCGCGCCGCAAGGACCCGGCGCTTGGCTACGATCCGCTGCTCGACGCGCGGATGCATGCGGTGCTGCCGGTCGCCGTGCCGAACGGCGTGCGCATCGTGTCGAACATGGGCGCGGCGAACCCGCGCGCAGCGGCAATGCGCACCGCGCAGATCGCGCAATCGCTCGGCATCGCGGGGCTGAAGGTCGCGGCGGTCGAAGGCGACGACGTGCTCGATGTCGTGTTGCGCGGCGCATTCCGTTTCGAGGAATCGGGTGACGAAGTCGCCGCGTATCGCGACCGCATCGTGTCCGCGAATGCGTACCTCGGCGCCGCGCCGATCGTCGACGCGCTCGCGGCCGGTGCGGACGTCGTGCTGACCGGGCGCGTCGCCGATCCGTCGCTGTTCGCCGCGCCGCTGATCCACGCTTTCGGTTGGCGGATGGACGACTGGGACACGCTTGGGGCCGCGACCGTCGTCGGCCATCTGCTCGAATGCGCGGGGCAGGTGACGGGCGGCTATTTCGCGGATCCCGGCTACAAGGGCGTGCCGAACCTGGCGCGGCTCGGCTTCCCGATCGGCGAAGTCGCGGCCGACGGCTCGGTCGTGATCACGAAGGTGCAGCATGCGGGCGGCCGCGTGAGCGCGGCGACCTGCAAGGAACAACTGCTCTACGAAATTCACGATCCGGCGCGGTATCTGCAGCCGGACGTCGTCGCGGATTTCACGCGCGTCGCGGTCGCCGAGGAGGCGACGGACCGCGTACGCGTGACGGGCGGGCGCGGCACCACGCGTCCCGATACGCTGAAAGTGTCGGTGGCCTATGTCGACGGTTACATCGGCGAAGGCCAGATCTCGTACGGCGGCCCGGGTGCGCTCGCACGCGCGCGCCTCGCGCTCGACATCGTCCGCGAGCGGCTGGCGCTGACCGGTGTCGCGGCGACCGAGTGGCGCTTCGACCTGATCGGCGTCGATTCGCTGTATGGCGACGCAACGCCACCCGTGCGCGGCGACCCGGCCGAGGTGCGCGTGCGGGTGGCCGGCCGTGCGGCGAGCGCTGCCGAGGCCGCGCGGATCGGCAACGAAGTCGAGACGCTCTATACGAACGGGCCGGCCGGCGGCGGCGGCGCGTTCAAGTCGACGCGCGAGGTGATCGCCGTGCAGTCGGTGCTGCTGCCGCGTGCGGCCGTGACGCCGTCGTTTTCATTCGTGGAGGCATGATGCAACTGCGTGAACTCGCGCATGCGCGCACCGGTGACAAGGGCAATACGCTGAACGTGTCGGTGATTTGCCGCGATCCGCGTCATTACGATCATCTGCGCACGCATCTGGATGCGCAAGCGGTGAAGGCATGGCTCGCGGGCATCGTGCGTGGTGACGTCGTGCGTTACGAATTGCCGTCGCTCGGCGCGTTCAATTTCGTGCTGCGCGATGCGCTCGGCGGCGGCGTGACGCGCTCGCTCGCGCTCGATGCGCACGGCAAGTCGGTCAGTTCGGCGTTGCTGGCGATCGAGGTGCCCGACCCGGCGTGATGCGTGGCGTCGCCGCCGCCGGGCGGGTCGATGCCCGTTACGGAATCAGCAGTTCGCGACGCCCGTCCGCATGCTCGATGCGCTCGCCGGCGATGTGCAGGCGCTGATCGTTGCGATAGTCGTAGACCGCGCGCGATGCGGCGAGCTGGTCGAAATCGAATTCGACAGCATGACGCGATTCGGTGTTGCCGGCTTCGAAGATCAGGTTGCCGAACGGATCGGCCGCCAGGCTGCCGCCGGCGAACACGACGTCGTGCGTGCTGTCGCCGACGCGATTGGCGACCGCCGCGAACACCTGGTTCTCCATCGCGCGCGCCGACACCGACGTGCGGTGGACGTTGCGGTACGGCTCCATGTTGCCGTCGGTCACGAGGATCAGCTGCGCGCCGAGCGTCGCGAGCGCGCGCCCTGTTTCCGGAAATTCGCTGTCGTAGCAGATCAGCAGGCCGATCCGCACACCGCGCCATTCGACGGTCGCGTAGCGGTCGCCGGGCAGCACGACGCCGTGCTCGCTCACCCACAGATGCGTCTTGCGATAGCGCAGCGCGATGCCGTCGGGCGTCACGAACGCGGTCGTGTTGTAGAAGCGGCCGCCATCGTTCTCGATCAACCCGACCACGACCGCGACGTCGCGTGCGCGCGCGGCGGCGATCACCGCGCCCATGCTCGGCCCGTCGAGCGGCTCGGCGACTGCCGCGAGATTCGACGGATCGAGGAAGCCGGTGAGCTGCGCTTCGGGAAACATCACGATGTCGGTGCCGGGCGCGCAGGTTGCGATCGCCTCGAGCGTGCGCTGCAGGTTGTAGTGCGTGTCGCCGTCGCGACCGGCGAGCTGCACGATGTCGAGCTTCAGTTTCATGGGCGGTTTCGGGGGAAGAGGCCCGTCGCAGCAGGCGGCGGAGCGGTTGGAACGAGGTCCTAGTATGCGCCGAACCATTCGTTTGCCCATCCCGCCGACGCGTTAACCCGTCGGGGGTATTGATCTCGCGGGCGACGTGCCGGAAGCCATGGCGAAAAAAACGCCGACCCTTCTGCAAGGGTCGGCGAAGAGGTCCTGACTGACGAGGAGGTGCCATCAGAACCCAGGCCAGCGTCGGCCGCCCGTTTCGTCTCGAACGGGCAGGCAGGATCGGATCGCGCAAGGATAGGGGCGAGCGGTTCGTTTGCACAGAAGACGCAGCCGATAACGCGTATCGGCGGCACGGGAGGGGGAGCGAGCGGGGCACGTCACGCCGCCCGCCGATCGTCACGTATCGGTCTGGGCCTTCAGGAACAGCGAAAAAAGTTCAGACTGCGAATTGATCGAAAGCTTGGCGTAGATGTTGCGGCGGTGCACCTTGACCGTTTCCACCGAGATTTCCAGCTTGTTCGCGACTTCCTTGTTCGAGCGTCCGCTCAGGATCAGCCGGATCACGTCGAGTTCGTGTGCCGTCATCGTCCGTGCCGCCGCGACCGGCGCGTGTCGCACGCGGGCGCAGACGATCCAGTCCGGCGAGGATCGTGTCGGCCCCCCGTTTTGCGCGGAACGCGCGGCCGATAGCGGATCGCCGATAGCGGTGGTTCGCGCCGCCGCTAACCGTCGAGCAGCGCCCAGTCGAACAGTTCGCCGCGCGTGCGCAAGCCGAGCTTCGCGAACGCGCGCTTCACGTAGGTTTCGGCGGTGGAATGGCGGATGTCGAGCAGCGCGGCCGCTTCCGGTACCGAGCGGCCGCTCAGCAGCAGCTTGCAGATTTCCTGCTCGCGGCGCGACAGCCGCACATCCTGCCGCGCGACGCGCGTATCGAAGCCGTGATGCGACGGTGCGTGACCGGCCGCCGGCGCGATGCGCCGCGCGGCGCACGAACGCGCATGCATGTCGAGCAGCGGGAACAGCAGGTCGGCCATCTGCCGCAGGTGAAACAGCTCGTCGCGACTGAATGCGGCGTGATCGGTCGAGCGCGTGATCGACAGCGCGTACTGCACGTTCGCGTTGCCGTGCACGAGCATGCATTCCTGGGTGACACGCTGTTCGTCGAAGAAGCGCCGACGAAAATCGCCGTCGGGGAGGCCGCCGACGTGCCGCTGCAACAGCAGCTTGCCGTTCGTGCCGCGCACCGGCGCGACGAGCGGATCGGTCTGCCAGAAATCGCGGTAGTACGCGTCCATCAGCACGCACAGCTCGTGATGGCGGTCGCCCCAGCTTCCGAACCATTCGATCTGGTAGCCGGACGCAACACCCGGATCGGGCCGCCAGCGTTCGAGGTGGATCGCGTCGATGACGATGCTCTCGTTGACGAAGCCGGCGACGGCGTTGGCGAACCCGGCGGTGCCGGCCGCCCGGATCGCGTTGCCGAGTGTTTGCGGCCGCACGCCGATGACGGGGCCGCCGGGGTGGGGCAGGGCGGATGGAGGGGTGAGCATGACGGGCGCCCGGGAGGATGAACGATACGCAGACCATACGCGAGCGCCATGCGGGCGTCAGCCGGGGATTGCCCGTGTCCTTGCCCGTACCGGCTCGCGGCGGCAGTCCGCGTTACGCGTCGGTCTGCGCCTTCAGGAACAGTGAAAACAGCTCCGATTGCGAGTTGATCGCGAGTTTCCCGTAGATGTTGCGGCGATGCACCTTGACCGTTTCGGCGGAAATCGCCAGCTTGTTCGCGACTTCCTTGTTCGAGCGGCCGCTCAGGATCAGCCGGATCACGTCGAGTTCGCGTGCGGTCAGCGGCGTGCCGAGCCGCGCCATCGCCTGCTCGAAGCCGTCGTGTGCGCCGGGCCGGCGCGGCGGCGCATGGTCCGCGGATGCAGGCTCGAACGCGAGCCGCTGCCGCATCAGCCCGGCCACCCACGGCCGGATCAGGTCGAGCAGCGCCACCTGCCCTGGGCTGAAGCGTCGCTTGTTGCCGAGCGACAGGCACAGCGTGCGCGCATCGTCGAGCACGACGTTGAACTGCACTTCGTCCTCAACGACGTTGTGCGTGAAATAGAGCGTGTAGTACTCGGTATCGCGGAAGCATTCGGGCGCGACGTCGGACAGCCGGAACAGGCCGCTCTTCGGCGCGTCGCGGTTCGCGATGTAGAACGGGTCGAGCTGGTACAGCCCCTGCACGTAGTCGCGGAACAGCGGATCGGGGCCATCGCCTTCATACGCGCATTCGGCGAATACCTGCGGGCGGCCGTCGTCGAACATCAGCGCGACCCAGCTGTCGACCGCGACGTATTCCTCGATCAGCCGGACCAGCGACAGCCAGAAGCCCGGCTGGTCGAGCGACTCGATGAGCCGTCCGACCGAGCGGTGCCAGGCGACATCCTGCAACGTGAGGTTCATGCGTAGGTCCATGTCGGGCAGGTGCGATGCGCGCTTGCGGAGCCGCGCCGTGCGTGTACGCTACGGGCTCGCGGGCGGATTCCCGCGCACATCGTACGGAGCCTGGGTGAAGAACGAGATCGTAACGCCGGCCGGCGCGAATGGCGAGGCCGTACGCCGCCGGCGGTTGGCGGCTGCCGCCGCGCTTGGCGCGCTCGCGGTACTCACGGCGCTCGTCGCGCTGTCGCCTGTTTATGCCGCCGAGCCGGTTCAGCTTGCCCCGCCGTTGAAGACCTTCGTCCACGACACTTACGGCAAGTGGCGGGCCGACCGCAAGGGCTGGCAGGCGGACGGGGACGACTTCATCTACGCGCCGTGCGGCTCGCTGCGCGTCGCGACCGCGGATGGCCCGCGCACGCTGCTCGCGATGTGCGGCGAGACCGAGGCAGCGGTACAGAACGGGACGCCGGGCATGGATTCGGACGCGTCGACCGGCACGATCGACCTGTACGTGCTGAAGCCGACGGCCGACGGCAAGACGCTCGAGCCGATCGTGAAGAAAACGGAGATCGCGTCGGGCAAGCGCGGCGAGCCGGGCACGGTGCGCATCGAGCGCCTCGGGCCGCACCTGTTCGGGTTCGTCATCGGCGAAGGGGACATGCGGCAAGGCTATACGCAGGCTTTCCGTTCGATCTGGCTGCCGTACGGCAATGCGCTGGTGCTGGCGGCAGCGCGCATCGACGAGGCGCTCGACAATACGGAGTCGAGCGAATGTGCGAACGCGCGGGCAAGGTGCGAGGAACGGCGTTTCGAGGTTGCGCCGGACCTGACCGGCACCGGCGACGTTTATCCGCTGACGGTCACGGAAACGGGCACGCGCGGCGACAAGGCCATCCACGCGCGCCATACGGTGACGTTCGACGCGGCACGCGGCCGCTACGTCGTGCCGAAGGCATTGCGCGAAGGGTACTGATCCTTCGCGCAGGCACGGGCGGCGTTGCGCCGCCCGCGCATCACACGTACAGGTAGCGTACGAGGTGGAAGAACACCGGCGCGGCGAAGCAGATCGAGTCGACGCGATCGAGCATCCCGCCGTGGCCGGCGATCATCGAGCCCCAGTCCTTCGTGCCGAGCGAGCGCTTGACGGCCGACAGCACGAGCCCGCCGACGAAGCCGGCAATCACGATCGCGAGCGAGATCCCGAATGCCGCGCCGAAGCTGAACGGCGTCACGCGATACAGCGACGCGCCGCACAGCGTGGCCAGCAAGCCGCCACCGACGAAGCCTTCGATCGTCTTCGACGGCGACAGCTGAGGTGCGATCTTGCGCTTCCCGAACAGCTTGCCGACGACGTATTGCAGCACGTCGCTGATCTGCACGACGAACAGGAAGAAGAACAGCAGCAGCGCGTTCTGCCCCGCGTAGTGCGGGATGTCGAGGATCAGCACGGCCGGCGCATGGCTCAGCCCGTACACGCACACCATCAGCGCCCAGTTGATCTTCGCGTTGCGGCTCAGGAACTCGCGCGTGTCCTGCGTGAGCGCCGAGACGAGCGACATCGCGAAGAACAGGTGCACGGGCACGAAGATCGAATACATCCCGTACCAGTTGATTCCGAGCAGCAGGTACTGCACGGGGATCGCGACGAAGAACGCGATGAACAGCGTCGTATGGTCGCTCGCGGTGGTCGGCGTGAGCGTGATGAACTCGCGCAGCGTCAGGTACGACAGCAGCGCGAACACGAGATACGTGACGTTGTTGCCGAGGCCGATCGCGATGGCCATGATCGCGATCATCGCCCACCACGCGCGGATGCGCTGGTTCAGGTTGACGATGGTCGCGCTCTGGCCGCCGCTGCGCGCGCCGAGGATCGTGCCGATCACGGTCGCGACGACGAGCACGGCCGTGACGCCCGCGACCAGTTCCCAGAAGATTGTTCGCATTGTTGATATCCGGAAAAGGGAGAAGAGGGCGCCGCGCTCAGCCCGCGGGCCGCTGCGGTGGCGCGAGCGCGACGACGGCATCGCGCATGCGGGCGAGGAACGTCGGCTTTTCTTCCTGGGCGCCGAGCGCGTCGTTCGCGCCGAAATGCACCTTGCAGATCAGCGGCACGGGCCAGATCGCGCCTTTCGGCATGATGCGCTGGAGGTTCTCGAGGTAGACGGGCGCGAGCGCGACGTCCGGGAACTCGGTCGCGAGATGGAACAGCCCGCTCTTGAACGGCTGCGGCAGGACGTCGGCGCCGCGCGTGCCTTCCGGGAAGATGATGATCGAGTGGCCCTGCCGCAGCGCGTCGCGCACGGGGTCGAGCGGGTCGCCGCCGGATTCGCGGTGGCGGTCGATCAGCACGACGTTCAGCAGCTTCTGCGCGATGTGCCGCTTCATGTCGCTGCTGTCCCAGTAGTCGCGCGCGGCGACCGGCCGAACGACCGCGCGCACGTCGCGCGGCAGCGCGGCGAGGATCGCGAGCGTGTCGATGTGGCTCGTGTGGTTCGAGAAATAGATCTTCTGCGTCGGGGACGGCGGCGCCTGATGCCAGACCGGATACGCGCCGGCGACGAGCCGCACGATGGACAGCAGGAAATCGCGCTGCCAGACGTTGAGGATGTTCATCGGCGCGGTGCCTCCTGCCTGCCTGCATGGCCCGCTGCGCATGCGCGGCGGGCGGGACCCCGGAATGCCGGCGCGGCAGGATGCGCGCCGGACGGCCCTTGTTTAAATTTTTTCAAGTTCGTGGCTGCCTGTCGCAGGTCCGCGATAATCGGACGGTTCGCCGTCGTCACGCCACGTTGCGTAGCGGCGAATGCGCCGGTGGGCGGCGTGACGATCGGCTGTTGCACGAGCGCCCGTTCGCAGTTCGAAGGGGTCTTCGCTGCGATCGGGCCAGCGGATTATCGCGAGTTTCCGTCAAAAATGCCAGATTGCCGCCGCGCGGGCGCGCCATGCGCGTGCTTGACGCATCGGGGCGGCTCGGCGACGATGAGGGCCGTCCACTGAAGGCCGACGCAGGCCGTTTTGCCGCCCGGGGCATGGCGGCGGGAACCGTGTCGGACCGTGCCGCGCGAACAATATGAATACGAAACGATGAGCCTCTACGCACTCAAACCCAAATTCCAGAACCGTCTGCGCCCGTTCGCGAACTCGCTCGCCGAGCGCGGCGTCACGGCCAACCAGGTCACGTTGTTCGCGGCTGGCGGCTCGATCGTCGTCGGTGCACTCGCCGGGCTCGGCGTGTTTGCCCGCGCGCTGTTCCTGCTGATCCCGCTGTGGCTGTTCGTGCGGATGGCGCTCAATGCGATCGACGGGATGCTTGCGCGTGAGCACAACCAGAAGAGCACGCTCGGCGCATACCTGAACGAACTTGGCGACGTCGTGTCCGATGTCGCGCTCGTGCTGCCGTTTCTCGCGATTCCGGCGTTCGCTCCGGCGGACGTCTGGCTGTTTGCGCTGACGGCCGTGATCGTCGAATGCGCGGGGCTGATCGGCCCGCTGGTCGGTGTGAGCCGCCGCTACGACGGCCCGTTCGGCAAGAGCGACCGCGCGCTCGCGCTCGGCGCGTTCGCGCTGTGGATCGGGCTCGGGTTTCCGGTCGGCGGTGTCGCCGCATGGCTGTGGCGGCTGCTGATCGTGCTGTCGATCGTGACCGTGGTGCGGCGCGTGCAGGCCGGCATCGCGGAAAAGGGTTGAAAGAGTAGTAACGGCAGTCAAAGGCAGTGGCGGTACCGGGCGCCGGAGGGCGGCGCACCAAGATACGAATAACGAAACGAGAGAAAAACACATGAGCGCACGCACGGCACGTGAGGCCGACTTCATCACGCACGACGGCGAGACGCTGTTCTATCGTCACTGGCCCGCGACGGGCCCACATTGCCGCGGCGCCATCGTGCTGCTGCATCGCGGCCACGAACATTCGGCGCGTGTCGCGCACCTCGTCGACGAGCTCGACCTGCCCGATTTCGCATTCTTCGCGTGGGACGCGCGCGGCCACGGCCGTTCGCCCGGCGCGCGCGGCTACAGCCCGAGCGCGGCCGCGTCGGTGCGCGACCTGCAGACCTTCGTCGAACATATTCGCGACACGCACGGCATCGCGATCGAGGACATGGCCGTGGTCGGCCAGAGCGTCGGCGCGGTGCTCGCGGCGACCTGGGCGCACGACTACGCGCCGCCGATCCGCGCACTCGTCGTCGCATCGCCGGCGTTCCACATCAAGCTCTACGTACCGTTCGCGCGGCCGGGCCTGCGGCTGATGCACAAGCTGCGCGGGCTGTTCTACGTGAACAGCTACGTGAAGCCGAAGTTCCTCACGCACGATCCCGAGCGGATCGCGAGCTACGCGTCCGATCCGCTGATCACGCGACCGATCGCGGTCAACATGCTGCTCGACCTGCACGACACCGCGCAGCGGATCGTCGCCGATGCGGCCGCGATCACCGTGCCGACGCAACTGCTGATCTCGGGCGCCGACTGGGTCGTGCATCGCGGCCCGCAGGACCGCTTCTTCGAACGGCTCGGCTCGGCGCGCAAGGAGCGCATCGTGCTGCCGGGCTTCTATCACGACACGCTTGGCGAGCGCGACCGCGCACAGGCGCTCGCGCCGCTGCGCGCGTTCGTGCTGCGCGAGTTCGATGCGCCGAGCCCGCGCGTGTCGCTCGCCGACGCCGACCGGCGCGGCGCGTTCCACGACGAATACGCGGCGCTCGGCCGCCCGCCCGCGAACGCGTTCGCGCGTGCGTACTGGGCGCTCACGCGCGCCGGCTTGAAAGCGGGCGGCGCGCTGTCGGACGGCATCGCGCTCGGGTTGCGGCTCGGCTTCGATTCGGGCTCGACGCTCGACTATGTGTACCGCAACCGCGCGCAGGGGCGGCTCGGCGTCGGCGCGCTGATCGACCGCACGTATCTCGATTCGCCGGGCTGGATCGGCATCCGCCAGCGCAAGGTGCACCTGCAGGAGCTGATCGGTACGGCGATCGGCCGTCTGCGCGGCCACGGCACGCCGGTGCGGATCGTCGACATCGCGGCCGGCCACGGGCGCTACGTGCTGGATGCGATCGCCACGGCCGCCGAGCGCGACGGCGCGGCGCCCGACGACATCACGCTGCGCGACTACAGCCCGCCGAACGTGGAAGCCGGGCGTGTGCTGATCGCACAGCGCGGGCTCGAGCCGATCGCGCGTTTCGAGCGCGGCGACGCGTTCGACGAGACGTCGCTCGCGACGCTGGAGCCGCGCCCGACGCTTGCGATCGTGTCGGGGCTGTATGAACTGTTCGGCGAGAACGCGCTGATCGAACGCTCGCTGCGCGGGCTCGCGCAGGCCGTGCCGCCGGGCGGTTATCTCGTCTACACGGGGCAGCCGTGGCATCCGCAGCTCGAATTCATCGCGCGTGCGCTGAACAACCATCGCGGCGAGTCGACCTGGGTGATGCGGCGCCGTTCGCAGGCCGAGATGGACGAACTCGTCGCGCGAGCGGGCTTCCGCAAGCTCGATCAGCGGATCGACGAGATGGGCATTTTCACGGTCAGCCTCGCGCAGCGGATCGACGCGTCATGAGCGAATTCGGCGGCGGAGCGCGCGGTCTGGCGGCGCAGGCGTCGGCGGCCGGCGCACGCGACGCGTCGTTCGCGCTGCGCTTCGGCTGGCTCGTGGCGATGGGCGCCGTGTTCTTCTCCACGTATGGCTTCGCGAACTGGCTCGCGGCGCGCCGGACGGCGGTGCCGACCTTCGCGTTCGGCTGGGAGCACGCGATCCCGTTCGTGCCGTGGACGATCGTGCCGTACTGGTCGATCGATCTTCTGTATGCGCTGTCGTTCTTCTTCTGGACGCGCCGCGACGATCTGCTCGATCACGTGAAGCGCTTGCTGACCGTGCAGCTGGTGTCGGTCGCGTGCTTCATCGCGTGGCCGCTGCGCTTCGGATTCGAGCGGCCCGACGCGGGCGGCGTGGCCGGCGCGCTGTTCACGCTGCTGATGGGGTTCGACAAGCCGTTCAATCAGGCGCCGTCGCTGCACATCGGCCTGCTCGTCGTGCTGTGGGCCGTCTATGCGAAGCATGTGCGCGGTACGGTCGCGCGCATCGTGTTGCATCTGTGGTTCGCGGCGATCGGCGTGTCGGTGCTGACGACCTACCAGCATCACGCGATCGACGTGCCGACCGGCGCGGCCGTCGGCTGTCTCGCGCTGTTCCTGTTTCCGCTGCGCGATGCCGCGGGCCGGTTGCCGGGCGCCGATGGGTCGCCGGGCGCGGCCGGCCGCGCGCTCGCACGCCGTTATGCGCTCGGTGCGGCGCTGGTCGCGCTCGCGGCGCTGTGGTGCGTGCCCCGCGCACCGGGCTGGGCGCTGGCGGCCGGGTGGGTCGCGCTGGCGCTCGCGTGCGTCGCGTGGGCCTATCGGCGCGGCGCACCCGGTGCGTTCCAGAAGGATGCGCACGGGCGCTTCCCGGTATTCATCCGCTGGCTGCTCGCGCCGACGATCGCCGGTGCATTCGTCAATTCGCGGCTGTGGACGTTCCGGCAGCCGGCCCCGGTGCGGATCGACGAACGCGTGTCGATCGGCCGCACGCCGACGACGCGCGAAGTACGGCGCCACGGCTTCACGGCGCTGGTCGATCTGACCGCCGAGATGCCGCGCTGGACGGCGGCCGATGCGTCGCTTGCGTATGCGGCCGTGCCGCAGCTCGACCTCGTCGCACCGACCGCGGTGCAGCTCGCACAGGCCGTCGCGGCGCTCGAGCGCCTGCACGGCGAAGGGCGCGACGTGCTGGTTTGCTGCGCGCTCGGCTACGGGCGCAGCGTGTTGTGCGCGGCCGCGTGGCTCGCCGCTCGGCGCGGGCTCGGCGATGCGCGCGACGCGCTGGCCGCGGTGCGCGCGGTGCGGCCGCACGCGGTGTGGTCGGACGATGGCGTGGCCGTGCTGCAGCACTGGATCGATCGCCGTCGCGGCGCGGCAGGCAGCGTGTGATGCGCGATCCGTCCGCACCGTTCAGGATTGCCGCCGCGCGCGGCGCGCTCGATGCGGGCGCGTGGGCGATCGCGGCCGCGCTGGCCGCGGCCGGCGCGGGCTGGTGGATTGCATCGGGCTGGGCGCCGGCGACGATCGCGCGTGTGCTGCTGGCGGTCGTCAGCACGGGCTCGGGGATCGCGGCACTGTGGTACGCGGTGCGCATCGAGATCGACCGCCGGCTGTTCGCCGCGCTCGCGCGGGCGGCGGGCGACGGGTCGGTCGACGACGGGCTCGCGGCGCTCGACCGCGCGCTCGCCGATCTCGGCTGGATCGACGCGGCGAAGGCCGGGCGCGCGCTCGATGCGCGGGTGCGCGGCGCGGTCGGGCTGTGCCGGGCCGGCGTGCTGATCGCGATCGTGCAGTGGCTCGCGGTCGGGCTCGCGATCGCCGTTCCACCAATCGGCTAGCGCCACGACACGCCAATCACGGGCGGGCCTTTGCCCCGCCTTCCAGGTGGACTTCCTCCGGGCGCGTGTTACGCGTGCATCGCACGTTGCGATCGCGTCCGCTTGGCCTCGTACATCGCCTGATCGGCATGCTCGATCAGCGCGGTCATCTCGGTGCCGTCGTCGGGCATCATCGCGATCCCGACGCTGACGCCGAGCCGCAACGCGCGCCCCTCGAATTCGAACGGTTCGCCGACCTGTTGCGCGAGCCGCGTGCATTGCGCGCGCGCGTCGTCGCGGGTGCCGATGTTCGGCAGGATCACCGCGAATTCGTCGCCGCCGACACGTGCGACCGTATCCGAGCGCCGCACCGCGCCCTGCATGCGCGTGGCGATCTCGCGCAGCGCGGCGTCGCCCGCGCGGTGGCCGAACCCGTCGTTGATCGGCTTCAGCCCGTCCATGTCGATGTTGAGAATGCCGAGCCGGCCGTTCGCGCGCAGCGCCGTGTGCATCGACTGCCGCAGGCGGTCGTAGAACAGCGCGCGGTTCGGCAGGCCCGTGAGCGCGTCGTGCGTCGCACGCAGGTACAGCTCGTTCGCCTCGTTGCGCGCCGCGTGAAACATCGCGGCGGCGATCAGCTCGGCCGTCAGCCGCAGCGTGCCGGCGTCGGCGGGCGAGAAACCGTCGACGTCCGGCGACATCACCTTCAGCACGCCGACCGTCGTGTCGGCATGCGTGAGCGGCATCACGAGCATCGAGCGCAGGCCGACCCGGCGGCACGCATCGCGATCGACGCGCGGGTCGGTTTCCGAGTCGACGCAGTGCAGCAATTGGCCTTGCTGCACGCACAGGCCCGACAGGCTGCCCGAGCGGCGCAGCCGCAGCCCGAGCATCCCCGCGGCGGTGCCCGACGCGGCGCGATACACCATGTCGTCGCCTTCGGCGAATTCGATCGCGGCGGCGCTCGCGCCGGTGAGCAGCGGCACCTGCTCGGCCACATAGGCCATCACGCTGCCGAGGTCGAGGCCGAGCTTCGCGATCTCGGTCTGGACGGCGATGACGCGCAGCAGCGTGTCGGGGGACGGGGTGGCGGTGTCGACGATTTGATTCAAGTCAGTTTTCCGTGAAAGAAAGCGCATCCGGCGTCGCGGGATTGCGGTAGCATACGCGCCGCCTCGCGGCAGCGCGTCCCGGGCGGTCCGCAACGGATCGCCGCCAGCCAGCCGCACCGCGCCGCGCCGCGCCGCGCCGGCAGTATGCCGTTCGGCCCGTTCGGCGACAACGGCGCAATTCTTACCATTCGTCCCTCTCGTGCAGTATTTCCGACAGGATTGAGGTTTTTTTCGCTTCATCGTCACGAATTCGCGTAAGTTTTGTCCTATTTTTGAGATAGTGTGACGAATGGGTGCGCGCCCGTGCCAGGTGCGCGCAGCACGACGACGGCCATTAAAGAATTCGCCGCGTTGTTTCGATAAATGCATCAGGCCAGTTCGCCATATGAGGGGAAGCAGTGGGGATGTGCACTCACGGGCATAGCTGCTTAGCGCGCGTCGGTTCCGACGTGCTTGATGACCGGATCAACAAGACTAAACGGAGGGGCGCATGAAGCCGGCCGCGTCGCTGCTCGCCCTGTCGGCCGCCATGGTTGGCGCCTTCCACACGGCCGCGTTGTCGGCCGCGCCGATGCCGGCGGTGCCGGTCGCCGCGTCGGCTGCCGGGCTCGCTGAAGCGTCGGCGCCGGCGCTCGCGGCTGCACCGGCCGCGGCCAGCGCCTCGTCCGCCGGCTTGCCGGCGACGACCGTGCATCTGCCGTTCGCATCGCTTGGCGCGTTCGATCCGCTGCGCCTGCGCGGCGCCGACGACGCGCGCACGATCAACGCGGGCGTACGGCTCGACCGTGTGGTGACGGGCGCGCGGTTGCGCCTGACCTACGCGTATTCGCCGTCGCTGGTGTTCCCGATGTCGCACCTGAAGGTGTCGGTGAACGGCGAGGTGATCGCAACCGTCCCGTTCGACGCCGCGCGCGCGGGCCGCACGGTCACACAGGACATCCCGATCGATCCGCGTTACTTCTCCGATTTCAACCAGATCGGCCTGCGCCTGATCGCGCACTACACGCTCGACCATTGCGAGGATCCTTCGAACTCCGCGCTGTGGGCCGACGTGAGCCCGACGAGCGAGCTGATCCTCGACGAATCGCCGATACGCCTGCCGAACGATCTCGCGCTGCTTCCCGCGCCGTTCTTCGACCGGCGCGACAACGGCCGCGTGCGGCTGCCGTTCGTGCTGCCGGCCACGCCCGATTCGGCGACGCTGCGCAGCGCGGGCGTGCTCGCGTCGTGGTTCGGCGCGCTGGCCGACTACCGGCATGCGCGCTTCCCGGTGTCGTCCGGGCTGCCGGCCGACGACCAGGCCGTGGTGGTCGGCACGGCCGCGACGCTGCCGGCCGGCCTCGCGCTGCCGTCGGTCAGCGGCCCGCTGCTCGCGGTTGCCGACAACCCGGCCGCGCCGGGACGCAAGCTGCTGGTCGTCACGGGCCGCACGGCGGCCGAGGTCGACGACGCGGTCGCGACGCTCGTGCTCGGCCGCGCGGCGCTGTCGGGGCCGGCGGCCACGGTCGCGCACGTCGATCTCGGCGCGCCGCGCAAGCCGTACGACGCGCCGCGCTGGCTGCCGGTGAACCGGCCGATCACGTTCCGCGAGCTCGTCAACGATCCGCGCGAGCTGGAAGCGCGCGGCACGACGCCCGACGCGATCCGCCTGAACCTGCGCGTGCCGGCCGATCTCCATTCGTGGAACGGCGCGGGCGTGCCGATCACGCTGCGTTATCGCTATACGGCACCGACCGTGCAGGACAATTCGACGCTCGCCGTGGAGATCAACGACCAGCTCGTGAAGTCGTACCGGCTCGGGCCGGCCCACGCCGAGGACGCGCGCGGCCGCATGCAACTGCCGTTGCTGTCGGTACCGGAAGGGCGCGTGACGAGCGATGTCGACATCCCGGCGTTCCGCGTCGGCAGCGGCAACCAGCTGCAGTTCCGCTTCACGCTCGATTCGCAGAAGACGGGGCTTTGTTCGAGCACGGCGTCCGAGCCGCAGCGCGCGGCGATCGATCCCGATTCGACGATCGACTTCTCGCACTTCGTCCACTACGCGCAATTGCCGAACCTCGCGTTCTTCGCGAACAGCGGCTTCCCGTTCACGCGCTTCGCCGACCTGTCGCAGACGGCCGTCGTGATGCCCGACCGGCCGTCGCCGCAGGAGCTCGAGGCTTACCTGACGATGCTTGGCCACATGGGCGAATGGACCGGCTTCCCGGCGCTGCGCGTGCAGGTCGCGCGACCGGGCGACGTGGCCGCGCTGGCGGGCAGCAAGGATCTGCTCGTGATCGACGGCTCGCCCGCGTCGCCGCTGCTCGCGCGCTGGCGCTCGGCGCTGCCGCTCGCGTTCGGCGAGCAGGGCGGTGCGGGCGGTGACGGCGCCACGCGCGTCGCGTTCACGGTGAAGGAGCGCTGGCGCAACGGCGTCGGTCTTGCCGACGGCGGCGCGCATATCGAACAGACGGGCCCGCTCGCGGCGCTCGCCGGGTTCGAGCTGCCGGGCAGCCGCGGCCGCAGCGTCGTCGCGCTGACGGCGACCGATCAGCCGCGCCTCGGCGATCTGCTCAACGTGTTCGAGAATCCTGGCCTCGTGTCGCAACTGCAGGGCGACCTCGCGGTGGTGCGGCCGGGGCAGGTCGACAGCCTTCGTGTCGGCGAGCCCTACGTGGTCGGTTTCGTGCCGTGGTATGCACGCGTGTGGACGCATGCGGCACGGCATCCGGTTGCGCTCGGCGCGGTCGGCGTCGTCGCGGGGCTGCTGCTCGCGCTCGGCGTGTTCAGCGTGCTGCAGAGAATCGCCGCGCGTCGACGGGGGATGTGACGGATGGCGCGGGTTATGACGAAGCGACGGGCAGCGCGGCCGGCGCGGCGTGTCGGCGCGACACTCGCGCTGGCGCTTGCGGTGACGTGCGCGGCGGCTGGCCTGGCCACGCGCGCGCAGGCCGCGGGCGCCACCGCGCCCGATGCGGGATGCAGCGCGGCGTGGCCGCGCTGGGACGCGTTCAAGCGCGATTTCATCTCGGCTGACGGCCGCGTGATCGACGTCGGCTCGGCCGATTCGCGCACGGTGTCGGAGGGGCAGGCGTATGGACTTTTCTTCGCGCTGGTCGCGAACGACCGGCGCATGTTCGACACGATCCTCGCATGGACCGAGAACAACCTCGCGCAGGGCGACCTGAGCGCGCACCTGCCGGCGTGGCTGTGGGGCCGGGCGCCCGACGGCGCGTGGCGCGTGCTCGACGCCAACGCGGCGTCGGACGCCGATCTGTGGATCGCGTATGCACTCGTCGAGGCCGGACGACTGTGGCACGAGCGCAGCTATACGGCACGCGGCGCGCTGCTCGCGAAGCGCGTGCTCGACGACGAGACGGCGAGCGTGCCGGGCCTCGGCCTCACGCTGCTGCCGGGGCCGACCGGTTTCAAGCTCGCCAATGGCCAGTTCCGCGTGAATCCGAGCTATTCGCCGCCGCAGGTGATCCGCGCGCTCGGCGCGCGCCTGCCCGACGACCGGCGCTGGGCCGCGCTGGTCTCCAGTACCGGGCGCGTGCTGCTCGACACCGCGCCGAAAGGCTTCTCGCCGGACTGGGCGCTGTATCGCGCGGGCACGGGCTTTGGCCCCGATCCGGAGACGCATGCGGAGAGCGCGTACAACGCGATCCGCGTGTATTTGTGGGCCGGCATGCTCGACCGTGCCGATCCGCTCGCCGCGCCGCTGCTCGCGCGCTTCGCGCCGTTCGCCGACTACATTGCCGCGCATGGCGCGCCGCCGGAGAAGGTCGATACGACGACGGGTGTCGCGGGGCCGAACGACGGCAACGGCGGGTTTTCGGCGGCGGCCGTGCCGTTCCTCGACGCGCGCGGCCAGCGTGCGCTCGCGGATGCGCAGGCGGCCCGCGTCGATACGCTTGCGCGCCAGTCGCCGCCCGGCTATTACACGAGCGTGCTGACGCTGTTCGGCCTCGGTTGGCGCGACGGGCGCTACACGTTCGGCGCGGACGGCACGCTCGACACGCGCTGGGGAGGCCGCTCGTGCGCCGCCCGCTGAAACGCGCCGCGCCGCATGTCGCGGGCTTTGCGTGGCTCGCGTCGTCGGTGTGTGCGGCCGCACCTGCCACCGCATCCGACACGGCGATGCCGAAGACTGCCGCGAGGGCAGTATCCGCTTCCGCCGATGCGCAGCGCCAGCTCGACACCGCGCGGATGTGGGGCGTCAAGCATCGCGACGACCTCGCGCGCGACGCGCTGCGCAAGGGGCTGCTGATCGCGCCGGGCGATCCCGAACTGCTGGCCGAACAGGTCCGCGTGCTGTTGCGGCTGGGCGATGCGAAGGGCGCGCAGGCGTCGCTCGCGCGCCTGCAGGCGCAGTCGCCGAATGCGCCCGCCACACGGCGGGTGGCCGACGAATACCGAGTGGCGACCAGCGGGCGCGGCGAGATGGCGCAGATCCGCCTGCTCGCGCGCAGCGGCCGCTCCGACGAGGCGGCCCGGCGGATCGTCGCGCTGTTTCCGAACGGTGCACCGTCGGGCGCGCTCGGCGCCGAGTATTACGAGATCCTCGCGAATGCGCCGGGCGGGCGCGAATCGGCGATCGCCGCGCTGCGCCGCACGATCGCGGCCGATCCGCAGGACACCGGTTCGGCCATGGCGCTGGCACGGCTGCTGAACCAGCATGCCGACACGCGTGCGGAAGCGAACCGGATCGCCTGGTCGCTCGCGAAGCGGGACGACGCCGACCATACGGAGGCGATGTCGCTGTGGCGGCGCGTGCTGCAATCGACCGGCAACGACCCCGCGTATCTCGATGCGCTGCACGCGTATCTCGCGCTCGTGCCGGACGACACCGAATTCCGCGGCCGCGTGGCCGAACTGGACAGCCGCCGTGATGCGCAGCGCCGGCTCGAACGCAATCCCGACTACATCGCGCAGCAGCGCGGCCTGCAGGCGCTCGAGCGCGGCGATCTGGCGGCCGCCGATCCGTTGCTCGCCCGCGCCGCGCGTGCGCGGGCCGACGACGCCGACGCGGTCGGCGGGCTCGGCCTGTTGCGTCTGCGCGAAGGGCGGCACGACGAGGCGCGCGCGTTGTTTGCGCGGGCGGCAACG
Source organism: Burkholderia sp. BCC1999 (assembly GCF_905339975.1). NCBI lineage: Bacteria > Pseudomonadati > Pseudomonadota > Betaproteobacteria > Burkholderiales > Burkholderiaceae > Burkholderia > Burkholderia sp. BCC1999. The sequence continues at coordinate 93,905 of NZ_CAJPHP010000020.1, read as the reverse complement.
CTCGCGACCGACCAGCGCGGCAAGTGGCAAAGCCTGGCGCGTACCGCGCAATTCTGGGGGCTGCTCGCGCAAGGGCGCGCGGCGGCTGCCGCGGGTCGGCCGCAGGATGCCGAGCGTGCGGCGCGTGCGGCGCTTGCCATGCAGCCGAACAGCCCGGACGCGAAGCTGCAGCTTGCCGATGCGCTGCTCGCGCAGCGCGACTGGGCGCGCGCGGAGCCGTTGCTGCACGAGTTGCTGGCCGCGCGTTCGCCGAGCCCGTCGGCCGTGCGTGGCGCGGCGACGCTGTATGAAAACACCGACCGCGCGGATCGGATCGGTCCGCTGCTCGACGCGCTGCAAGGGCGCGTGACGGGCCGCGACGATCGCCGCGCGCTCGACAGCCTGCGCGCCGATCTGCTCGCCAGCCAGGCGCGCGCGCTTGCGGACAAGGGCGAACGCGGGCCCGCCGCGCAGCGCTACGAGGCGGCCGTGCGCGCGGCGCCCGACGCGCCGTGGACGCGCTTCGCGCTCGCGCGCCTCTATCGCGACATGGGGCTGCCGCAGCTCGGCCGCACGGTGATGGACGACGGGCTCGCGCAAAGCGATACGCCCGAGATGCGTTACGCGACTGCGCTGTACCGCAATTCGCTCGACGATATCGCGGGCGCGCAGGCCGCGCTGGCCCCCGTCGACGACGCGCACCGTTCGGACGGGATGCGCGCGCTCGCACGCAAGCTCGACGCCGAAGGCATGCTGGCCGACGCGCGCGGCGCGCTTGGGCGCGGCGACCGCGCCGCGTTCGCGGCATCGCTCGCGCATGCACAGGCCAGCGCGCCGGACGATCCCGACATGCTCGCCGCGATCGGCGCGCAATGGATCGACGCGGGCGAACCCGAGCGCGGCCTTGCGCCGCTGCACGACTGGATCGTCGCGCATCCGCGCGAAGCCGATGCGGACGTGCGGCTGCGCTATGGCGATCTGCTCGGCAGCGCGGGGCGCGACGATGCGCTCGCCGCGTGGCTCGACGCGCTGCGTCGCGAACCGTCGCTGACGCCCGCCCAGACAGCGCGGCTCGAGGACCAGTCGCTGCGGCTCGTGCTGCGGCAGACGGACGATGCGATCGCGCAGCAGGACTATGCACGGGCGCGCCAGCTGCTCGATCGCGCGAGCCCGGCCGGCCGTGCGGACAAGCGCTACGCGCTCGAACTGGCCGATCTCGAACGCGCGCAGGGCCATTACGGTGCGGCGCGCGACGCGCTCGCGCCGGTCGTCGCGCGCACGCCGGACGACGCCGATACGCAGCTCGCGCTCGCGCGCATCGACGAGGACAGCGGCAACCGTGCGGCGGCGCTCGCACGTGTGCAGGCCGTGCTCGCACGCACGCCGGACGACGACGTCGACACGCAACTGTCGGCCGTGCGCCGCCTGAACGCACTGCGCCGCTCCGACGAGGCCGCGCAGGTGACCGGACGGCTGCATGCCGCGTATCCGGAGCGCGCCGACGTGACGGTCGCGGCCGGGCGCGTGGCCGAGGCACAGGGCCGCTATGACGACGCGGCGTCGCTGTACCGGCTGTCGCGTTCGCAGGAGCGCACGGCGGGCGTGAGCCCGGGCCGCGACGGCCTGACGCCCGCGCAGGCCGCGTTCGCGGATCTCGAGCAGCGGCGGAACCCGGAGATCGAAACCGGCTGGATGCCCTCGTACAAGTCGGGCGACGAAGGCATTTCGTCGTATCGCGCGCAGCAGGTGCCGATCTACGTGCAGATGCCGATCCGCTACGACGGGCATGTGTTCGCCCAGATCGACACCGTCCATCTGGATCCGGGCACGCTCGACACGAGCGACCCGAACGCCTATTCGCTGCAGACGTTCGGGACCTACGCGGCGCTCAGGGCACAGAACGGGCTGCCCCCTCCGTTCCAGTTGAATCAGCCGGCCGCCGCGCTGATCGCGAATCCGCCGGGCTCGCTGCACCAGTCGATGACGGGTGTCGCGCTCGGCGCCGGCTATCGCACGGACGCATGGCGCTTCGATCTCGGCACGTCGCCGCTCGGCTTCCCCGTGCATTACCTGGTCGGCGGCGTACGCTATCGCCTCGACGCGGGCCCGGCGAGCTTCACCGTGAATGCGTCGCGGCGGCCGGAAACGAGCAGCGTGCTGTCGTACGCGGGGATGCGCGACCCGTGGACGGGCGCGGTCTGGGGCGGCGTGCGCCGCGACGGCGTGAACCTGCGCGCGTCGGTCGACGTCGGCCGCACGAACCTGTTCGCGGAACTCGGCGCGGGCGTGCTGTCCGGCCGCAATGTCGAACGCAACGCGGAAGTCACGCTGCGCACCGGCTTCACGGTGCCCGTGTACGAGCGCGCGACGATGAAGGTCAACACCGGTCTCGTCGGCAGTGCGTGGCACTACGCGCAGAACCTGCGCTACTACACGTACGGGCAGGGCGGTTACTACAGCCCGCAGCGCTACCTGTCGCTCGGCGTGCCGATCGAATGGGCGGGGCGGCGCGACGCGCTGTCGTGGGACCTGACCTTCACGGGCGGGATCTCGAACAGCTACGAGAAGGATTCGCTGTACTACCCGACGTTCTCGGGCCAGCGGGCCGAGCAGGTCGTGGCCGGGTTCGTGTACGCGGGCAGCTCGACACGCGGCGTGTCGTTCTCGTACGGCTTCAACGGCATCGTCGAGTACCGCGTGAATCCGCACCTGAGCGTCGGCGCGCAACTGCAGATCGACCGGTCGCACGACTATGCGCCGAGTTCAGCGCTCGTGTACCTGCGCTATGCGTTCGATGCACGCGCGCAGCGTAGCTGGCTCGTCACGCCGACGCCGGTACGGCTTTATTCGGATTACTAGGGGAACGCGTGAATACGGAATTCGATGCCACCCGTCCCGTGCTCGGCGCCGCCGGCTTGCCGGGCCGCTTGCGCGCGTTGCTGCGCATGGGGCCGGCCGGCGGCCGCGTCGGCCCGCTGAGCCGGCTCGCGATCGACGGCCTGCCCGACACATGGACGCAACTGGAGGCGGGCGGCCTGTACGCGATCTACGCGGCCGGCGGCACGCCGGCGTGCGACGCGCTCGTCTGGGAAAGCGCGCGACAGGCACGTACGCGCGACGTGACGGTCGTGCTCGCGCGCGATGCGGCACGCGTCGCCGGCCAGATGGAATCGCTCGGTTTCGCAGGTGGCGCGCAGCCGGCCGGCTGGCCGCGCAACCTGAACGTGCTGGCGATGCCGCCGGCGGCCGAGCCGGCCGAAGGCGATGGCGCGCGCGCAACCGCCGACGCGCCGCGCCGCGCGGCGCCGGGCCCGTTCGCGCGGCTGACCGGCGGCCTGCGTGCGATGAAGCGCTACGGTTTCCGCGCGCGTTCGCTGTATTTCGTCGAAGGCGCGCAGCGCTGGTTCAGCTGGGACGACCCGGTCGCGCTCGCGGATGAAGCGCACGCACTGGCCGACTGGTGCCGGACACGCCGGATCGCGCTCGTGCTGCTGCTCGATCCCGAGTCCGCGCGGGCAGGCGACGTCGTGCGCACCGACGATGCGCCGCTCGTGCGCGATGCGGACCGCACGCCGCGCAGCGGCTTCCACGGTATCTGTTCGGGCGTCGCGCAGTTGCAGCGCACGCACGGCGAACTGCTGTGGATCGTCGATTTCTGGCGGGCGGGCGACACGCTTGCGGCCGGGGAAGTGCGGCCGCTGCGCTTTGCGCCGGGAGGCCGGCTGTCCGCGAGCGTCGATGGCGGTGCGACCGAACCGGCGCACCGGATGAAGCTCGCGAGCGACGAGGATCGTGTCGTCGTCAGCCGCGCGGTGCTCGACGGCACGAATCGCGTGCCTGCCGACTGGGAAATCGTCGAAGACAACGCGGCCGTCGTCGCGGCGTGCGCGCATGCCCAGGCCGCGACCGCGGTGCTCGCGTTCCGTTCGCATGCGCAGCTCGAAGCGTTGTGCGCGGACGTGCATGCGTTGCGCCGGCAATGCGGCGGCGCGCTGAAGATCGCGGTCGTCGAACGCGGCGAGGTGCTGCGCCAGCAGTTCGAGATGCTCGTGCTGAGCGTCGGCGCGAACCGCGTCGTCGCGCGCGATTTGCCGGTCTCGCGGATGCAGGCGGCCGTGCATGCGCTGCGCGGCCAGCTCTACGCGCGGCCCGTCGCACCTGACTATCGCGCGGCGCTCGCGGCCGCACTCGGCGATTCGGTGCTCGGCTATCTGCCGGTCGGCGCGTTCTGCCTGCGTATTCGCGCGGTGCTCGATCGAGGCGCCGTGCTCGCGCTGCCGCACACGCTCGCGAAGATCACGCTGCTGCCTGGCGTGTCGCATGTCGACGCATTGCGGCAATGCCATCCGCGCCGCGCGGGCGACGTCGTGACGGCCGACCCCGGACATCTGTTCGTGTTCCTGTTCGCGTGCGAACCGGTCGACGCCGACGATGCGCTCGCGCGGATCTTCGACGTGCCGGTCGACACGCTGTCCGATCGCGTCGTGTGCCTCGGGCAGGGCAGCATCGACACCGAGCTCGACGCGCTGAAGGCCGAGAACCGCCGCACGCCGATCGCCGACTACAGTGACCTGTTCGCCGCGACGCGCCCGGCCGGCGGCGTGCGCACGCCGCCCGCGGGCGCCGAGCTCGGCGTGAGCCCGGCCGAAGCAAGCGAGGCGATCGCGGAAATCGATGCAATCGTCGCGCTCGAGGCGATCGGTGCGACGCCGGCGGCCGAAGCCGTCGACGCACCGGCGCCGCATCCCGTCATTCCCGCCGCGCGTGCGCGCGGCGCTACCCGCAGCGCGATGCCGCTGCGCAAGCAGGAGCGCGCATGATTGCCGCACTCGTCATCGGTTTCATTGGCGGCATCGTGATCGCGGTGCCGGTGTGGATCATCGCTCAGCACCTCGGCATCGGCCGCGGCTTCCATGCGCCGCGCGGGATCGACCGGCACGACGCCGTGCCGTGCGAACTCGTGCCGGTCGCGTTGCGCGGCCGGTTGCTGCCCGGCTCCGTTGGCGGCGACAAGGCGGCACGATGAAGACGATCGCCATTACGTCGACGACCGGCGGCGCGGGCCGCACGACGCTTGCCGCCGCGCTCGCGGTGCTGCTTGCGCGCCGCGGACGGCCGGTCGTCGCCGTCGAATTCGATGCGCAGAACCTGATGGGCGCGACGCTCGGCCTCGACACGCTGGCCGAACACGGCCTCGCGCAAAGCGTGCTCGGCGGCGCCGAGCCGTGGCATGCGCATACGTGGCGCAATGCCGACGGCGTGCTGTTCGTGCCGTACGGACAAGTCGATGCCGCCGATGCCGCCGCATGCGATGCGCGGCTCGTGGCCGATCCCGCATGGTTGTCGCGCGCGCTGGACGAGATTGCGCTGCCGGCCGAGGGCGTCGTGCTGGTCGACACCGCACGCTATCCGTCGCCGCAGGCCGAGCAGGCGATCCGCCGCGCGGACCTGACGCTCGTCGTCGTGCCGCCGGAGCCGACCGCCTGCGCGACGACGGCCGCGCGGCTCGGTGCGCTCCGGGCCGGCGCCGGTGAACTGCAGATCGTCGTGAACCGGCTGAATCCGGCACGCGACATGCAGCGCGATGCGCTCGCGATGCTGCGCGCGGTCGCGGGGCCGGCATCGATGCTCGAACAGCGGATCCACGTCGACGCGGCGGTGCCCGAAGCGCTCGCACGCGGCAGCTGGATCTTCGACGACGCGCCGTATTCGCAGGTGTCGCACGACCTGAACGGCATCGCGAACTGGGTTCATGCGTGGCTGACGGCCGTCGCCGCGGGCCGCACCGGAGCGGCGCGATGAAGCCCGCGTTCGCGCCGCGGCTGCGCATGTTCGGCCGCCGTGTGGCCGACTGGTGCGCACGCGGCATCGGGCTGCCGGCCGAGCGCACGCTGGTCGACTGGCTCGTGCGGCTGTTCTTCCACGCGCCGCGGCCCGGCCGGCCCGATCACGTGCGCCGTTGGGTGCGCGTCGCGTTCCTGCGGCTCGCGCACGACTGGGGCGTGCTGCAGCCGCTCAGTCCGCGCGAATGGCTGTGGCGCGCGATCGTGCGCGCGCCGCGCGCAGCCGATGGCCGGCCCGCGCGCGATCCGCTTGCGTGGTTCGACAAGACCGTCGTGCCCGTCTACGTGGCCGTGCGCGCGGTCGGCCGGCGCATCGACGCGTTGCTCGAACGCCTGCCGTGGGTGCGCTGGGGCGGCTGGCTCGATGCACGCGCGAATGGCGTCGGCCGGCGCCGCTGGCTCGCACCGCTGCTGCTCGTGGCCGGCGCGCTGCTCTGGGCCGCGGCCGGGATGTCGCCGCTGATGCCCGGCGCGCAGTTCGCGTTCTTCGCGATCGTCGCGGTGCTGGCACTCGCGCTGCGCCGCCTGCCGGGCCATCTGCCGACGCTCGCGCTCGCGTCGCTGGCGCTGCTCGCGACGGTGCGCTACGTGTGGTGGCGCACGACGCAGACGCTCGATTTCCGCAGCCCGGTCGAGGCTATCGCCGGCTACCTGCTGTACGGCGCCGAAGCCTATACGTGGATGATCCTGCTGCTCGGCTTCGTGCAGACCGCATGGCCGCTCGACCGGCCGATCGTACCGCTGCCCGACGATCCCGACACCTGGCCGACCGTCGACATCTACATCCCGACCTACAACGAGCCGCTGTCGGTCGTGAAGCCGACGGTTTTCGCCGCGCAGAGCATCGACTGGCCGAGCGCGAAGCTGCGCGTGTACCTGCTCGACGACGGCAAGCGCCCCGAATTCGAGGCGTTCGCGCGCGAGGCCGGCATCGACTACGTGACGCGAGACGATAACCGCCACGCGAAGGCCGGCAACATCAACCGCGCGCTGCCGAAGACGCACGGCGAATACATCGCGATCTTCGACTGCGATCACGTGCCGACGCGCTCGTTCCTGCAGACGACGATGGGCGTGTTCCTGCGCGATCCGAAGTGCGCGCTCGTGCAGACCCCGCACCATTTCTTCTCGCCCGATCCGTTCGAGCGCAACCTCGGCACGTTCCGCGAGATCCCGAACGAGGGCAACCTGTTCTACGGGCTCGTGCAGTCGGGCAACGACCTGTGGAACGCGACGTTTTTCTGCGGCTCGTGCGCGGTGCTCAAGCGCACCGCGCTGGAAGAGGTCGGCGGCGTCGCGGTGGAAACCGTGACCGAGGATGCGCACACGGCGCTCAAGCTGCACCGGCGCGGTTATACGTCGGCGTACCTGCCGACCGTGCAGGCGGCCGGCCTCGCGACCGAAAGCCTCGCCGGCCACGTGAAGCAGCGCACGCGCTGGGCGCGCGGGATGGCGCAGATCTTCCGCATCGACAACCCGTTCCTCGGGCGCGGGCTCGGCCTGATCCAGCGGATCTGCTACGGCAACGCGATGCTGCACTTCTTCTACGGGATTCCGCGGCTGGTGTTCCTGACGATTCCGCTCGCGTACCTGTTCTTCCACCTGTACTTCATCAATGCGTCGTCGCTCGCGCTCGCGAGCTACGTGATCCCGTACCTCGTGCTCGCGAACGTCGCGAACTCGCGGATGCAGGGGCGCTACCGTCATTCGTTCTGGGCCGAGGTCTACGAATCGGTGCTCGCGTGGTACATCGCGCTGCCGACCACGGTCGCGTTCTTCAGCCCGAAGCACGGCAAGTTCAACGTGACCGACAAGGGCGGCAAGATCGACGAAGGCTACGTCGACTGGTCGACGTCGAAGCCGTATCTCGTGCTGTTCGGGGTGAACGTGCTCGCGATTGCCGCCGGCCTGTGGCGGCTGGTGGCCGACCAGGGCGACGAGGCGTCGACGATCCTGATCACGCTCGGCTGGACCGTGTACAACCTCGCGATGCTCGGCGCGGCGCTGGCCGTCGCGCGCGAGACCAAGCAGGTGCGCGTCACGCACCGGATCGCGATGCGCGTGCCGGCCATGCTGATGCTGCCCGACGGGTCGACGGCCGCATGCTTCACGAGCGACTACTCGACCGGCGGCCTCGGCCTCGAAGCGGTGCCGGGCCTGCCGCTCGCCGTCGGCGACACGCTGACGGTGTGCGTGACGCGCGGCGATCGTGCGTTCCCGTTCCCGGTGCGCGTGACCCGCGTGACGCCGACGCATGTCGGCGTGAGCTTCGAGGAACTGACGCTCGAACAGGAGCGCCAGCTCGTGCAGTGCACGTTCGGCCGCGCGGATGCCTGGCTCGACTGGCACGAGGGCGAACGCCTCGACACGCCGCTCGGCGGGCTGAAGGAGGTGTTGCGTATCGGCCTGGACGGCAATGTGCGAATGTGGAAGGGTGCGGCGCGTGGCCTGCTGGCCATGCTGGCGCCGAAACTCGATCGGGCGCGCGACTGACGCGGCGCTCATCATGGAGTGGGTTAGATGACGTTCTGGAATCTGTATTTCATCCTGAAGTTCGCGCTGTTCGCGACCGGGCGCCTGCAGCCGTTCTGGCTCGCGAACCTCATGTTCGCGGTGGCACTCGTTGCGAGCGCGCCGATCCGGCAGCGCGCGTGGCGCATCGTCCGGCAGGTCGTGGCGATCGCGATCGCGGTGCCGCTGCTCGCACGCGAGATGCATGCGCCGCCGCTCGCGCGTCTCGTCGACGCCGCGCGCGAAGTGAGCACGTTCCGCCTGGACTACTGGATGGAGCTGCTGCCGCGCCTGCTGCCGCCGTTGCTGGTATTGACGGTCGTCGGCGCGCTGATCGTCTATTTCATCGTCAACCGCTGGTTGCGCGTCGCGACGTTCGTGATGGCCGTGCTGATCGTGATGCCGTTGTGGCAGGCCGGCAGCGGGTTGATGGCGCGCGTCGTCGCGCCGCCCCAGCAGCAGGCGAACCTGACGGGTGCCACGCGCGCCGACCAGCCCGAGGACCACAACGCGGCGCTCGCGACGTTCCGCGCCCAGGAGTCGCAGCGGCAGGTCGCGTTCGGCCATCTCGGCAACGATCCGGCCGCGCAGTTCGACGTGATCGTGCTGCACGTCTGCTCGCTGTCGTGGGACGACCTCGATGCGGCGAAGGTGCGCAACCATCCGATGCTGAACCACTTCGACTACCTGTTCACGAACTTCAGCACGGCCGCGAGCTACAGCGGCCCGGCGGCGATCCGCGTGCTGCGCGCGAGCTGCGGACAGCAGGCGCATGCCGACCTGTACAAGCCCGCGCAGCAGCAGTGCTACCTGTTCTCGCAACTGGCGCGCGCCGGCTACTCGGTGCAGTCGCTGCTGAACCACGACGGCCATTTCGACAACTTCCTGCAGGTGATCCACGACAACATCGGCGTGGCCGATGCGCCGATGATCTCGAACACGGCCGCGCCCGTCGCGATGCACGCGTTCGACGGTTCGGCGATCAAGGACGACTATGCGACGCTCGCGAACTGGTACGCGCAGCGCGCGTCGGTGCCGGGGCCGGTCGCGCTGTACTACAACACGATCAGCCTGCATGACGGCAACCGGGTCGTCGGCAGCTCGCTGACGAGTATCGACTCGTACCCGCAGCGCGCGACGAAGCTGATGAACGATTTCGACCGGCTTGCCGACCTGATCGCGCAGTCGGGCCGCCGCGCGGTGATCGTGTTCGTGCCCGAGCACGGCGCCGCGCTGCGCGGCGACAAGAACCAGGTCGCGGGCCTGCGCGAAATCCCGACGCCGCGCGTCGTGCACGGGCCGGTCGGCGTGCGGCTCGTCGGCTTCGCGGGCAACCATGGCGCGACGACCGTGATCGACCAGCCGGCCAGCTTCCTCGCGCTGTCGCAGTTGATGTCGAACCTGGTGTCGAACAGCCCGTTCAAGCCGGGCACGACGCTCGCGCAATACGCGGCGGACCTGCCGCGCACGCGCATGGTCGGCGAGAACGAAGGCACGGTGACGATGCAGACGGCCGCGGGCTACGCGGTGAAAACTCCGGATGGCGTATGGATCGACGAACAGTAATTCTCCCGGGCGATGGCGACGGCGATCGCCTGTCGCAGCCGAACGACGTGCGCGGTCTCGCGCGGCATCTGCCCGCGCTCGATCCCGAGCGCTATGTCGACGAACAGGCGCGCCGCGCGTTCATCGAGTCGCTCGATCGCTGGCCGACGCTCGCGAAATTGATGGGATTGAAGCCGTAAACGCACGACGGCCGGCATGCATGCCGGCCGTCGCGTCGTTGCGGGCGAACTGCCTATTGCCTAGTGCGCCTTGCGCTCCGGCTGGCGCGTCCATTCGTTTTCTTCGCCCGGCACCTTGCCGAACGTCTGATCGGCCCACGCGGCGCGCGCGGCATCGATCTTCGCGCGCGTGCTCGACACGAAATTCCATTCGATGAACCGCTCGCCCGGCAGGTGTGCGCCGCCGAGCAGCATCACGCGCGCGCCGTTCGCGCTGGCGAGCGCCACGGTCGCGCCCGATTCGAGCACGGCCATCGTCGCGGGAGCGAGCGGCGTGCCGTCGACGGTGAGATCGCCGTCGACGAGATACACGCCGCGCTCGTCGTGTTCTGCATCGAGCGCGAGTTGCCCGCCCGCCATGAATTCCGCATACGCATAAAGAGTCGGCGAGAACACGGCGACCGGCGACGTGAGCCCGAACGCGGTGCCCGCGATCACGCGCACGTTCGCGCCGTCGCGCGCGAACGACGGCAGCGTGTCGGCCGCGTGGTGAACGAACGCGGGCGTGGTGTCTTCATGCTCGACCGGCAGCGCGACCCAGGTCTGGATCCCGTGCACCGGCTGATCGTGCGGACGGTCTTCGTCGGGCGAGCGTTCCGAATGCACGATGCCGCGGCCGGCCGTCATCCAGTTCACGTCGCCCGGCACGATCTTCTGCCGGAAGCCGAGGCTGTCGTGATGCATCAGCGAGCCGTCGAACAGGTAGGTGACGGTCGCAAGCCCGATGTGCGGATGCGGCAGCACGTCGATGCCGCGGCCGGCCGGCAGCACGGCCGGGCCCATTTCGTCGAAGAAGATGAACGGGCCGACGAGGCGCGCGGCGCGCGCGGGGAGCACGCGGCGCACGACGAGGTTGCCGATGTCGCTTTCGCGCGGCGTGAGCAGGGTCTTGATCGATGCGGACATGGTGGGGATTCTCGTGGTCGATGCGGAAAGCGTCAGGCGATCGCCGTGTCGATCGTGACCGGATGCGTGAGGATCTTGTGAACCGGGCACGCGTTCGCGATCTGCAGCAGGCGCTCGCGCTGTTCGCCGGTCAGGTCGCCGTCGAGCGTGATGCGGCGCACGATCGTGCTGCCCGCGCTGCCCGATTCGTGCGCGAGCTTCACGTGCACTTCGGCGAGCGGCCAGCCCTTGCGTTGCGCGTACATCTTCAGCGTGATCGCGGTGCATGCGCCGAGGCTCGACAGCAGCAGCGCCACGGGCGTCGGTGCCGCATCGCCGCCGCCGAGCGACGCCGGTTCGTCGGCGCGCCACTGGTGCACGCCGTCGCTGAAGTGGACGAGGAAATCGACCGAGCCGATGCTCGCTTCGACGGACAGTTCGCTCATTGCAGTTCCATAGGGTAAAGGGGGAGGGCCGGCGTCGGGGCCGGACGTTACGGTTCGAGCAGCCGCTGCAGCCGCAGTTCCTCGAAATCGAGCTCCGATTCGATCCGGTGCAGCACGGCATCGTCGACCTTGCCGTCGCGATGCAGGTCGAGCAACGCCTGGCGCGACACGCCGACGAGTTCGAGTTCGACGCGCAGCATGCGCGCGCGCACGCCGGCCGGTGCGGCGCCTTGCCGGTGCGCGCGTTCGTTGGACGTGACGCGGTTGCGGTATTCGGCGAGCAGGCGGTCGAGCGACTGGCGTTCGAGATCCGACCCGCGTTGCTCGCGCGCATCGAGTTCGGCGAGCGCCGCGCCGAACGTATGCGCGCGCACCGCGTGCTCGGACATCGTGTGACGTGCGGCCGGGCGCAGCTTCAGCACGCGGATCAGCGGCGCGAGCGTGCCGCCCTGCACGACGAGCGTCGCGATGATCAGCAGGAACGTGCTGAACAGGATCAGGTCGCGGCCGGGGAAGTTGCTCGGCAACGCGATCGCGGCCGCGAGGCTCACGACGCCGCGCATGCCCGACCAGCCGAGCACGATGGCCTCGCGCCACGACCACGGTGCGTGGCCCGCGCGCGGCGCGCGCAGGCGGCCCGGCAGCCACATCGCGACGAACACCCACACGACGCGCGCGCCGATCGCGGCGGCCGTCGCAGGCAGCGCGACGCGCAGGCCGGCCATCAGCACCGCGCCTTCGTGGTTCACGCGCGCGAGGATCGCGTGCAGCGCGAGACCGATCAGGATGAACACGAGCGCGTCGAGTACGAACACGATCGCTTCCCACGTCGCCTTCGCCTTGATCCGCATGTCGGCGTCGAACACGCGATGCTGGCGCACGCCGAGCACCAGGCCGCAGGTGACGACCGACAGCACGCCCGAGCCGTCGACGGCTTCAGCGATCCCGTAGCTGCCCCACGCCATCGCGAAGGTCACGACGATGCCGAGCATCGGATCGCGCAGGCGCGGCAGCACCCAGCACATCGCATGGCCGCAGGCGAGGCCGACCGCGATGCCGATCAGCGTGAGCGAGAAGAACAGGCCGGTGGCGCTCGCGGTCGTGATCGACACGGCAAGCGCGGCCGATACGGCCATCTGGTACAGCAGCAGGCCCGACGCATCGTTGACGAGGCTTTCGCCTTCGAGCACCGCGACGAGCCGCGCGGGCAGCGGATGGCGCTGCAGGATCGCCTTGGCGGCGACCGCGTCGGGCGGCGACACGATCGCGCCGAGCGTGAAGCACGCGGCCCACGGCAGCGACGGGTTGGCCGCATGCACGGCCACCGCGACCGCGACGGTCGTGAACGCCACCGCGCCGAGCGCGAGCGACGCGATCGATGCGAGCTCCTGCCGGAATTCCTTCCACGCGGTGTAGAACCCGCTCGACATCAGCAGCGGCGGTAGCACGGCCGCGAGCAGCAGCGCCGGGTCCATGTCGGGCACGCGCCTGCCGGCGATCGCGACCACGCAGCCGCCGAGCAGCAGCACGACGGCCGGTGGAATCGAGATGCGTTCGGCGAGCCACGTGAGCGCACCTGCGCCGCAGATCAACAGCAGCAGGTAATGAAACAGTTCGACGTTGGTCATGAGCGGCCGGTCGTGATAGGGGACATCACGACGGCTTGCGGTCGTTCGTCGTGCCGCCCGGCAGCGTGCCGAACATGTGCTGGCTGCACTGCGCGTCGCGCCACGCTGTGTTCAGCCGGTGGCCCGACAGCATCCTGCGCGCAAGCGGCAGGATCTGCTCGCCGGCGAGCATGCCGAGCAGGCCGGTGAGCGCGATGATCGGCGGCGCAGGCGAATTCACGCCGAGCGTGCCGTAGATGACGCCGGCGAGGATGCCGGCGCACAGCGACAGGAAATACGGTTTCATGGTGAGTATCCCGTGATGGCCGACGAGCGACGCGGTGCGTGTCGTCAAGGTCTTGAAAGCGTATCGGGTTTGCGTGAAGAAAAAAAGGGCGGGTAGCCCCGATCGGGCATCGATTCCGGAATCGGATCGATTCCATTTCTTGGGTGTTCGCGCCGCGCGTTTGCGGCTTAAATATTTCGAGCCGGATGACGATCCGGCACCGACGTACCTCCGGCTCCTCCCGTTTTGACGGTCGAGGCAGGCCCCCTTTTTTCGTTCACAGGACACCTTGCGCCATGAGCAATCCGAAACTTGAAGTACTGACGCCGCAGAACAGCCAGCTGATCTTCATCGACCAGCAGCCGCAGATGGCGTTCGGCGTGCAGTCGATCGATCGCCAGACGCTGAAGAACAACGTCGTCGGGCTCGCGAAGGCCGCGAAGGCGTTCAACATTCCGACCACGATCACGACGGTCGAGACCGAGAGCTTCTCCGGCCATACGTTCCCCGAGCTGCTCGACGTGTTCCCGAACCAGAAGCTGCTCGAACGCACGTCGATGAACTCGTGGGACGACCAGAAGGTACGTGATGCGCTCGCCGCGAACGGCCGCAAGAAGGTGATCGTCTCGGGCCTGTGGACGGAGGTTTGCAATACGACGTTCGCGCTGTGCGCGATGCTCGAGGGCGACTACGAAATCTACATGGTGGCCGACGCATCGGGCGGCACGTCGCAGGCCGCGCACGACTTTGCGATGCAGCGGATGGTGCAGGCCGGTGTCGTGCCCGTCACGTGGCAGCAGGTCGTACTCGAGTGGCAGCGCGACTGGGCGCGCCGCGATACGTACGATGCGGTGATGTCGCTCGTGCGCGAGCACTCGGGGGCGTACGGCATGGGTGTCGACTACGCATACACGATGGTCCACAAGGCTGCGCAGCGCACCGCGACGCCGCACGAGTCGGTCGCGGCAGTCCCGGCGAAGTAACGGGCCGCCGGCTGCGATCGTCGCGCGGGATGCGGCGATCGCCTGCCATCGGCCATCGCGCGTTCAGGTGTCGGGCAGCGCCCACGGTGCGTGCGCGAAGTGCTCGGCGAGGAAGTCGAGCAACACCGTCACACGCGCGGCGCGCAGCATGCCGGGCGGCGTGACGAGGTTCACATTGATGTCCGCGATCTTCCAGTCGTTCATCACTTCCTCGAGCTCGCCGCGCTGCATCGCTTCCCACACGAGGAATTCGGGCTGCAGTGCAAGGCCGTGACCGGCGACGAGCGCCGGAAGGATCACGTCGGCGTTGTTGGTGCGGATGCGTCCGTGTACGGACACGCCGACTTCGTCGCCCGAGGCCGGGTGACGGAAGCGCCAGTGCTCGGGCGTCGGCAGGTTCGTGTAGGTGAGGCACACGTGCTGTTCGATGTCGCGCGGGTGCGCGGGACGGCCGCGCCGGTCGAGGTACGCCGGTGCCGCGACGAGCGGCCGGCGCACCGCGCAGAGGCGACGCGAGCGCAGCGACGAATCGTTGAGCTCGGCGATGCGGATCGCGACGTCGAAGCCGCCGGACACGATGTCGACGATGTGATCGGTGAGCACGAGGTCGATGTCGACGCGCGGATAGCGCTCGAGAAACGCGGGCAGCACCGGCGACAGGTGGCGCAGCCCGAACGACATCGGCGCATTCACGCGCACGAGGCCGTGCGGTTCGAGCGCCTGTGCGGACGCCTCGTTCTCGATCAGCTCGGCGTCCGCGAGCAGGCGGATCGCGCGGTCGCGCAGCAGTTCGCCAGTCGGTGTGAGGGACAGCTTGCGCGACGTGCGGTACAGCAGCATCGCACCGAGACGTTTTTCGAGGCGCGCGATCGCTTTCGACACGGTCGGTTGCGACACGCCGAGCATGTCGGCGGCTTTCGCGAACGAACCGGTCTCCGCGACGCGCGCAAAGATGGCCCAGGCTTCGAGATCAGGAAGGTGTTGCATGGTCGGAATGGATGGCAGGGAAGCGAAACGGATGCGACGTGCCGCGAGGGTGCGTGCGCGATGCAGGTGATTCTAATCCGGCCGGGAGAAAAATCGTTATGGAATCTTATCTACTTTCGTTGGGCGCCGGCGTGCTGATCGGCGTCGTATACAGCGTGATCAAGGTGCGCTCGCCGGCACCGCCGCTGATCGCGCTCGTCGGCCTGGCCGGCATGCTGATCGGCGCACAGGCGATCGCGCCGGTCCGTCACTGGCTCGGCTTCTGACCGCATCGAGGACACTTCATGAGCGCAACCGATACTCAACCCGATCTCATCCTGCACAACGGGCGCATCACGACGCTCGATCGTGCGAACCCGGTCGCGACCGCCGTCGCGATCAAGGACGGCCGCTTCGTCGCGGTCGGCGGCAACGCGGACATCGTGCCGCTCGCGGGCCGCGCGACGAAAGTCGTCGACCTCGACGGCCGCACCGTGCTGCCGGGCCTGATCGACAACCACACACACGTGATTCGCGGCGGCCTGAACTACAACCTCGAACTGCGCTGGGACGGCGTGCGTTCGCTCGCGGTCGCGATGGAGATGTTGAAGCGCCAGGTCGCGATCACGCCCGCGCCGCAATGGGTGCGCGTGGTCGGCGGTTTCACCGAACACCAGTTCGCCGAGAAGCGCCTGCCGACGATCGAGGAACTCAACGCGGCGGCGCCCGACACGCCCGTGTTCATCCTGCACCTGTACGACCGCGCGCTGTTGAACGCGGCCGCGCTGCGCGTGGTCGGCTACACGAAGGACACGCCCGAGCCGCCGGGCGGCACGATCCTGCGTGACGCGGCAGGCAACCCGACCGGGCTGCTGCTCGCGAATCCGAACGCGACGATCCTCTATGCGACGCTCGCGAAAGGGCCGAAACTGCCGTTCGACTACCAGTACAACTCGACGCGCCACTTCATGCGCGAGCTGAACCGGCTCGGCGTGACGGGCGTGATCGATGCGGGCGGTGGCTCGCAGAACTATCCCGACGACTACGAGGTGATCCGCAAGCTGCACGATGCAGGCGAGATGACTGTGCGGATCGCATACAACCTGTTCACGCAGAAGCCGAACGCGGAGAAGGAAGACTTCGTGAACTGGACGAAGAGCGTCACGTATCACGACGGCACCGACTACTTCCGCCACAACGGCGCGGGTGAGATGCTGGTGTTTTCGGCGGCCGACTTCGAGGACTTTCGCGTCGCGCGGCCGGACTTGCCCGCACAGATGGAAGACGATCTCGAAGGTGTCGTGCGCGTGCTCGCGCAGAACCGCTGGCCGTGGCGCATGCATGCGACGTACGACGAAACGATCAGCCACGCGCTCGACGTGTTCGAGAAGGTGAACCGCGACATTCCGCTCGACGGGCTGAACTGGTTCTTCGATCATGCGGAAACGGTCTCCGAACAATCGATGGACCGGATCGCCGCACTCGGCGGCGGCATTGCGGTGCAGCACCGGATGGCGTACCAGGGCGAGTACTTCGTCGAGCGTTACGGCGCGAAGGCGGCCGAGGCGACGCCGCCCGTCGCGAAGATGCTCGACAAGGGGCTCAAGGTGTCGGCTGGTACGGACGCGACGCGCGTCGCGTCGTACAACCCATGGGTGTCGCTCGCGTGGCTCGTGACGGGCAAGACGGTCGGCGGCTTGCGGATGTATCCGCAGCGCAACCTGCTCGATCGCGAGACCGCGCTGCGCATGTGGACCGAGTACGTGACGTGGTTCTCGAACGAGGAGGGCAAGAAAGGGCGGATCGCGGTCGGGCAGCTTGCCGACCTGATGGTCCCGGATCGCGATTTCTTCACATGCGCGGAGGACGATATCGTGGACACGTCCGCGTTGCTGACGGTGGTCGGTGGAAGGATCGTATGGGGCGCGGGGCCGTTCGCGTCGCACGACGCGCCGATTCCGCCCGCGATGCCTGACTGGTCGCCGGTGCGCGAATACGGCGGTTATGGCGGCTGGGGGGCGACGCAACGCAACGGTGCGCCGCTGCAGCGTGCAGCCGCCACGGCATGCGGCTGTTCGAGCGCGTGCAACGTGCACGGGCACGCGCATGCGGGTGCGTGGAGCCGTGCGTTGCCGACGTCGGACGCGAAGGGCTTCTGGGGCGCGTTCGGCTGTTCGTGCTGGGCGGTTTGACGTGGCGGCCCCGACCAACCCCGGCGGCGTCGGCAATCCGGCATGGGTCCGCGCGCTGCTCGCGCAGCCGTGGGTCCTGCCGCTCGTGCGCCTGGCGCTGGTGTCCGCGTACCTGATCGGCGGCATCGCGAAGGCGCTGGACTTCGGCGGCGCGGTCGCGGAGCAGGCGCATTTCGGCTTGCAGCCGGCCGCGCTGTGGGCGGCGCTCGCGATCGCGGTCGAGATCGCCGGCTCGCTGTGCGTGGCGTTCAACCGTTTCACGTGGCTCGGCGCCGGCAGTCTCGGCATGTTGACGCTGGTCGCGATGGCGGTCGCGAACGATTTCTGGAACCGCACGGGCGCCGAGCATTTCATGGCACTCAATAGCTTTTTCGAGCATCTCGGACTGATCGCGGCACTCGTGCTCGCGACGCTGCTCGCCGATACGAAGCACGCGGCCGGTGACGGCCGCGCCACTCGATGACGATGAAACAACCAGGAAAACCCTTCATGAAAACCATTCGTTCCGTGTTGCTCGCCGCGATGATCGCGGGCGGTCTCGCCGTCGCGCCTGTCGCATTCGCGAAGACGCCGGTCACGAAGGCCGTCGCGACGCCGGCCGTGGCGGTCGGCCCGCAGTACGACACGACGCACGTGTGCGTGCCGCCTGACGATTTCGACCGCTTCACCGACAGCTTCGTCGCGACGTTCGGCGGCAAGAAGTCGAAGCAGGGCGTGTTCCAGGTCACGCCCACGCCGAGCCAGACGATGTCGCAGCTCGTGCTCACGCCGGTCGGCACGATCTCGGTGTTCGGCTTCAAGACGCCGATCCCGTATCCGTTCTGCGCGGAGCGCACCGGTTATCTCGTCACCGATCTCGACGTCGCGATGAAATCGGCTCGCGCGCACGGTGCGGACGTGGTCGTCGACACATTTCCCGATCCGATCGGCCGCGACGCGATCATCCGCTGGCCGGGTGGCGTGAACATGCAGCTGTACTGGCATACCGAAGCGCCGCGCTACGACGCGCTGGAGACGGTGCCCGAGAACCGCGTGTACGTGTCGCCGGAAAGTGCCGACAAGCTCGTACGCGACTTCGTCGCGTTCTCGCACGGCAAGGTCGTGTCCGACGTGCGCAACGCCCCGGGCGTCGAGATTGGCCGGCCGAACGACACGTACCGCCGCATTCGCATCGAATCGGGCTTCGGCAAGATGACGGTGCTCGCCACCGACGGCCATCTGCCGTACCCGTTCGGCCGCGAGATGACCGGCTACGAAGTGACCGATCTCGCCGCGACGCTGAAGAAGGCGCAGGCCGCGGGCGTGACGGAGCTCGTGCCGGCGTTCACGTCGGACGGCCGCGACGCGGCGCTCGTGCAGTTCCCGGGCGGCTACGTCGCCGAGATCCACGCGGGCGCGGCGCGATGAAGCACGAGGACACGATCCTAGCCGCAGTGGCCGGCTTCGTCGACACGCTGAGCTTCGTCGCGCTGTTCGGGCTGTTCACTGCGCACGTGACGGGCAACTTCGTGCTGATCGGTGCGGGCATCGCGGGTTTCGGCCAGGGTGTCGTGCTGAAGCTCAGCGTGTTTCCCGCGTTCGTGTGCGGTGTGATCGCGAGCAGCCTGATCGCGCGGTCGATGTCCGCGCGGCCCGCGTGGCAGGGTACGCGGGCGCTGCATGCGGTGCAGGCCGTACTGCTGCTCGGCTTTTGCGCGGCCGGCGTGTGGGCGACGCCCGTCACGCATCCCGACAGCCTGCCGGCGCTCGTGGCCGGCATCGTCGGCACGTTCGCGATGGGCGTGCAGAACGCGCATCCGCGTGTGATCCCGCGCGCCGGTGTGCCGAACACGGTGATGACCGGCAACGTCACGCAGGCGATCCTCGACGTCGTCGACATGTTGTCTCCCGGCACGGCCGACAGCGTGCGCGCGGACGCCCGCGCGCGCTTCGCGAAGATGCTGCCGGCCATCGTCGCATTCGCGCTCGGCGCGGCGTGCGGTGCGCTCGGGTTCCGCCACGTCGGGTTCCCGGCGCTGCTCGCGCCCGTCTGCGCGCTGGCGGCGCTCGCGCTGTGCGCGTCGCAAGCGGCCGGCACCGTCAAGCAGGAGCACGCATGAGTCAGTGGCGGGAACGAAGACATCGCGTGCGCGGCTTCGATCGTGCGGCCCGCGCGTCGGTCGTCGCGGGGCTGCTGCTCGCGGGCGCCGATGCTGCATTCGCGGAAGCGGCAAGCGCGACGACAACGCAATCGGCCACTGACGGCACCGCCGCGACCTGCACGGCCAAGCGGCCGACCGTGCTGTTCAACCGCTGGCAGGAAGACTGGTCGGTGCTCGCGAATCCATGCGTGCCGCGCGCGCCGCTCGACGGGTTGAAATACATCCCGCCCGGCAACGATCCGGCCTCCAATCTGTCGCTCGGCGTGAACCTGCGCGAGCGCCTCGAGACCAACGACGCGCCGCTGTTCGGCATCGGCTCCGCGCAATCGGATACCTACCTGATCCAGCGCGTCGAAGTGCATGCCGACGCGCATCTCGGCCAGCACTGGCAGTTCTTCGTGCAGTTGCAGGACGACCGCGCATTCGGCAAGAACACGATTACGCCCGTCGACAAGAACCCGCTCGATCTCGAACAGGCGTTCGCGACCTACACGGGGGCGCTCGGCGGCGGCACGTTCAAGTTCCGCGTCGGCCGGCAGGAGATGGCGTTCGACTTGCAGCGCTTCATCGCCGCGCGCGACGGCCCGAACGTGCGGCAGGCGTTCGATGCGGTGTGGGCCGACTACGAGTACCAGAAGTGGCGCTTCATCGGATACGCGACGCAGCCGGTGCAGAACCGCACCGTGTCCGCGTTCGACGACGTGTCGAACCGCGATCTCACGTTCAGCGGCGTGCGCTTCGAGCGGCAGTCGGTCGGGCCCGGCGACCTGTCGGGCTACTGGTCGCGCTACAACCGCAGCAACGCGCGCTTTCTCGATGCGAGCGGCGCCGAGCGGCGCGACGTATGGGACCTGCGTTATACCGGTACGCAGGGCCGCTTCGACTGGGACCTCGAAACGATGTTGCAGACGGGCACGGTCGGCAGCAGCTCGATCCGGGCATGGGCGGTGGGCTCGATCGCCGGCTACCGGCTCGACGCGCCGTGGTCGCCGCGCGTCGCGCTGCAGGTCGATGCGGCGTCGGGCGATCGGCATCCGCACGACGGCCGCGTCGGCACCTTCAATCCGCTGTTTCCGAACGGCTATTACTTCACGCTGGCGGGATTTACGGGCTACTCGAACCTGATCCACGTGAAGCCGTCCGTGACGCTGAAGCCGTCGTCGAACCTGTCGCTGCTTGGCGCGCTCGGTTTCCAGTGGCGCGAGACGACCGGCGACGCGGTCTACCAGCAGGGCAACGCGGTCGTGCCGGGCACGGCAGGCAAGGGCGGGTTGTGGACGGGGATGTACGTGCAGCTGCGTGCGGACTGGACGATCGCCGCGAACCTGATCGGTGCGATCGAGGCCGTGCATTTCCAGGTCGGCGATGCGATCCGGCAGGCGGGCGGGCACAACGCCGATTACGCCGGCGTCGAGCTGAAGTACGGCTGGTAACGCACGCGCGTACCGATGAGAAAAGGGCGGCCGGGAGGCCGCCCTTCGTGCGTTCGGGCCGGCGATGACACCGGCCCGTTCGTCGCGATGCCGTTACAGGTTCGGCGACAGCGCCAGTGCGTTCGTCAGGTCGCCCATCGGCTGGCCGCCGTTCGCCTTGAGCGCGTCGTCGCGCTGTTGCAGGCCCGCGAGGCGCGGCAGCGAGAAGCGGCGCGTGATGAAGCGCAGGATCGACGCGGTGTCGTACTGCGTGTGGTCGACGAAACCCTTCTTCGCGAACGGCGACACGATCAGTGCCGGAATACGCGTGCCCGGGCCCCAGCGATCGCCCTTCGGCGGCGACACGTGATCCCAGAAGCCGCCGTTTTCGTCGTACGTGACGACCACGACCATGTTCTTCCACTGCGGGCTCGCCTGCAGGTGCGCGATCACGTTCGCGATGTGCTGGTCGCCGCTCGACACGTCCGTGTAGCCAGCGTGTTCGTTCAGGTTGCCCTGCGGCTTGTAGAACGCGACTTGCGGCAGCGTGCCCGCGTCGATCGCCTTGATGAACTCGCTGCCGTCGGTGCCGCCGTCGAGCAAGTGCTGCGCGCGGCTCGTGCTGCCAGGTGCCTGGTTCGCGTAGTAGTTGAACGGCTGGTGGTGCGGCTGGAAGTTCGGCGCCGTCATGTTCGGGCCATAGATCACGTTCGCCGTGCCGCTCTGCGCGGCCTGCAGCGCCTGGTTCCACGCGCCGCCGTACCACGCCCACGACACGCCGGCGCTGGTCATCAGGTCGCCGATGTTCTGCTGCGACTGCGGCGGCAGCGTCGACGCGGCCGACGGGTCGGCGAGGTTCGGATCGCCGCCCGACGCGGCCTTGTTGCCGCTCGGTTGATACGGCGGCTGCATCGTGTTGATCGCGTAGAAGTCCGGCGTCAGGTTGCCCGAGTTCACGAACTTCGGCGTGCCGTCGAGCGCGGATGCCGGCGAGTTGGTCGCGAGTTGCAGCGACTTGCCGTCGGCGGCGACGGCCGAGATCGAGCCGGCGGCCGGGCTCTTGTCCGCGTTCGCGTAGAACGGCGCGCATGCGCAGATCAGGTACTGGTGATTCAGGAACGAGCCGCCGAACGCGCCCATGAAGAAGTTGTCGGCCAGCGTGAACTGCTGCGCGATCTTCCACAGCGGCAGCTTCGTCGCGTCGGGCGTGTAATGGCCCATCACGAGGCCGCCCGAGTCGGCCCATGCGGCGAACATGTCGTTCTTGCCGCCGTTGATCTGCATCTGGTTCTCGTAGAAGCGGTGATACAGGTCGCGCGTCGTCACGCTCATCGGCGTGTTGAAACCGCTCGGGTCGTCGATCGCGAACGGCGCGTTCGGCAGGTTCGCCGTCATCGCTTCCGTCACGGCGGGCGTCACGCCCTTCGCGGTCAGGCCGCCCCAGACCTTCGGCAGCGTCGCGAGCGGCTGGCCGTTTCGATCCTTCTGCTGTGCGCTGGCCGCGGTCACGTTCTGCAGGCCGTTCGCGCCCGGGAAGTTGCCGTACAGGTTGTCGAAGCTGCGGTTTTCCGCATAGATCACGACGACGTTCTTCACCGTCGACAGGCCTTGCTGCTGCACGTCGTCGCCGCCGCAGGCGGTGAGGGCGGCCGCCGCCGCAACGGCGATCGGTGTAAAGCGAATCCAGGCGTGGTTTTTCATCCGTTGTACTCTCTATCTCTCTCTTGTCGCGTGGGGAACCGGCGCATTCGTGTACCGCCGGTTCGCGAGGTGACCGTGGCATGTCCGGCTGCACGCATTTTGAGGGTGCGATTTGACAGGCGGGTGTAGGCGTCCTTTCGATTAGCTGTCGGCGAGTCGTCATGCAATGGTCATGCGGCTGACATAAACTCCGGCCGCTCCTGAACCTACTTTCCGACGAATCGATGAAGCCTCGCCAACCGACAGCCGGCGCGTTCGCGCGTTCGTGGCTGCATCTCACCGGCGCGTTTGCGCTGGCCGCCGCGCTCGTCACCCTTGCCGGCTGTGACGGACAGCCCGGTGCCGGTACGCCGACCACACAGGCTGCGAGCGCGGCGAGTGCGCCGGGCGCCGCGAATCTGGTTGCGTCCGCAACGGTCGCCGCGAGCGGCGCCGTGGTCGCGACGAACCAGCCGCAGACGCGCGCGCAAGTTTACGAAGGCGTGCGCCGGATGACGGCGCTCGGCAAGCAACTTTTCTTCGACCCTACGCTGTCAGGTTCCGGCAAGCTCGCGTGCGCGTCGTGTCACAGCCCCGATCACGCGTTCGGCCCGCCCAATGCGCTGGCCGTGCAGTTGGGCGGCGACGACATGAAGCATCCGGGCTTTCGCGCGGTGCCGTCGCTGAAGTACCTGCAGGGCGTGCCGCAGTTCACCGAGCACTTCCACGATTCCGACGACGAAGGCGACGAGAGCGTCGATGCAGGCCCGACGGGCGGCCTCACGTGGGACGGTCGCGTCGATACGGGCGCCGAGCAGGCGCGCATTCCGCTGACTTCGCCGTTCGAGATGAACAGCTCGCCCGCGAAGGTCGCGCAGGCCGTGAAAGCCGCGCCGTATGCGGACGAGTTCCGCGCGGTGTTCGGCGTGAAGGTGCTCGACGACGATGCGGCCACGTTCAAGGCTGTGCTGCGCGCGCTCGAAACCTTCGAGCAGACGCCGGAACTGTTCTCGCCGTACACGAGCAAGTACGACGCGTATCTCGCAGGCCATGCACAGCTCACGCCGGCCGAACTGCGCGGGCTGCAATTGTTCAACGACGAGAAGAAGGGCAATTGCGCGAGCTGCCACATCAGCCAGCGTGCGCTCGACGGCACGCCGCCGCAGTTCAGCGATTTCGGGCTGATCGCGATCGCGGTGCCGCGCAACCGCGCGCTGCCCGTCAACCGCGACCCACGCTTCCACGATCTCGGCGCGTGCGGCCCCGAGCGCACCGACCTGAAGGGCCGCGACGAATTCTGCGGGCTGTTCCGCACGCCGTCGCTGCGCAATGTCGCGCTGCGCAAGACCTTCTTCCACAATGGCGTCTATCACACGCTCGAGGACGTGATGCGCTTCTACGTCGAGCGCGACATCCATCCGGAGAAGTTCTACCCGGTCGTGCACGGCAAGGTTCAGATTTACGACGACCTGCCGAAGCGCTACTGGCCGAACATCAACCGTGAAGCGCCGTTCGACCGCAAGCGTGGCGAGCAGCCGGCGCTGAACGCGGCCGAGATCAAGGACGTGATCGCATTCCTCGGCACGCTGACTGACGGATATCAGCAGACGGCCGCGTCGGCCGGGCACTAGAAGACGTCTGATGCGCCACGCATGCTATGCTCGCTCGCTAACGGGCGCGGTGCGAGCCGGAGGGCCGGCCCCCGGTTCGCCGGCCTGCACTGCGCCGTTCGATCGAACATCCAAGGAGAACAACATGTCGATGCGTGCATCCCTTTCCGTCGTCACGCGTGTGCTGGCCGGCGCCGCGTGCGCAGCCGCGATGCTGCCCGCCCACGCGCAGAACAACCTGAACTTCCTGAGCGACACGCCGCTCAGCTACTTCAGCAAGACCGACCGCGCGTCGCTCGCGAAGGCCGCCGCGCAGGTGCGCGACGAAGGCAAGGACGGCGAGACCACGACGTGGCAGAGCAGCGGCCGCGGCACGCAGATCGATGCGAAGCTCACGCCGTCGACGTCCGAGAGCGACGGCAAGACCTGCCGCGAAATCGCCACCGAAATCACCGCGAAGGGCCAGACGATGACGCTCAAGCCCGTCTACTGCAAGACGGCCGCGGGCAAGTGGCAGCTGCAGAAGCGCTGAGCACGCGTGTGATGAGGCGGGGCGGCGCGCCGCGCACGGTGTCGTGCGGCGTCGTGATCCTCGATGCGGCCGGTCGCGTGTTCCTCGCGCACGCGACGGATACCTCGCACTGGGACATCCCGAAGGGGCAGGGCGAGCCTGGCGAGACGCCGGTCGACGCCGCGCTGCGCGAGCTGCTGGAGGAAACCGGCATCGAATTCGCGCCGGCGAGGCTGCTCGATCTCGGTCGCTTTGCGTACCGGCACGACAAGGACCTGCACCTGTTCGCGGTGCGGGTGGCCGAAGGCGAGATCGATCCCGCGCACTGCACGTGCACGTCGCTGTTCCCGAGCCGTCGCGACGGCTCGATGATTCCCGAGATGGATGCGTACCGCTGGACCGCGCCGGGCGACATCGACGCGTATGCGAGCCGCAGCCTCGCGCGGCTGTTTCGCACGAAGCTGTCGCTGGTGGAGCTGCATCGGCGGTTGTCGGGCGGGTGAACAGGCGGGGCCGCATTCGTGGCCGTGTTCCGCTTCGATGCATGCAATAAAAAAACCGGCCTCGAGCCGGTTTTTTCATGGTCACGCGACGGTGGCTGTCGAAGCCGCCCGCCACGTGCGGAGCGGGCCGTCAGGCCGGCTTGCCCCAGCTGTCGCGCAGCCCGACGATCCGGTTGAACACCGGCTTGCCCGGCTTCGAATCGACACGGTCGGCAACAAAGTAGCCGTGGCGCTCGAACTGCAGGCGCGTTTCCGGTGCGATGTCGCCGTTGCCTGGCTCCAGATAAGCCTGCACGATCTTCTTCGAATCGGGATTCAGCGCTTCGAGGAAGTTCGCGCCGCCGGCGTCCGGGTGCGGCTCCTTGAACAGGCGGTCGTAGATCCGCACTTCGGCCGGTTGCGCATGCTTCGCGCTGACCCAGTGGATGTTGCCCTTGACCTTGTACGTGTTCGCGCCTTCCGTGCCCGACTTGCTGTCCGGGAAGTAGTTGCAGTGCACGGCCGTCACGTTGCCGTCGGCGTCCTTGTCGAAGCCCGTGCATTCGATCACGTAGCCGTAGCGCAGGCGCACCTTGTTGCCCGGGAACAGGCGGAAATAGCCCTTCGGCGGGTTCTCGACGAAATCCTCGCGCTCGATCCACAGCTCGCGCGAGATCGGGAACGTGCGCACGCCGCGATCGGGGTGATGCGGATGCACGGGCGCCGTGCATGCTTCCTCGAGGTCTTCCGGATAGTTGTCGATCACGAGCTTCAGCGGATCGAGCACCGCGACCGTGCGCGCGGCCTTGTCGTCGAGGTCGTCGCGCAGCGCGCCTTCGAAGATGCTCATGTCGATCCACGAATCGATCTTGGTTACGCCGATCCGTTCGCAGAACAGGTGAATGCTCTCCGGCGTGAAGCCGCGACGGCGCACGCCGACGATCGTCGGCATCCGCGGGTCGTCCCAGCCGTCGACGTGACCTTCGGTGACGAGCTGCAGCAGCTTGCGCTTGCTGGTGATCGCGTACGTGAGGTTCAGGCGCGAGAATTCGATCTGTTGCGGCAGCGGGCGCGTGAACATGCCGGCTTCCGCGAGTTCGTTCAGCACCCAGTCGTACAGCGGGCGGTGATCTTCGAATTCGAGCGTGCACAGCGAATGCGTGATGCCTTCGAGCGCATCCGAGATGCAGTGCGTGTAGTCGTACATCGGATACACGCACCACGCGTCGCCGGTGCGATAGTGGTGCGCGTAGCGGATCCGGTAGATCACCGGGTCGCGCATGTTCATGTTCGGCGAAGCCATGTCGATCTTCGCGCGCAGCACGTGCTCGCCTTCCTTGAACTCGCCGGCCTTCATGCGGCGGAACAGGTCGAGGTTTTCTTCCGGCGTGCGCTCGCGGAACGGCGACGGCTTGCCGCCTTCCGTCAGCGAGCCGCGGTTCGCGCGCATTTCATCGGCGCTCTGGCTGTCGACATACGCCTTGCCGCGCTTGATCAGCAGCTCGGCGAACTCGTACAGCTTGTCGTAGTAGTCGCTCGCGAAATACTGATGATCGACCGCGTCCTTGCGCCAGTCGAAACCGAGCCAGCGCACCGCGTCGACGATCGAGTCGACGTACTCGACGCTTTCCTTTTCCGGGTTCGTGTCGTCGAAGCGCAGGTGGCACACGCCGCCGTAGTCGCGCGCGACGCTGAAGTTCAGACAGATGCTCTTCGCATGGCCGATGTGCAGATAGCCGTTCGGCTCGGGCGGGAAGCGTGTCTCGACGCGGCCGCCCCATTTGCCGGTGCGGTTGTCGTCGTCGATGATGTTGCGGATGAAATTGGAAGCCGCGGGGGCGTCGTTGCGTTCGGTGCTCATGCGGTTGGCGTCAGGTTGTGTCGGCGCGTCGCGCCGGTTTAATCCTGTAATTCTACCTGACCGGGGTCCGTCCCGCGCGGCTTGCGGGTCCGGCACCGTGCGTTCGCGCTGCGTACCGCAATATATCGAGTGTGTGTCGGCTGTAACACGACGTAAATCGGATTGCCCGCGCCGTTCGGGTTTTCCTATGATGGCTTT
Source organism: Burkholderia sp. BCC1999 (assembly GCF_905339975.1). Classification (NCBI taxonomy): domain Bacteria; kingdom Pseudomonadati; phylum Pseudomonadota; class Betaproteobacteria; order Burkholderiales; family Burkholderiaceae; genus Burkholderia; species Burkholderia sp. BCC1999. Next base: position 66,528 of record NZ_CAJPHP010000020.1, on the reverse strand, counting down.
ACCGATACAACGCCGCCATTCGTATTTTTTTCCGGGCGGAAGGAAGCCAATAACCATGATGAAGAAGACCACCTTTCTCGTTCGCACCGCGGTGATCGTCGCGGCCCTGTCGCAACTCGGCGCATGCGCGATGACGCATACGCAACGTAATGCCGGTATCGGCGCGGCCGCAGGCGGCGCGCTCGGCTACCTGATCACGGGCGGCCCGGTCGGCACCGTCGCCGGTGCGGCGGCAGGCGGCCTGGTCGGCGCCGGCGTACGCTGATCGAGGCCGGCGGGCGCCCGCGACGCGGGTGCCGCTGAACGCCGGCCGATCGTGACGCCGGTCCGAACGCGTCACGACCCGCATGAATTTCACGCACATCCCCGGTTTTTGACAGGCAGCATCAGGGAGAGGAGGGTGTGCGACACTTCGTCGACGCCACATCACGATTCCAATCGTCGACGAATCCTCCATGAGCGACCCCTTCGTTTTCGTCCTGCCGGGCTACGGCAATTCCGGCCCGCTTCACTGGCAGAGCCGCTGGGAGCGTGCCGACGCGCGCTTTTCGCGAATCGCCATGCCCGACTGGGACCGCGCGTTCCGCAACGGCTGGTGTCTCGCGCTCGACCGTGCGGTCGAAGCCGCGCGCGGCCCCGTACTGATTGCCGGCCACAGCCTCGGCACGCTGACCACCGCATGGTGGGCGACGCGCTATGCGCGCCCGGCCGCGCTCGCGAAAGTACGCGGTGCGCTGCTCGTCGCGTTGCCCGATCCCGCCGGGCCGGCGTTTCCGGCCGACGCGCACGGCTTCGGCCCGGTGCCGCATGAGCGGCTGCCATTTCCGACTTGCGTCGTCGCGAGCAGCGACGACCCGTACGGTTCGCTCGCGTTCGCGCGCGGTTGCGCGCACGCGTGGGGCAGTGAATTCCGCGAGATCGGCCCGCGCGGCCACATCAACGCGGACAGCGGGCTCGGCGACTGGCCGGCCGCCCAAGGCTGGCTCGACGCGCTCGCGCGGTAGGCGGGCGAGCGCCACCACGCGAGCCTGACGCGTCAGATCGCCTGTTTCGCCTTCAGCGCGGCAATCCGCGCATCGTCGTAACCGAGCATGTCGCGCAGCACGTCGTCGGTCTGCGCGCCGAGCAGCGGCGGGGCCGTGCGCGCGTCGGGCGGCGTCGCGCTCATCCGGATCGGGTTGCGTACGAGCTTCACGTCCGCGCCGCACGGGTGCGGCAGCGACACCTGCATCCCGCGCGCGACCACCTGCTCGTTGTCGAACACTTCGTCGAGATCGTTGATCGGCCCGCACGGCACGCCGGCCGCTTCGAGCACGGCGATCCAGTCGGCCTTGCCGCGCGCCTTCACCATCTCCGCGAGGATCGGCACCAGCGTGTCGCGATGGCGCACGCGCGACGGGTTCGTCGCGAAGCGCTCGTCGTCGGCCAGTTCGGGCCGGCCGCCGGCCTCGACGAACTTGCGGAACTGCCCGTCGTTGCCGACCGCGACGATGATCCAGCCGTCGCTCGTCTGGAACGTCTGGTACGGCACGATGTTCGGATGCGCGTTGCCCCAGCGCACCGGCGGCTTGCCGCTCGCGAGGAAGTTGGTGTTCATGTTCGCGAGCAGCGCGACCTGCACGTCGAGCAGCGCCATGTCGATGTACTGGCCTTCGCCCGTCCGGTCGCGGTGCGCGAGCGCGGCAAGCACGGCGATCGTCGAATAGAGGCCCGTCGCGAGATCGGCGATCGCGACGCCGGCCTTCTGCGGGCCGCCGCCCGGCTCGCCGTCGCGCTCGCCGGTGATGCTCATGAAGCCGCCGATCCCCTGCACGATGAAGTCGTAGCCCGCACGGTGCGCGTACGGGCCCGTCTGGCCGAAGCCGGTGACCGAGCAATAGACGAGATCGGGCTTCACTGCGCGCAGCGAGTCGTAATCGAGCCCGTATTTCTTCAACTGGCCGACCTTGTAGTTCTCGAGCACGACGTCGCTTTGCGCGGCGAGTTCCCGCACGATCTGCTGGCCTTCGGGCGTCGCGATGTCGATCGTTACCGAGCGCTTGTTGCGGTTCGCCGCGAGGTAGTACGCGGCCTCGGCGGTATCCGCGCCGTCCGCGTCCTTCAGGTACGGCGGCCCCCAGTGACGCGTGTCGTCGCCGGCGCCGGGGCGCTCGACCTTGATCACGTCCGCGCCGAAATCGGCGAGCGTCTGCGCGCACCACGGGCCCGCGAGCACGCGGGTGAGATCCAGCACGCGGATATGGCTCAGGGCACCCATCGTCGAATTGTCTCCTTTCATGGCTGGCCTGCCTTGTCAGGCAAGGCCGATTGGCATGCCGAGCATCTTAAGGCGAATCGGCCGTCCGGGTGGCCCACCCGGCCCGTCCGGAGGGCCGAGCCGCTTTGCCGGCGCTTTGCCCGGAAGCCGGCCCCGATCCCGTATAATCGATCGTTTCCGAATCCATGCCGTCGCGCGCCCGTCAAGGGCGCCGGCGTTTGAAGCCGTCTTTGCCAGACTGTCCCCGCACGCCATGAAAGCTGCCGAAATCCGCGAGAAATTCCTCAAATTCTTCGAATCGAAGGGCCACACGATCGTCCGATCGTCGAGCCTCGTGCCCGGTAACGACCCCACGCTGATGTTCACGAACTCGGGCATGGTCCAGTTCAAGGACGTGTTCCTCGGCACGGATCCGCGCCCGTACTCGCGCGCCACGACGGCGCAGCGCAGCGTGCGGGCGGGCGGCAAGCACAACGACCTCGAGAACGTCGGCTACACGGCGCGCCACCACACGTTCTTCGAGATGCTCGGCAACTTCTCGTTCGGCGACTACTTCAAGCACGACGCGATCAAGTTCGCATGGGAGCTGCTGACCACGGTCTACCAGCTGCCGAAGGACAAGCTGTGGGTGACCGTCTACCAGGAAGACGACGAGGCGTACGACATCTGGGCGAAGGAAGTCGGCGTGCCGACCGAGCGCATCATCCGCATCGGCGACAACAAGGGCGCGCGCTACGCGTCGGACAACTTCTGGACGATGGGCGATACGGGCCCGTGCGGCCCGTGTACCGAAATCTTCTACGACCACGGCCCGGACGTGTGGGGCGGCCCGCCGGGATCGCCTGAAGAAGACGGCGACCGCTACATCGAGATCTGGAACCTCGTGTTCATGCAGTTCAACCGCGACGCGCAGGGCAACATGACGCGCCTGCCGAAGCAGTCGGTCGACACCGGCATGGGCCTCGAGCGCCTCGCCGCGGTGCTGCAGCACGTGCACAGCAACTATGAGATCGACCTGTTCCAGAACCTGATCAAGGCCGCCGCACGCGTGACCGAGATCAGCGACCTCACGAACAACTCGCTGAAGGTGATCGCCGATCACATCCGCGCGTGCTCGTTCCTGATCGTCGACGGCGTGATCCCCGGCAACGAAGGCCGCGGCTACGTGCTGCGCCGGATCGTGCGCCGCGCGATCCGCCACGGCTACAAGCTCGGCCGCAAGGGTTCGTTCTTCCACAAGCTGGTGGCCGACCTCGTTGCCGAGATGGGCGTCGCGTATCCCGAGCTGAAGGAAGCCGAACAGCGCGTGACCGACGTGCTGCGCCAGGAAGAAGAGCGCTTCTTCGAGACGATCGAGCACGGCATGTCGATCCTCGAAGCCGCGCTGGCCGATGTCGAGGCGAAGGGCGGCAAGGTGCTCGACGGCGAACTCGCGTTCAAGCTGCACGATACCTACGGCTTCCCGCTCGACCTCACGGCCGACGTGTGCCGCGAACGCGGGATGACGGTCGACGAGCCGGCATTCGACGACGCGATGGCGCGCCAGCGCGAGCAGGCGCGCGCGGCCGGCAAGTTCAAGGCCGCGCAGGGCCTCGAATACACGGGCGCGAAGACCACGTTCCACGGCTACGAGGAAATCGCGTTCGACGACGCGAAGATCGTTGCGCTGTACGTCGACGGCTCGTCGGTCAACGAAGTGAAGACCGGCCAGGATGCGGTCGTCGTGCTCGACCACACGCCGTTCTACGCGGAATCGGGCGGCCAGGTCGGCGACCAGGGCGTGCTCGCGAACGCCGCGACGCGCTTCGCGGTGGCCGACACGCTGAAGGTGCAGGCCGACGTGATCGGCCATCACGGCACGCTGGAGCAGGGCACGCTGAAGGTCGGCGACGTGCTGCGCGCGGAAATCGACGCGCATCGCCGCGCCCGCACGCAGCGCAACCACTCGGCTACTCACCTGATGCACAAGGCGCTGCGCGAAGTGCTCGGCGCGCACGTGCAGCAGAAGGGTTCGCTGGTCGACGCGGAAAAGACCCGTTTCGACTTCGCGCACAACGCGCCGATGACCGACGACGAAATCCGTCGTGTCGAGCAGATCGTCAACAACGAGATCCTGGCCAACGCGCCGGGCATCGTGCGCGTGATGCCGTACGACGAAGCGGTGAAGGGCGGCGCGATGGCGCTGTTCGGCGAGAAGTACGGCGACGAAGTGCGCGTGCTCGACCTCGGTTTCTCGCGTGAACTGTGCGGCGGCACGCACGTGAGCCGCAGCGGCGACATCGGCTTCTTCAAGATCGTCGTCGAAGGCGGCGTCGCGGCCGGCATCCGCCGTGTCGAGGCGATCACCGGCGACAACGCGGTGCGCTACGTGCAGGAACTCGACGCGCGCGTGAACGAAGCAGCGGCCGCGCTGAAGGCGCAGCCGTCGGAACTCACGCAGCGTATCGCGCAGGTGCAGGACCAGGTGAAGTCGCTCGAGAAGGAGCTGGGCGCGCTGAAGTCGAAGCTCGCGTCGAGCCAGGGCGACGAGCTCGCGCAGCAGGCCATCGAAATCGGCGGCGTGTACGTGCTGGCCGCGACGCTCGACGGCGCCGACGCGAAGACGCTGCGCGAAACGGTCGACAAACTGAAGGACAAGCTGAAGAGCGCGGCGATCGTGCTGGCGGCCGTCGAAGGCGGCAAGGTCAGCCTGATTGCAGGCGTCACGCCGGACGCGAGCAAGAAGGTCAAGGCCGGCGAGCTCGTGAACTTCGTCGCGCAGCAGGTCGGCGGCAAGGGCGGCGGCCGTCCGGACATGGCGCAGGCAGGCGGCACCGAGCCGGCCAACCTGCCGGGCGCGCTGGCCGGCGTGAAGGGCTGGGTCGAAGAGCGGCTCTGATCGTCACGTCATCGATGCGGTGCCGTTTCACTGACGGCATCGCATGAGTTAAAAGACGACCCGATCGGCGGATGCCGGTCGGGTCGTTTCGTTTGTGCGCGTCGATCGATGCGGCGACGCGTGAACACGGGTCAGGCCGTCGCGGTCACCGTCGGCTTCGCCTCGTCGGCAGGCCGCTGCACGGCCTCCGTGAGCGCATCGCGCAGCGCGGCGAGGGCAGCCGACGCGTACCCCTGCCGCCACGCGAGCAGCGTGTCGATGCCCTCCAGTTCGGGGATGACGTGCGCGGCAATGTTGCCGGTCTCGGGCTGCAAATCGAGCACCGAACGCGGCGCGACCGCAACGCCCGCACCGGCCGCGACACACGCGACGATCGCGTGATACGAGCCGAGTTCGAGCACGCGCGCCGGCTTCACGCCATGCGCCGCATACCACCGCTCGACGTACTTGCGATACGTGCAGCCACGCTCGAACGCGATCAGCGTCGGCAGGATCACGTCACGCGGCGTGCGTACCGGCGGATGGCCGCGCGGTGTCAGCAGCACGAGATTCTCGCGGAAGATCGGCACCGTCTCGAACGTGTCGGGCAACGTGCCCGGCTCGGGCGGGCGCGCGAACAGCGCGGCATCGATCTCGAAGTCGCGCACCCGGTCGATCAGCCAGCCCGTCGTGCCAGTCTGCAGTTCGAGCGACACATCGGGCCATGCGTGGTGATAGTGCGCGAGTATGGTCGGCAGCCGGCTCGCGGCCGTGCTTTCCATCGTGCCGAGCCGCAGCCGGCCGCGCGGCGTGTCCTCGCGCACGGCGTCGCGCGCCTCGTCGGCGAGCGCGAGCAGGCGCTCCGCATACGGCAGCAGCGTGTGCCCGGCCGGCGTCAGCACCAGCCGGCGGCCGTCGCGCACGAACAGCGCCGCACCGAGTTCCTCCTCGAGCTGCTTGATACGCGTCGTGACGTTCGACTGCACGCGATTGAGCTTGGCCGCCGCACGCGTCACGCCGTTCTCGCGCACGACTGCCCGGAATATCGCCAGCGCGGCCAGGTCCATGATTCTCTCCAAGGGATGAGTCGATTCTCAATTATTCATTTTTCGAGAATGTTTGGTCAAGCTACGATGGAAGCACTCCGATTCCCGATCCGGCCGGCGCGCTGAGTGCCGACCGCTGCCGCCATGTCCCGCTTCGATGCCCCGACCGCCGCTGCCGGCGTGCTTTCGTCAGATCAGGCCGACCGTCGTGCCCGCGCGGCCGCGCTGGCCTGCATGATCGGTCTCGCCGTCGTGCTCGGCGTCGGCCGCTTCGCGTTCACGCCGTTGTTGCCGCTGATGCTGGCCGACGGCTCGATCGGCCTGAAGGCGGGCGGCTGGCTCGCATCGGCGAACTACGCGGGTTACTTCGCCGGCGCGGTCAGTTGCGCGGCGCTGCGCGTCGCGCCTGCGCGGATGGTCCGCTTCGGGCTCGTGGCCACCGTGCTGCTGACGGCCGCGATGGGCGTCGGCCACCTGCTGCCGGTGTGGCTCGCGGTGCGCTTCGTCGCGGGCGTCGTCAGCGCGTGGACGTTCGTGTTCGTGTCGCAGTGGGGATTGCGGCGTCTGGTCGAGCTGCATGCGCCGGAGTGGAGCGGCGTGATCTACGCGGGGCCCGGTGTCGGCATCGTGCTGACGGGGCTGATCGGCAGCGCGCTGGCCGGTCAGCGGGCGGCGTCGGGCTGGCTGGGCTTCGCGGCGCTGTCGGCCGTGCTGTCGGTTGCGATCTGGCGCACGTTCGGCACGGCGCCGGCGCAAGCGGCACCGCCATCCGTCGCCGCGCCGCATGCGGCCGCCGGCGCGACGGCAGCGTCGACGGCACCGGCTTCCGGCACGCGAAGCCGTCGCACGGACGCCGCGTGGCTCGTCGCGCTGTACGGGGCGCCGGGTTTCGGCTACATCATCACCGCGACGTTCCTGCCGGTGATCGCGCGCGCCGCGCTGCCGGCCGGCTCGCCGTGGCCCGACCTGTTCTGGCCGATGTTCGGCGCAGCGCTGATCGTCGGCGCGATTTCGGCCGCGCGGCTGCCCGGGCACTGGGACAACCGGTTGCTGCTGGCGGCCGGCTGCGCGACCCAGGCACTCGGCATCGTGGCCGGGATCGTGTGGCCGAACGCGGCCGGGTTCTCGGTCGGCAGTGCGTTGCTCGGCCTGCCGTTCACCGCGATCACGCTGTTCGCGATGCGCGAGGCGCGACGCCTGCACGGCGAGCGCGCGGCCGGGCTGATGGGCTATGCGACCGCGTCGTACGGGATCGGGCAGATTCTGGGGCCGCTCGTCGCGGCGCCGCTGGTTGCGCGGTACGCATCGTTTACGCCGGTACTGTGGCTCGCAGCCGCGGTGCTGATGGTTGGCGCGGGGGGCTTTGCGGTGAACGCCGGCGCAAGCCGGTGTCGAACGGAAAAGTGAATAGGACTGCGATGGTTCTATCTGAGCCAGCCGATACACGTCTCAAATTGAACGAAAAACGCTGCGCAGATTTCGTACTTGATCTACATACACACAGACTATCCATCTGTAGCATGCCGCGGATCATTTGATTGCCGAAGCGTGTTCGGCATTTCGACTCGGGTAGTGTGACGCATGTGGGTAGATCTAGTTGGAATCGCGGTCCGTCGCCGGGGCGATATCGGCCGCTGTCCTGTTGCCGGCTCCCGCGCGGCTAGCGGGTGTGGCGAGGGTATTGAGGGCCGCGGCATCCCGCGCATGGCCGTGGGCGTCGGCCGTGCGATGTGCATGTCGCTGTTGTGCGGAACGGGCGCCGCGAGCCTGCCCGGGCATGCGTATGCGCAGGCACCGAACGCCGGAGCCGCGATACGCGACGTCGAAACGTCACGGCCGAATCTGCCGCCGGAAGCCGCGCCCGATCTCGAGATCGTCCCGTCCGGCGCCGCCGCACAGCCGCTACCCGAAACCGGGCCTCGCGTTCTGGTACGCACGTTCGAGATCGGCGGCAATACCGTGTTCGACGACGCAACGCTGCAGGCATGCGTTGCCGATCTGACCGGCGAGATGCTGGGCTTCGCCGACCTGCAGCGTGCGGCCGAGCGGATCACCACCTACTATCGCGAGCGCGGCTACGTGCTCGCGCGTGCCTATCTTCCGAAGCAGGAGATCGATGGCGGCGTCGTGCGTATCGAAGTCGTCGAAGGGCGCTACGGCCGCATCGAGATCCAGAACCATTCCCGCGTATTCGATGCCGTGCTGCGTCAGCCGCTCGCCGCATTGCGAGCGGGCGATGTCGTGCACGGCTCCAGTCTGGAGCGCAGCCTGTTGCTGGTCGACGATCTGGCGGGTGTCGGCGCGCGCGGCACGCTGCGCCCCGGCGAGGCGCCCGGCACGACCGATCTCGTCGTCGACACCGAGCGCGGGGCGCCTGCGTCCGGATCGCTCGAATTCGACAACTTCGGCGACGTGGCGACGGGGCGGTATCGCATCGGCGGCAGTGTCGACGTCAACGCGCCGTTGCGTCTCGGCGATCGTCTGAGCCTGCGCGGGCTCGTCAGCAACGAGCGGCAACGTTATTACCGCGCCGGCTATCAGGTGCCGGTCGGGCCGGCGTCGACGCGCGTCGTCGTCGCCTATTCGTCGCTGCATTACCGGCTTGCCGGGCGCTTTTCCGACCTCGAGGCGAGTGGGCGCGCGAGCGTGCAGACCGTCTACGTCGCGCAACCGATCGTGCGTGCGCGCAATCTCGGCCTGACCGCACAGGTTCAGTACGAGAACAAGAACCTGCATGACGAATACCGCGTCTTTTCGCAGCGCAACGACAAGAACGTCGGCTTGTGGACATTCGGGCTCAGCGGGAACAGCCAGGATGGCTGGATGGGCGGCGGCCGCAACGGGTTCTCCGTGATGTTCGGCATCGGGCGCTTGCGCAGCAACGATGCGTTGAAAGCGAACGCGCTGACGAAGGCGATCGGCAGCTTCACGAAGCTGAACCTGAACGTGCAGCGCATTCAGGCCGTGGGCGGCCGGTTCCAGGTGTATGCGCAGGCCAGTGCGCAGCTTGCGTCGCGCAATCTCGATTCATCGGAGAAATTCAGCCTCGGCGGCCCATACGGTGTGCGCGCCTACGCGCTCGGCGCCGGTAGCGGCGATCAGGGCTGGCAGGCCAGCGCGGAGTTGCGTTATCTCGCCGCGCCGGGATGGCAGGTCAGCACATTTGTCGACGCGGGTTACGTGCAGCTCAACCGGCATCCGTGGACACATGAGCGCAACAAGCAACATTTGCAGTCGGCGGGATTGAGCGCGAACTGGTACGGCACGAATCGTCAGGTCACGCTGACGGCTGCATTGCCGCTCGGCGGGGGAGGCGATTCGCCGACCCGTGCGCCGGGTATGTGGGTTCAGGCCGCGCGGTACTTCTGAGCGTGCTGATCGCCGCCCGTCTTGGAAGGACGCGCATGCGCACAACTGCGGCCTGCTGAAGGCGGACGGCGGCGAGGTGCTGATGACGGCGCGGGCGGCGAACGGGTTGCTGAACGCGGTGGTGAACAACAGCGGGACGATCGAGGCGCACGGGCTGGATGCGCGCGACGGGAAGATCGTGCTGGACGGCGGTCGATGGCGGCGAGCGGTGCGAAGGCAGCGATGACGGTCAACGCGGCGGCCACGCGGGCGTCCGTTCGAACGGGCGGCGGCTGGCCGCCGGCAAACTCGCTAGAATGAAGCCTTTCCCGCGCCGAGCGGGTGCGCGGGCAGCCGGGAGGCGGCCGTCCGGCGCTCGCCAGATCCTCACCGATGACCACCGCCGACTACCGCTTTTGCCCGCGCTGCGCGAGCCCGCTGACCGAGCGCGCCGATCCCGACCATGAAGGCGGCCGCATTCGCCAGGCTTGCCCCGACGACACCTGCGGCTATGTGCACTGGAACAACCCGCTGCCCGTCGTTGCCGCGATCGTCGAACTCGACGGCAAGATCCTGCTCGCACGCAACGCGGCCTGGCCCGAGGGGATGTTCGCGCTGATCACCGGTTTCCTTGAAAACGGCGAAACGCCCGAGGACGGCATCGCGCGCGAGGTGTTCGAGGAAACGGCGCTGAAGGCCGAGCACGTGTCGCTCGTCGGCGTCTACGAATTCATCCGCAAGAACGAGCTGATCATCGCGTACCACGTGCGTGCGTCGGGCACGGTCGCGCTGTCGCCGGAACTGCTCGAATACCGGCTCGTCGATCCGCCGCTGCTGCGCCCATGGCGCGCCGGCACGGGCGTCGCGCTCGCCGACTGGATGCGTGCGCGCGGCCTCGATTTCGAGTTCGTCGACCGGCCGGGCCAGTGACGGGCCGGCCTGCCCGCAGGGTGTCATCCGCCGCGCCGCGAGCGATCGCGACGCGGCGTTCCGCTTTTCGCCCGCGTGCCGTGCCGCACGGCCGCCGCGCGTCGTCCTCGTCGTTCCCATCGTCCTGACCGCCATCGCCATGTCCGACAAGCCGCAGCCGCGTCCGCGCGACGCCTATCGCCACTTCCTGCCGATCACGACCCGCTGGATGGACAACGACGTCTACGGGCACGTGAACAACGTCGTCTACTACAGCTACTTCGACACCGTCGTGAACGAATACCTGATCCGCGCGGGCGTGCTCGACGTCGAGCACGGGCAGACGATCGGGCTCGTCGTCGAGACGCAGTGCAACTACTTCGCGCCGCTCGTGTTCCCGCAGTCGGTCGATGCGGGGCTGCGTGTCGTGAAGCTCGGCACGTCGAGCGTGCGCTACGAGGTCGGCCTGTTCGCGCAAGGCGACGCATCGCCGGCCGCGCAGGGGCATTTCGTGCACGTGTACGTCGATCGCGGGACACGCCGCCCCGTGCCGCTGCCCGACACGCTGCGCGCCGCGCTCGAACCGCTCACGGCCTGACGACTCGCGGTGCACGCGTTCGCGCTCCAGGTCTTCAGCGGCCTCAGCTACGGCTTGCTGCTGTTCATGCTGTCGGCCGGACTCACGCTGATCTTCAGCGTGCAGGGCGTGCTCAACTTCGCCCATGCGAGCTTCTACATGCTCGGCGCGTATGTCGGCTACAGCATCGCGGCCCGTGCGGGCTTCTGGCCGGCGCTCGTGCTCGCGCCGCTTGCGGTCGGGCTGCTCGGCGCCGGCTGCGAACGCACGCTGCTGCGCCGCGTGCAGGCGCACGGCCATACCAACGAACTGCTGCTGACCTTCGGTCTCGCGTACCTGATCGGCGAGGGCGCGAAACTCGTCTGGGGCCTCGCGCCATTGCCGGCGCCCGTGCCGCCGTTGTTCGACGGTGCGCCCGTGAGCGTCTTCGGCCTCGCGTTGCCGCGCTACCGGCTGTTCATGATGGCGATGTCCGCGACGATGCTGGTCGCGCTCGGCGCGCTGCTGCGCGTGTCGCGCATCGGGCTCGTCGTACGTGCGGCGCTCACGCATCGTGCGGCCGTCGAGGCGCTCGGCTACGACGTGCCGCGCGTGATGACGGGCCTGTTCGGCGCCGGCACCGCGCTCGCGGCGCTCGCCGGCGTGATCGGCGCGCCGCTCGCGGTGATCGAACCCGCGCTGGCCGAGACCGTCGGGTCGGTCGTGTTCGCCGTCGTCGTGATCGGCGGGCTCGGCTCGCTCGGCGGCGCGTTCGTCGCGTCGCTCGCGGTCGGTTTCGCGCAGACCTTCGCGGCCGCGAGCGACACGTCGCTGCGCGACCTCGCGTTATGGGCCGGGATCGCGTTGCCCGACAGCGTGGCCGCGGTGTCGATCGCGCAACTCGCGCCGCTGGTGCCGTACCTGCTGCTCGTCGCGATGCTGGTCGCGCGGCCGCGCGGGTTGTTCGGAGAACGGGTCGATGCGTAGCCGCGTGCTCGCCGGATGCACGCGCTGGGCGCTGTTCGCCGCGTGCCTGGTGCTGCCCGCGTGGCTGTGGCCACAAGGCGCGGTGCTCGGCTATCTCGCGCAGACGGCCGCGCTCGTCGTGCTCGCGCTGTCGTACAACCTGCAGCTCGGCACGACCGGGCTGCTGTCGTTCGGGCATGCGGCGTTCGCGGGCCTCGGCGCGTTCGCGGCCGCGCACTGGTTCAACCATATGGGCGGCCCGCTGCCGTTGTTGCCGCTCGTCGGCGGCGTGGCCGGCGCGGGATTCGGATTCGCCGCCGGGTTGCTCGCGACACGCCGTTCCGGCACCGCGTTCGCGATGATCACGCTCGGGCTCGCCGAATGCGTCGCGGCGGCCGCGTGGAGCGTGCCGGCGTGGTTCGGCGGTCTCGGCGGCGTGCCGATCGACCGCGCCAGCGGCACGCCGTGGGGCAACTGGCATTTCGGTGCACCGGCACACGCGTACACGGTGATCGCCGCGTGGTGCGTCGTGTCGGCGTGGGCCATGCACGCGCTGACGCGCACGCCGCTCGCGCGGCTCGCGAACGCGGTGCGCGACAACCCGGCGCGCGTTGCCGCGCTCGGCACCGATCCGCGCCGCGTGCGGCTCGCGATGGTCACCTGCGCGTCGTTCTTCGCCGGTATCGCCGGCACACTGACGTTGATCGACATCGAGATCGCGACGCCCGACAGCATGTCGATGGCGCGCTCGGCAACCGTGCTGATCGCCGCGGTGATCGGCGGCACCGGCGCGTTCTTCGGGCCGGCGGCCGGCGCCGCGGTGCTGACCGCGCTGAGCATCGGCGTCGCGGGCGTGTCGCGCGCGTGGGCGCTGTATCTCGGCGTGCTGTTCGTCGCGATCGTCGTGGCCGCGCCGGGCGGGATCGCGGGGATTGCGCGGGCACTCGCACACGCGATGCGACGCGATGCCCCGACGGCCGAGCGGTGGCGGATGTTGTGCGCCATCGGCGCGTGCCTGTTCTGGGGCGTTGCGATCGTCTGCGCGGCCGAGCTCGGTTATGCATGGCGCTTCGCGCAGGACGACGGCTCGGGTCTCGCATTCGGCGCGTGGGGCATCGATGCCGATACACCGGCCGGCTGGGCCGTCGCGTGCTCGGCGGCCGGCATCGGCACGCTTCTGTGGGGCTGGCGCGCGCGGTTCGTGCAGGGCAGCCAGGCCGGCAAGCGGGAGGACGCGCGATGAACGGCAACGCGATCGCGCTGCATGGCGTCGTGCAGCGTTTCGGTGCGCAGACCGTGCTCGACGGTGTCGAACTGAGTATCGCGGCCGGCGAGCGCCATGCGCTGATCGGGCCGAACGGCGCGGGCAAGTCGACGCTGTTCGGCGTGATTGCCGGTGCGACACGGCCGACGCGCGGGCGGGTCGTGCTGCACGGCGTCGACCTGCGCGGGCGCGGGCCCGTCGTCGCGAGCCGCCTCGGCATCGGCCGCAGTTTCCAGCAGACGAGTGCGTTCGCGCGGCTGACCGTATTCGACAACCTGCGCTGCGCGGCGCTGCATGCGCCGGCCGAACGGCGGCGCTGGTGGAACCGGCTGCGCGAATCGGCGTCGGTCGATCTCGCGGCCGCGCGTGTGCTGCACGACATCGGGCTCGATGCGCGGCGCGACACGCTGGCCGCCGAACTGAGCTATGCGGAACAGCGCGCGCTCGATCTCGGGATCGCGCTCGCGAGCGGCGCGCGCACGCTGCTGCTCGACGAGCCGACGGCCGGCATGAGCCGCGCGCAGGCGGCGCGGATGATCGCGCTGATCCGCGCGACGACGCAGGGTCGCACGGTGCTGATGATCGAGCACGACATGGACGCGGTGTTCGGTTTCGCCGAACGCATCACGGTGCTCGTACGCGGCACGGTGGTCGCGACCGGCGCGCCCGATGCAATCCGTGCCGATCCGCGCGTGCGCGCCGCGTATCTGGGCGAGGGCCGCGCATGAGCGCACTGCTCGACATTCGCGGCCTGCGCGCGTGGTACGGATTGCAGCCCGTGCTCGACGGCGTCGATCTCGCGCTTGCGCCGGGCGAGACGCTCGCGCTGCTCGGCCGCAACGGCTCGGGGCGCTCGACGCTCGCGAAGGCCGTGATGGGGCTCGTGCGCACGACTGGCTCGGTGCGCATCGCAGGCACCGAATGCGTGGGCGCGCGGACGTTCGAGATCGCGCGGCACGGTGTCGCTTACGTTGCCGAAAGCCGCGACGTGTTCCCGCTGCTGACGGTACGCGACAACCTGCGGCTCGGCTTGCGCGGCGTACGCGGCTCGGCCGAACGCGCGGCGCTCGACCGCCTGTTCGACCGTTTTCCGCTGCTGGCCGCGCGCGCGGACGTGAAAGCCGGGCGGTTGTCGGGCGGCGAGCAGCAGGTGCTCGCGCTGGTGCGCGCGCTGGCCGGCCACCCGCGCGTGCTGATCGTCGACGAGCCGGCCGAGGGGCTCGCGCCGCTCGCGGTCGACGAAGTCGGCGCCTGCCTGGCCGCGCTGCAGGCCGATGGCGTCGCGATCCTGCTGATCGAGCAGCGGCTGCAGTTCGCGCCGCGGCTCGCACGGCGCGTCGCGGTGATGGGGCGCGGACGGATCGTCTACGACGGCGCGCTCGACGGCCTCGGCGGCGAGGTCGCCAATGCGTGGCTGAGCGCCGGCTGACGGCACGTGATCGATTGTTCGGCAAACTCCGCCAGTCAATTCGTTGCGAGCCGCTTTATCGCTGCCGCGCCGCACAGTAAATTTCCAGTCATGCCGGTTGCCGCAGCAACGTATCCACGCGGCAAACGGCGCCAACCATCGAACGTCTTCTGACTGAGGAATGAAATCATGAGCAAGCTGGCAGGCAAGGTCGCGATCGTCACGGGCGCCTCGAAGGGCATCGGCGCGGCCATCGCGAAGGCACTGGCCGTCGAAGGCGCGGCGGTCGTCGTCAACTACGCGAGCAGCAAGGCAGGCGCCGACGCGGTCGTGAGCGCGATCGTCGAAGCGGGCGGCCGTGCGGTCGCGGTCGGCGGCGACGTGTCGAAGGCAGCCGACGCGCAGCGCATCGTCGATACGGCGATCGACACGTACGGCCGTCTCGACGTGCTCGTCAACAATTCCGGCGTGTACGAATTCGGGGCGATCGAAGCGATCACCGAGGAGCACTATCGCCGGCAGTTCGACACGAACGTGTTCGGCGTGCTGCTGATGACGCAGGCAGCCGTCAAGCATCTCGGCGAAGGCGCGAGCATCGTCAACATCAGCTCGGTGGTGACCAGCATCACGCCGCCGGCCAGTGCCGTGTACAGCGGCACGAAAGGTGCGGTCGACGCGATCACCGGCGTGCTCGCGCTCGAACTCGGCCCGCGCAAGATCCGCGTGAACGCGATCAACCCCGGCATGATCGTGACCGAAGGCACGCACAGCGCGGGCATCATCGGTTCGGATCTCGACAAGCAGGTGCGCAGCGAGACGCCGCTCGGCCGCCTCGGCGAGCCGGACGACATCGCGTCGGTGGCCGTGTTCCTCGCATCGGACGATGCCCGCTGGATGACCGGCGAGCACCTCGTCGTGAGCGGCGGGTTGAACTGATCCCGCGGGACTGCGCGATCGGCGCGCGTGCGCCGATTGCGTCGTTACGCGAGCATCGCCAGCGCGTTCGCGCCGACGTGCCATTGCAGGCACTCGACGACGAGCGCGTGATTGTCTTCGGAATCGAGCCCCGCGATGGTCATCGCGCCGACGATGCCGGCCCCGGCAATCCGCAACGGCACGCCGCCGCCGTCGAGCGCATAGTCGTCGGCGGACAATCCCTGCGACTGCAGCGACCAGCCGGCGCGGCGAAAGCGTGCGCCGACCGCGAGCGAACTCAGGCCGAAACGCAACACGGTGTTCTGCCGGCGGCGGATCGCGTCGCTGTCGCTTGCGCCGCTGCCGTCGAGCGCGCAGTAGAACAACGGCGCTTGCTCGCCGACGATACTCACCGCGATCGGCAGCCCGCGACGCGACGCGAGGTTGACCGCGATTTCCCCCATCCGCCGGGCGACGGCCGCATTGAAACGCGGCAACGCCGGATTCGACGCGTCGTCGTCGAAGGCGTGGGGTTCGAGGCGAAAATGGGTCGTCACCATGGCGGCTCCGTGGCGTCGCCGGCTCAGTGTGCGCGTGCCGGGCGTCGCGTCGTCACGGGCCGCGCGCGGGCCCGTCTTCCGTTCAATGCTTCAGCGTTCTTCAGCGTTTCGGCGCCGCATCGATCATCCACTCGTGCGCGGGATCGTTCTTGAACGCCCATGCGCGGCTCGGCCCGGCCATCACGTTCAGGTAGTACAGGTTGTAGCCGTGCGGTGCGACGACCGGGTGATAGCCGCGCGGCACCATCACGACATCGTGGTTCTCGACCGCGCACGCTTCGTCGAGGCTGCGATCGTCCGTGTACACGCGCTGGAATGCGAAGCCCTGCGGTGGATCGATCCGGTGATAGTAGGTTTCCTCGAGCGACGTCTCGTCGGGCGCCGCGTCGCGATCGTGCTTGTGCGGCGGATAGCTGCTCGAGTGGCTCGCCGGCGTGACGACTTCGACGACGAGGAGGCGCTCGGCGGCCGGGTTGTCGCCCATCAGGATGTCGCAGACGTAGCGCGTGTTGGTGCCTTGCCCGCGCACCGAACGGCGCATCCGTTCGCCGTCGAGACGCCGCACGGGCTTGTCGCCGCTCGCGTACGGCGCGGTGCACAGTGCGATTTCCGCATCGCGCGTCGCGACCAGCGTGACGGTCTTGCCGCCCGGCACGTACAGCGCGTCCGGCGACATTTCCTCGAACACGCTGTCGCGCTTGCCGAGCGCGTCGTAGGTTTCGCCATCGACTTCGGCACGCACGGTGCCCGTCAGCACGACCACGCACAGCTCGCGCGCGCCAGTGTCGAGCATTTCGGTATCGCCGGCCTTCAGGCGCAGCGCGCGAAAGCCGACATGCTTCCAGCCGGCCGATTCCGGCGTGACGTTGCAGATTTCGCGCTCAGGCGACGCTTTGACCAGCAGGGGAGAAATCGTCATGGGGTGGGGCTCCGCAATAGGGTGGGGCTCAAGCGCTCAGGCACTCAACCGGTCGACGATCGCGCGCAGCGACTCGTAGCCCTTCTTCGCATAGGCATAGCTCGGCGCGACGGCCGGATCCTGCTCGGCCTCGACGACGAGCCAGCCTTCGTAGCCGGCGTCCTTCAGCGTGCGCAGCGTCGCGTCGTAATCGAGCGCGCCGTCGCCCGGCACCGTGAACGTGCCGTTGATCACGCCGTTCAGGAAGCTCCAGCCGCCGTTGCGCGCCTGCGTGACGACCTGCGGCCGCACGTCCTTGCAGTGCACGTGCGCGACGCGCGACACGTGCTTCTTCAGCAGCGTCACCGGATCGGCCGCGCCGCCGAAATACGCATGGCCCGTGTCGAACAGCAGGAACACCTTAGCCGGATCGGTCAGCGCCATCAGGCGGTCGACGTCGTCGGGCGACTCGACGTACGCGCCCATGTGGTGATGGTAGGCGAGCTTGATCCCGTAGGTCGCGAGCAGGTGCGCACCGAACGCGTCGAGGCGCGCCGCGTAGCGCTGCCAGGCGCCGTCGTCGACGAAGCGCGGCCGTTTCGCGACCGGCGTGTCGATGCTGCCCTGGATCGTGCCCGCGCATTCGCCGTAGACCACGACCTTCACGTCGTTGAACTGCAGCTTCGTCATGTGCGCGCGGCAGCGCTCGATTTCCGCGGCGACCGCATCGGCGTCGCTCATGCCGGGCGCGACTTCCGCGAGGAAGCCCGAATACCAGCCGGACACGCACACGAGGCCGAATTCGGCGAGCTTCGCCTTCAACTCGGGGCCCGTCTTCGGAAACTTGTTGCCGAGCTCGAAGCCCGCGTAGCCGATTTCGGCGCCTTCCTTCAGTGCCGTTTCGAGCGGCGTCTCGCCGCCGAGCGACGGCAGGTCGTCGTTCATCCACGACAGGGGATTGATGCCGATGCGGACGTTCCAGCTCATGACGTGCTTCCTTGGTTCGGATGTGTTTTTTCGCGGGGTGGGTTCGTGGGCAGCGTGCGTCATCAGCGCCGCTGCCGCGTTTTCGCGTCGAGATACGCGCGGTGCGCGTTCTCGACGCCCGCGCGTTCGGATACCTGCGGCACTGCGACTTCCCACCACGCGCCGCCATCGTCGGTCGTGCGCTGGTGCGTGGTGTCGATCACGAGCACCTGGCTCGTCTTCGCCGCGCGGGCGCGCGTCATTTCGCGGCGCAGTTCGGCGATGTCGCGCACGTGCACGGCTTCGGCGCCCATCGCGCGCGCATGCATCGCGAAGTCGATCGTCGAGCGTTCGCCGCCTTCGGGCACGCAATCGTCGAGCATGTTGTTGAAGCTTGCGCCGCCGCAGTTCAGCTGCAGCCGCTCGATGCAGCCGTAGCCGCGGTTGTCGAGGATCACGACGATGATCTTGCGGCCGAGCATCACGGAGGTCGCGAGCTCCGCGTTGAGCATCATGTACGAGCCGTCGCCGACGATCACGATCACTTCGCGTTCGGGGCGTGCGAGCTTCGCGCCGAGGCCACCCGCTACTTCATAGCCCATGCACGAGTACGCATAGTCCATGTGATAGTTGCCCGGTACGCCGCTGCGCCACAGCTTGTGCAGTTCGGCCGGCAGCGTGCCGGCCGCGCAGACGACGAGGTCGTCGCGCGCGCTGTCGCGTCCCGCGTCGGCCGCGGAGTCGCGCACCGCGCCGATCACTTCCGCGTCATACGGCAGCGTGTCCTTCGGGATGCGCGTCGTCAGTTCGGTCACGCGTGCGTTCCACGCGGCGGCCTGGTCGCGGTTCGCTGCCGTCCAGGCCGGATCGGCGTGCCAGCCGGCCAGCGCGGCCGACAACTGGCCGAGGCCCGTACGTGCGTCGGCGATCAATTGCCGCCCGCGTTTCTTGCCGGCGTCGAACGGCTGCACGTTCAGGCTCAACAGCGTCGCGTTGCCGAACAGCGCATGCGAGCCGGTCGTGAAATCCTGCAGCCGCGTGCCGACCGCGAATACGACATCGGCCTGCGCGGCCGCGCGGTTCGCGGCGGGCGAGCCCGTCACGCCGATCGATCCGAGGTTCAGCGGGTGATCCCACGCGAGGCTGCCCTTGCCGGCCTGCGATTCGGCGACCGGCACGCCATGCGCGTCGGCGAACGCGCGCAGCGCGTCCCATGCCTGGCTGTACAGCACGCCGCCGCCGGCGACGATCAGCGGCTTCTTCGCGGCCTTCAGCACGTCGAGCGCGTCGGCGAGTTCGAGCGCGTCGGCCGGCGGCCGGCGCATCCGGATCACCGGCGGCGCGAAGAAATCCTCGGGCCAGTCGTACGCGAAAGTCTGCACGTCCTGCGGTAGCGCGAGACACACGGGGCCGCACTGCGCGGGGTCGGTCATCACCTGGATCGCGCGCGGCAGTGCGACGAGCAGTTGCTCGGGCGACGTGATGCGGTCGAAGTAGCGCGTCACGGGGCGGAAGCAGTCGTTCGCGCTGACGTCGCCCTGTTCGAAATCCTCGACCTGCTGCAGCACGGGGTCGGGCAGCCGCGACACGAACACGTCGCCGGGCAGCAGCAGCAGCGGCAGCCGGCCGACGTGCGCAAGCGCCGCCGACGTCAGCATGTTGGTCGCGCCGGGGCCGATGCTCGACGTCGCGGCCATCATCCGCTGGCGGAAATTCGCTTTCGCGAACGCGACGGCCGCATTCGCCATCCCTTGTTCGTTGTGCGCGCGGAACGTCGGCAGCCGGTCGTTCTCGGCATGCAGCGCTTCGCCGAGCCCGGCCACGTTGCCGTGGCCGAAGATCGCGAACACGCCGCCGCAGTACGGCAGGATTTCGGTGCGGCCGTCGGGCTGGACGACTTCGGCGCGCAGGGCGGCCAGGTAGCGCACGAGCGCCTGGCTGACGGTCAGTCTCACGGTGGTGGTCATCGTCGGTCGATAGAGAGGAGTCGGGTGGTCGTCACGGGCACATGCATCAGGCTGCTGCGGCGGCGCGCGCGGCGGCACGGCGGCCGAGCCACGCGTCGACCAGTTGCGTGAAGTTGCCGGCGACTTCGTCGATCAGCGCCTGGTCGTCGATGCGGCCGGCGAACCAGTTCAGCGATGCATCGGCCCACAGCGTGCGCCCGACCATGAAGCCCTTGACGATCGGGTTGGTCGCCGAGCGGAAGCTGTCGACGAGGTATTGCAGCGGCTGGTTCAGGCCGAGGATCACCGCGCCGCGGCAGTGCGGGTCGCGCTCGGCGATCAGCGCGGCGAGCCGCGTCCAGCCGTCCGCGCTCAGCGGCGTGAGCTTCCACCATTCGGGCTTCACGCCGAGGTTGTAGAAGCGCGCGACCGTGCGCAGCACCGCGTCGTCCTCGGTGCCGGCCGGCGTGACCGCGCGCGGCGGAATCATTTCGAGCAGCAGCTCGTTGCCGCTGGCCCGCGTGGCTTCCCACAGTTCCAGCACGCGCTGCTCCTGCTCGACGCGCAGGTCGACGTCGTCGTCGGGGTGGTAGTGGACGAGGCATTTCACGACCTGTTCGGTCGGCCAGTGCGTGAGCGACGAGCCGACCGAGCGCGTCTCGTCGAAACGCAGCGGCCGTGAGCCCGGCAGCTCGACCGGGCGGCCGACCCACCAGCCGCGTCCGGTGGCCGACGCGAGTGCGTCGCTGCCGTAGGCGCCGCCGTCGATCAGCACGCCGACGTGACCTTCGATATGACGATCGCGCTCGACCTGTTCGACCGCGCGCACGAGCAGGCGCTTCAGCGTCTTGATCCGCGTTTCGTCCGCGCCGGCCTGCACCGCGAGTTCGTAGAACTGGCTGCGGTGGTCGAACGCCATCACGCACAGGTCGTCCCAGTCGCGGCGCGGCACCGTCACGCGATGCAGGTGCGCGAGCGTGCGGTCGGCGTCGACCACCGGATTGCGGCTGCCGTCGAACCAGTGCGCGAGTTCGGCCGGCGTCGGCATCGCGGCCGAGCACGCGTGGCGCGACACGACGATCGCGCCGCACGCGTTCGCGATGCGCGTCGCTTCGGCCCAGTCGCTCCCGCGCAGCAGCCCCGACAGCAGGCCCGACAGGAATGCGTCGCCCGCGCCGAGCACGTTGAGCACCTCGACGCGTTCGCCGAGGAAGGTCGGCGCGGCGTCGATGCTGGCCGGAATGTCGCCTTCGATCACGCAGCAGCCGAGCGCGCCGCGCTTGACGACCAGCGTTGCGTTCGTGATCTTGCGTACCGCCTGCAACGATCCGATCAGGTCGTGCGGCACGCCGCCCGCGATCAGGAATTCCTCTTCGGTGCCGACCAGCAGGTCGAATTCACCGAGCACCTGCTGCAGCTGCCGCGTTACCTGCGCGTCCGGCACGTAGCGGTTCTCGCCCGCGCCGCGCGCGGTCAGCCCCCACAGCACGGGCCGGTAGTCGATGTCGAGGATCCGCACGACGCCGTGGCGGCGCGCATAGCCGAGCGCGGTCAGCGACGCCTCGCGCGTGCCCGGTGTCGAAAGATGCGTGCCGGTGATCGCGAGCGCCCGGCAGCCGGCGATGAAGTCCTCGCGGATCTCGTCTGCGCGCACGGCCATGTCCGCGCAGTTCTCGCGCACGAACAGCAGCGGGAACGTGTCGCGATCCTTCAGCCCGAGCAGCACCAGCGCGGTGAGGCGCTCGCTGTCGGTCTGCAGCTGGCTCGTGTCGCAGCCTTCGCGCTCGAGCGTCTCGCGCAGGAAGTGGCCCATCTGCTCGTCGCCGACGCGCGAAATCATCGCGGTCTTCAGCCCGAGCCGCGCGACGCCGAACGCGACGTTGCCCGACGAGCCGCCGAGATACATCTGGAAGCTGCGCGCATCTTCGAGGCGGCTGCCGTACTGCTGCGCATAGAGATCCACGGCCACGCGGCCGAGGCAGGCGAGATCGATGGGGCGGTCACTCGGAAAGTTCAGCTGGCTCATATCACGTGTCACGCTCGCGGCCGGCGGTCGGCGTTGCCGGCGGATTAGGGGACCGATCCTTTGGCCGCACGCCGTGACGTGCGCTGCACGACGCGAGACTGCCTGCCGCAGGGAATCGGGCTACGGACGCAGTCTAGACTTTTTGGAAATCCAGTTCCCTAGGTGAAATCACGTAGAAATAAATTTCCAAATCGTAGAGGAAGTGATCTACAGTTTCATCCGGATGCTTCAGTCCGTATCGGACTCGGCCCGGCGGCGCGCAACGCGCCGTCTTCCGCCCCCCGGAGATGAGGAGACAGATTGATCATGAAGACCAAGCTGATGGCCGTCGCGGCCGCCGCGATCCTGGCTGCGCCGCTCGCGCATGCCGAGAAGATCGGCGTGACGATGGCGTCGTTCGACGACACGTTCCTGACCATCCTGCGCAACAGCATCACCGACGCAGCGAAGAAGGACGGTGCGACGGTGCAGATCGAGGACGGCGGCAACGACGTCGGCAAGCAGTTGAGCCAGGTCCAGAACATGATCGCGCAGAAGGTCGACGCGATCATCGTGAACGCGGTCGATACCGACGCGACGCCGAAGATCACGAAGATGGTGACGGCCGCGAAGATCCCGCTCGTCTACGTGAACCGCAAGCCGGTCGATTTCGACAAGCTGCCGGCCGGCGTCGCGGTCGTCGCGTCCGACGAAAAGCAGTCGGGCACGCTGCAGGCGCGCCAGGTGTGCAAGCTGCTCGGCGGCAAGGGCGACCTCCTCGTGCTGATGGGCGAGCTGTCCAACGAATCGGCGCGCGCCCGCACCAAGGACATCGAGGACGTGATCGCGACGAAGGACTGCTCGGGCATGAAGATCGTCGACAAGCGCGAAGGCAAGTGGAGCCGCACGCAGGGCCAGGACATCACGATGAACTGGCTGAGCTCCGGGACGAAGTTCGACGCGATCATCTCCAACAACGACGAGATGGCGATCGGCGCGATCAATGCGCTGAAGGCCGCGCGCAAGTTGACGCCGAAAACGGTCGTCGCGGGTATCGACGCGACGCCGGACGGTCTCGCGTCGATGAAGGCCGGCGAGCTGAAGGTGTCGGTCTACCAGAACGCGGTCGGGCAGGGCGCGCAGTCGGTGGCCGCCGCGCTGAAGCTCGCGAAGAAGCAGCCGGTCGACCGCTACGTGAACGTGCCGTTCGAGCTCGTGACGCCCGAGAACATGAACCAGTACGCCAAGCACTGACCGGCGGTCCGTTGAACTGCGCGGGCCCGGCATCGCCGGGTTCGCGCGCGCTTTGTCGAGGAACGTCCATGTTTACAGCCAGGGTCGCGCGCCCGATGGCCGGCGGCGATGCACCGGCCGCTTCATCCGGCGGATCGTCCGCCGCGCCGGCTTCTCCCGCCGCCGACTGCGTGCTCGAGGTACGCGGCGTCGGCAAGTCCTTTCCCGGCGTCGTCGCGCTCGACGGCGTGCAGTTCCGCGTGCGCCGCGGCACCGTTCATGCGCTGATGGGCGAGAACGGCGCCGGCAAGTCGACGCTGATGAAGATCATCGCGGGCGTCTACACGCCCGACCAGGGCGAAATCCTGATCAACGGCGAACCGGTCGTGCTGAACGGTCCGCTCGATGCGCTCGACCGCGGGATCGCGATGATCCACCAGGAACTCAACCTGATGCCGTACATGACGGTCGCGGAGAATATCTGGATCCGCCGCGAACCGAAGAACCGCTTCGGCCTGATCGATCACGCGGCGCTGCGCCGCCAGACGGCCGCGTTGTTCGAGCGGCTGTCGATCGACATCGATCCGGAAACCGACGTGCGCACGCTGACGGTCGCGAGCCGCCAGATGGTCGAGATCGCGAAGGCCGTGTCGTTCGACTCCGACGTGCTGATCATGGACGAGCCGACCTCCGCGCTGACCGACAAGGAAGTCACGCACCTGTTCCGGATCATTCGCCAGCTGCGCGAGCAGGGCAAGGGCATCGTCTACATCACGCACAAGATGAACGAGCTGTTCGAGATTGCCGACGAGTTCTCGGTGTTTCGCGACGGCAAGTACATCGGCACGCATGCATCGAGCGACGTCACGCGCGACGACATCATCCGCATGATGGTCGGGCGCGAGATCACGCAGATGTTTCCGAAGGAAGAAGTGCCGATCGGCGACGTCGTGCTGTCGGTGAAGGATCTCGGCGTCGACGGCGTGTTCCGCGACGTGAGCTTCGAGCTGCGCGCCGGAGAAATCCTCGGCGTCGCGGGCCTCGTCGGCTCGGGACGCTCGAACGTCGCGGAGGCGCTGTTCGGCGTCGTGCCGGCCACGTCGGGCGAGATCCGCATCGACGGCAAGCCGGTGCGGATCGCGACCCCCGCGCAGGCGATGAAGCACGGGATGGCCTTCCTCACCGAGGATCGCAAGGACACCGGCTGCTTCCTGAATCTCGACCTGCTCGCGAACATGGAAGCGGCGGTGCTCCGCAACCGCTACGTGAAGTTCAACTTCGTACAGCAGGCGCAGCTGAAACGCGACTGCGAGGAAATGAGCCGGACGCTGCGCGTGAAGTCGCCGGGGCTGCACGAGGAAATCCAGAACCTGTCGGGCGGCAACCAGCAGAAGGTGCTGATCGGCCGGTGGCTTCTCACGCAGCCGCGCATCCTGATCCTCGACGAACCGACGCGCGGCATCGACGTCGGCGCGAAGGCCGAGATTCACCGGCTCGTCAGCGCGCTGGCCGGCAAGGGCGTCGCGGTGCTGATGATCTCGTCGGAAATGCCGGAAGTGCTGGGGATGAGCGATCGCGTGATGGTGATGCACGAAGGGCGCATGACCGGCATCGTCGATCGCAAGGACGCCGACCAGGTCCGCATCATGGATCTCGCGTCGCGCTGAGCCGAATCAAGATTGGAGACAAAGAAATGGGCAACCTGAACCCGGTCGCGGATGCGCAGACCATGACACTCAAGTCGCGGCACACGAAGTGGCCGCCCGAGCTGAGCATCTTCCTCGTGCTGGTCGGCATCAGCCTGTTCTTCGAGATCGTCGGCTGGATCGTCGTCGGCCAGAGCTTCCTGTTCAATGCCGAGCGGCTCGAGATCATCGTGCTGCAGATGGCCGTGATCGGCATCATCGCGGTCGGCGTGAACCTCGTGATCATCACCAGCGGGATCGACCTGTCGTCGGGGTCGGTCGTCGCGGCCGCGGCCGTCGTATCGGCGAGTCTCGCGCAGGTGTCGGACTTCCCGCGCGCGGTGTTTCCGCACCTGACCGACCTGCCGATCATCTGGCCCGTGCTGGCCGGCGTGTGCGTCGGGCTGCTGGTCGGCCTGCTGAACGGCACGCTGATCGCGATGACGGGCATCCCGCCGTTCATCGCAACGCTCGGCACGATGGTCGCCGCGCGCGGCTTCGCGAAGTGGTTCACCAACGGGATGCCGGTGTCGATGCTGACCGACCCGTTCGCGGCCATCGGCGCGGGTGCGAATCCGGTGATCATCTTCCTCGTGATCGCCGCGATCTTCCACGTCGTGCTGCGCTATACCCGCTTCGGCAAGTACACCTATGCGATCGGTGCTAACCGCCACGCGGCTGTCGTGTCGGGCATCAACGTCACGCGCCATCTGATCTTCGTCTATGCGATCGCGGGGCTGCTGAGCGGGATTGCAGGCACCGTGACGGCCGCGCGTGCGATCTCCGGCCAGTCGGGCATGGGCGTGATGTACGAGCTCGATGCGATCGCGGCCGTCGTGATCGGTGGCACGTCGCTGTCGGGCGGCCTCGGCCGCGTGACGGGCACCGTGATCGGCGTGCTGATCCTCGGCGTGATGACGTCGGGCTTCACGTTCATCCGCATCGACGCGTATTACCAGGAGATGGTGAAGGGCGCGATCATCGTCGCGGCCGTGATCGCCGACCAGTACCGCAACAAGAAGACGCGTCGCTGAACGCCCGCGTCGTGCCGGTAACCGCATTCGCGAAGGAAGCCTGATGAAGATCGCGCTGGACCCTTACATGATTCGCCACCTGCCGCTCGACCGGTTGCCGCACGCGGTGGCTGAACTCGGCTACGACCAGATCGAGCTGTCGCCGCGCAGCGATTTTCTCGACTGGTGGGTGATGCCGCGCGCGACGCGCGAGCGCATGGCCGCGTTCCGGCAGGCGATGCGCGCGAGCGGCGTCGGTCTCGCGTCGCTGCAGCCGATGTACCGCTGGGCGAGCCCGTTCGAGGACGAGCGTCAATGGGCCGTGCGGTGCTGGAAGAAGGCGATCGAGGTGGCGGTCGAGATGGAGTGCGCGCTGATGGTGTCGGAGTTCGGGCGCGGCGCGTCGCCCGAGCGTTCGGTCGGCGAGCGGCCGGGCGCGAACCCGAAGGAGCTGTGCGAGGCCGCTTGGTTCCGGTCGATGGACGAGTTGCTGCCGATCCTCGAGCGCGAACGCATCGTGCTGTCGGTCGAGCCGCATCCGGAGGACTGGATCGAGCAGTTGCAGCCGGCGATCGACATCGTCACGAATCTCGCTTCGCCGTCGCTGAAGCTGTCGTATATCGCGCCGCACACGTTCTACTACGGCGACGACATGGCCGCGATGATCGCGCGGGCCGCGCCGATCCTCGCGCACGTGCGCGTGGCCGACACCTTCGACCACCGCAAGAGCAGCCAGCTGCGCTACATCGTGAACCCGCCCGGATCGAACCAGATCCGCGTGCACCAGCATCTCGACATCGGGCAGGGCGAGATCGATTGGGACATGTTTTTCCGTGCACTCGGCGCGGCAGGCTTCGACGGTGTGATGTCGTCGTGCGTGTTCGCGTGGGAGGACCGCGCGGAAGCGTCGTCGCGCTACATGCGCGAGACGATCCAGCGCTTCGTCGATCGTCATTTCGATCGCACCGTGCGCTGACCGATTGCTGACCGGCGCGGCACGGGCCGCGCCGCTGATGAACGACTGGAGACTCGTAGATGACCTTGCAAATCGGCGTGATCGGCTGCGGCGCGATCGGCCAGGACCATATCCGCAGACTGACCCGCACGCTGTCCGGCGCACGCGTCGTGGCCGTTAACGACATCGATCCGCAGCAGGCGCGCGACGCGGTGACGAAGTACGGACTCGATGCCGAGATCTACGCCGACGGCCACGAAGTGGTCGCGGCCGCCGACGTGCAGGCCGTGCTCGTCACGTCGTGGGGGCCGACGCATGAAGCGTTCGTGCTCGACGCGATCGCGCGCGGCAAGCCCGTGTTCTGCGAGAAGCCGCTCGCGGTGACGGCCGACGGCTGCATGCGGATCGTCGAAGCGGAAGTCGCGCACGGCAAGCGGCTCGTGCAGGTCGGCTTCATGCGGCCGTACGACGAAGGCTATCGCGCGCTGAAGCGCGTGATCGACAGCGGCGAGATCGGCGCGCCGCTGATGCTGCATTGCGCGCACCGCAACCAGTCGGTCGGCGAACGCTACACGACCGACATGGCGATTACCGATACGCTGATCCACGAACTCGACGTGCTGCGCTGGCTGCTCGGCGAGGACTACACGAGCACGCAGGTCGTCTATCCGAAGAAGACGCGCCATGCGTCCACGCATCTCGCCGATCCGCAGATCGTGCTGCTGGAAACCGCGAGCGGCGTGCGCATCGACGTCGAGATCTTCGTGAACTGCCAGTACGGCTATGACATCCAGTGCGAGGTCGTCGGCGAGCAGGGCATCGCGAAGCTGCCCGATCCGCCGGCCGTCGGGCTCAAGCATGCGGCGCGGCAGTCGGTCGAGATCATGACCGACTGGAAGGAGCGTTTCATCGCATCGTACGACGTCGAGCTGCAGGCGTTCATCGACGGCGTGCGGCAGGGCGCGCTGACCGGGCCGTCCGCGTGGGACGGCTACGCGGCGGCGGTCGCGGCCGATGCCTGCGTGAAGGCGCAGAAGAGCGGCGCGGTCGAGCCGATCGCGATGGCCGACCGTCCCGCGTTCTATCGCGGCTGATCCAAGGCCACGCGCCGCTCGCCGGATTGACCGACATGACGATGAAAATTGGTTGCGCCCCGTGCTGCTGGGGCGTCGACGACGTGAACAACCCGCACCTGCCGCCGTGGCGGCACGTGCTTGCCGAGGCCGCGCAGGCCGGCTACTCGGGCATCGAGCTCGGGCCGTACGGCTACATCCCGCTCGAACTCGACGTGGTGAGCGCGGAGCTCGAGCGGCAGCGCCTGAGCATCACCGCCGGCACGATCTTCGACGACCTCGTGTCGCCGGAGAACCTGCCGAACCTGCTGCGCCAGACGCGCGACATCTGCGCGCTGATCACACGGCTGCCGAAATTGCCGACGCAGGCCGGCCAGCGCTACGCGACGCCGTACCTGGTCGTGATGGACTGGGGGCACGAGGAACGCGACTACGCGGCCGGCCATGCCGATCGCGCGCCGCGGCTGTCCGATGAATGCTGGGCCCGGATGGTCGAGCACATCCGGCAGATCGCGACGATCGCACGCGACGAATTCGGCGTGCGCCCGGTGATCCATCCGCATGCGGGCGGCTACGTCGAGTTCGCGGACGAGATCGACCGGATCGTTGCCGATATTCCGGCCGACACGGCCGGCCTCTGTCTCGACACCGGCCACCTGCATTACTCGGGCATGGACCCGGAAACCTGGCTGCGCCGCCATGCGGCGCGTCTCGACTACGTGCACTTCAAGGATATCGACGCGGCCGTGTACGACGCGGTGATGGGCGAGCACATCGCGTTCTTCGCCGCCTGCGCGCGCGGCGTGATGTGCCCGATCGGCACCGGCGTGCTCGACTACCGGTCGATCCGCCGCGCGCTCGACGACATCGGCTACGCCGGGTACATCACGATCGAACAGGAGCGCGACCCGCGCAATGCCGGCACGAGCCTGCGCGATGTTGCCGCGAGCCGCGCGTTTCTCGCATCGGCCGGCTTTGCATGACTCACTGAACCCGCACCAGGAACACCACCATCATGATTGACGGACAGATTCTGCTTGGACATTCGATTCGCTGGGGCATGGTCGGCGGCGGGCTCGGCAGCCAGATCGGCTACAGCCATCGGTCGGCCGCGATGCGCGACGGCAGCTTTCAGCTCGTCGCCGGCGCATTCGACATCGATCCCGAACGCGGCCGCCAGTTCGGCGTGAAGCTCGGCGTCGCGGCCGAGCGCTGCTATCCCGACTACGCGACGATGTTCGACGCCGAGGCGCGCCGCCCGGACGGGATCCGCGCGGTGTCGATCGCGACGCCGAACAACACGCACTTCGAGATCTGCCGCGCCGCGCTGAGCGCGGGGCTGCACGTGGTCTGCGAGAAGCCGCTGTGCTTCACGACCGAGGAGGCCGAGGCGCTGCAGCGCCTGTCGGTCGAGAAGAACCGGATCGTCGGCGTCGCGTACGGCTATTCCGGACACCAGATGATCGAGCAGGCGCGCGAGATGATCGCGCGTGGCGATCTCGGCGAGATCCGCATCGTGCAGATGCAGTTCGCGCACGGCTTCCACAGCGAGGGCGTCGAGGCCGCGAGCGCCGCCGCGCGCTGGCGCGTCGACCCGAAATTCGCGGGCCCGAGCTACGTGCTCGGCGACATCGGCACGCATCCGCTGTACATCTCCGAGGTGATGGTGCCGGAGCTGAAGATCAAGCGGCTGATGTGCTCGCGGCAGAGCTTCGTGAAGAGCCGCGCGCCGCTTGAGGACAACGCGTTCACGATCATGGAATACGACACCGGTGCGGTCGGCTATGTGTGGTCGAGCGCGGTGAACGCCGGTTCGATGCACAGCCAGAAGGTGCGCGTGATCGGCTCGAAGGCGAGCATCGAATGGTGGGACGAGCATCCGAACCAGTTGCGCTACGAAGTGCAGGGGCAGCCCGCGCAGGTGCTCGATCGCGGGATGGGCTACCTGCATCCGCAGGCGCTGCGCGAGGACCGCATCGGCGCCGGTCATCCGGAAGGACTGTTCGAGGCCTGGTCGAATCTCTACGCGCGCTTCGCGCTCGCGATGGATGCGGCCGATCGCGGCGACGCCGACGCATTGAAGCAGATCCGTTATCCGGACGTTCACGCGGGCGTCGAGGGCGTGCGCTGGGTCGAGAACTGCGTGCGCTCCGCCGACGCGGGCAGCGTCTGGGTCGACTATCGCTGAGCAGGGCAGGCCGGCTGCGCGGGGAACGTCATGTTTGCGCACCGACAGCCGGCCTCGGTACACGCCCTAATCTTTACGACGTCGCGAGAGCGTTGGACAATCGCTTCCAGTCTTGCCGTGGAGCGAGTGCAAGTGATGATCGAGCGCGTGGGAGCGAGCGGGCGGCGCGGGCCGTGCCGCAAACGTGATTAAATTCGCCCTTCATGCATGTATCCAGGTGAGTCCCGGGCCGCGTCCGCCAGCATCGCGCGCGCATCGGGGCCGTCAACTTCGCGCTATCCGATGAGTTCATCCGAGAAACCTCCCGCCACCGTCGAGCAGTTCCTGCAGCATCTGACGCAGGAATACGACGGTCTCAGCAATCGCCTGAAGGTGATCGCGCGACACGTGGAAACGCATCGGGACCAGCTTGGCCTGGAAGGCATCCAGTCGCTCGCGGAGGCATGCGGCGTCCAGCCGTCGGCCGTCGTGCGCTTTGCGAAGCACTTCGGCTTCTCCGGTTTCTCGGAGATGCAGCGGCTGTTCCGCGAAGGGCTCGCGCAGCAGATCGCGCCGGGGCGTGCGTACAACTTGCGGCTGCGCGACGTGATCGAGGCGGGCTCGTCGAGCCTGCAGCCCGAACAGATCGCCGACGAGTTCATCAAGGGCAGCATTGCCGGCATGCAGCAGCTGCGGCAGACGCTCGATTCGCAGGCGCTCGCGCAGGCCGTCGACCTGCTCGCCGACACGCAGGCGATCTGGATCGCCGGCTCGCGGCGCGCGTTTCCGATCGCCGTGTATCTGGACTATGCGCTGCAGCACACCGACAAGCGCATCGGGCTGTTCAGCGCGCTCGGCAGCATGCATCTCGGGCAGATCCGCTCGGTGCGCGAGGGCGACGTGATGATCGTGATCTCGTTCATGCCGTATGCGGAGGAAACCGTGCAGGTCGCGCAGCAGGCCGTGCAGCGCGGCGCGCGCGTGATCGCGATCACCGACAGCCGGATGAGCCCGCTCGCGCGGGAGGCCGAGGTGACGCTGATGGTGCAGGACAGCGAGACATTCGGCTTTCGCGCGCTGACGGCCACGATGGGCCTCGCGCAGAGCCTGTTCGTCGCGCTCGCGTACCGGCTCGAGCTGTCGTACCTGCCGACCGCCGACGGCGCGCACGGCTCGAAAGCCGGTTGACCTTTACTGCCGGCGAGCCGCCCGCGACCTCGATCGGCGGGCGGCTCGCCGGCTGGCTTACTTCGCGGTCGGCATCGCGAATTCGGCACCCTTGCCGATGCTCGACGACCAGCGCTGCATCACCGACTTCTGGCGCGTGTAGAAGCGCACGCCTTCCTCGCCGTACGCGTGCATGTCGCCGAACAGGCTCTTCTTCCAGCCGCCGAAGCCGTGCCATGCCATCGGCACCGGGATCGGCACGTTGATGCCGACCATGCCGACCTGGATGCGTCGCGCGAATTCGCGCGCGATGCCGCCGTCGCTCGTGAAACACGACACGCCGTTGCCGAACTCGTGTGCGTTGATCAGGTCGACCGCTTCGCCGAAATCCTTCACGCGCACACAGCCGAGCACGGGCCCGAAGATTTCTTCCTGGTAGATCCGCATGTCGGGCGTCACGTGATCGAACAGCGTGCCGCCCGTGAAGAAGCCCGCTTCGCGGCCCGGCACGCGCAGCCCGCGGCCGTCGACCACCAGTTTCGCGCCTTCGTTCACGCCTTGCTCGATATAGCCTTCGATGCGCTTGAGCGCTTCGCCGGTGACGATCGGGCCCATCTCGACTTCCGGCGACATCCCGTCGCCGATCACCAGCTTGCGGGCGCGCTCGGCCACCAGCGGCACGATCTGGTCCGCGACGTCGCCGACCAGCACCGCGACGCTGATCGCCATGCAGCGTTCGCCGGCCGAGCCGTACGCGGCGCCGATCAGCGCGTCGACCGCCTGCTCGAGGTTCGCATCGGGCATCACGACCAGATGGTTCTTCGCACCGCCGAGCGCCTGCACGCGTTTGCCCGACTGCACCGCGCGCTGCTGCACGTAGGCCGCGATCGGCGTCGAGCCGACGAAGCTGACGGCCTGCACGTCGGGGTGGTCGAGCAGCGCGTCGACCGCGCCCTTGTCGCCCTGCACGACGTTGAACACGCCGGCCGGCAGCCCGGCCTGCGTGAGCAGGTCGGCGATGAACAGCGCGGCCGACGGGTCGCGCTCGCTCGGCTTCAGCACGAACGTGTTGCCCGTCGCGATCGCGACCGGGAACATCCAGCACGGCACCATGCACGGGAAGTTGAACGGCGTGATGCCCGCGACGACGCCGAGCGGCTGGCGCATCGTCCAGTTGTCGATGCCGGTGCTGACCTGGTCGGTGAAGTCGCCCTTCAGGAGCTGCGGCA
Organism: Burkholderia sp. BCC1999; assembly: GCF_905339975.1. Lineage (NCBI taxonomy): Bacteria > Pseudomonadati > Pseudomonadota > Betaproteobacteria > Burkholderiales > Burkholderiaceae > Burkholderia > Burkholderia sp. BCC1999. Next base: position 34,105 of record NZ_CAJPHP010000020.1, on the reverse strand, counting down.
CGCCGCATGCGAATTCGACGATGTCGATGCCGCGCGCGACTTCGCCCTGTGCGTCGGAGAACACCTTGCCGTGCTCGGCCGTGATGATCGCCGCGAGCGTGTCGCGGTGTTCGTTCATCAGCTGCAGGAAGCGGTGCAGCACGCGCGCGCGGCGGATCGGCGGCGTCGCGGCCCAGGCCGGGAATGCGGCGTGGGCGGAGGCGACCGCCTGCTGCACTTCGCTGTCGTCGGCGAGCGCGACGCGGCGCACCGCGCGGCCCAGCGCCGGGTTGAGGACGTCCTGGAAGCGGCCGCTGCGGCCGGCAACGGGCGCGCCGTCGACATAGTGGCCGACGTCGGCGTCGGACGTGTAAGCGGGAACCGGATTCATCGTGTCTCCTGGGGATGAGGTGAGGGTGGACCGGGACTAGTCTATGCACCCCGGCAAATCGGGAGAAGACCGCGAAACTTGATTCACTGTTCAGAATTCTGAATAATCGGTGGATGAATCAGCAAAATGTCCAGGCGCTCTGGCCGCATATCCATTCGCTGACGGTGCTGGCCGCGGCCGGCAGTTTCACGGCTGCCGCGCAGCGGCTCGGCATCAGCAAGGCCGCGATGAGCCAGCGCATCGCCGATCTCGAAAAGGCGGCCGGCGTGCCGCTCGTGCGCCGCACGACGCGCAGCGTGCGGCTCACCGATGCGGGCCAGACGCTCGTCGACAGCACGCGCGACGCGTTCGAGTCGATCGGGCAGCACTTCGCGCGCGTGAAGGATCTGGCCGGCGAGCCGCGCGGCCTGCTGCGCCTGACGGTGCCGGTCGCGCTCGGCCGCCAGCAGGTCGTGCCGCACCTGCCCGATTTCCTGCGGCAGCATCCGGGCGTGCAGATCGAGCTGGACCTGTCCGACCGGCTGCATTCGCTGACGCAGGAGGGGTTCGACCTCGCGATTCGTCATACGACCACCGCGCCGCAGACCCACGTCGCATGGAAACTGTGCGACACGCGCTCGCTGCTGGTCGCGAGCCGCGACTACCTCGACGCACGTGGCGCGCCGCGCCACCCGAACGAGCTCGTCGATCACAGCTGCCTGTGCTACCTGCGCGACAACGAGCCGGCCGCCTGGAGCTTCGAGCCGCACGGCCGGCGGCGCGAGCGCGTGAGCGTGCCCGTGCGCGGCAGTTTCGCGGCGAACAACAGCGAGGCGATGCGCGAGGCCGCGCTCGGCGGGCTCGGCATCGCGCTGCTGCCGGATTTCAGCGCGCAGCGCGATCTCGACGCCGGCCGGCTCGTTGCGTTGCTCGACGGCTGGCGGCCGTCGGGCGCGTTCGGCGATCACATTTTCGCGATCCGCCCGTACAGCCCGGTCGTGCCGAGCGCGGTGCGCGCGCTCGTGCGGCACCTGCGCGAGCGGCTCGCGGGCGGCTTCTCCGGCGCGTGAGCCCGGCACCCGCGCATGCCGCGCCACGGGCTGCCCGGGCAGGCACGGCGGCGCTGCGGTAAAATCGCGGCTTCCTCCCGCGCCGCATGTGGCGCGTCATTCGAAGGTCGAAAGCCGATGCAGATTCACAAGGAAGTGGATGCGCGCGGGCTCAATTGCCCGTTGCCGATCCTGCGCGCCAAGAAAGCGCTCGCCGATATGGAAAGCGGGCAGATCCTCAAGGTGCTTGCGACCGACCCGGGCTCGCAGCGCGATTTCGCCGCGTTCGCGAAACAGACGGGCAACGAAATCGTCGAATCGACGACGCAGGACAAGACCTTCGTGTTCCTGATGCGCCGCCGCTGACGGCCCGCATCGCCTGCCGCGCCGCGCCGCGCCGCGCGCCGGCCGGGCCTCTCTGACAATTCTTAAACCTCACTGCGTGACGGGCTGCGTATACTGACCCGGCCGGTCGTCCGCTCCCAGCGGACGCGCCGGCCACGGTACGTCGCAAGGCGGGCACGGGGGCCATGCCTGACGCTACCGTCGTACAACGGGGAGAGGACATGTCCTTCAGACCAGGGACCCTTCGAAGTCCGTCCGGAGCGCAATGCATTGCGCCCGCGCGCGCGTTGGAATTGAGCCGGATCGAGCTCGATCCGCAACAGGATCGCCATGCGCGTGCCGCGCTGGAGGCCTACGCGGATTCGGCTGCGGCCGATATGCCGTGGCTGGCCGAGTGGCTTGACGAACGGCTACGCGAAGCCGCACAGGACGACGGCTCGGGCCCGACCTACTGCGGTGCGACGATCGAGCGCGTGTTCGATCTGGCGCAGGCGTGGGCGGCGAGCCAGCCCGACTACGCAGCGACTGCGTGGGAGCGCGTGCGTGGCCAGCTGCAGCGGATGCTGGTTCAACCGGCGCTGTCGGAGCTGCCGTCGCCACGTGTGCCGGCGGACGATTTTGCCGAGCCGGTGGCCGGCATCGCGGGCGCCGATTAGGCGTCAGAATGCGCGACAGGAAGGATTATTCGAAGAAAGGACGGTAGTCCGCGCAATTTCTTGGCGAATTTCATACTACTATGATGAAATCGCCGGTTCGTCCGTACCCCGTTTTTGAGATATCTAACCGGGGTCGCCGGTTTGCGCAGGTGGCGCGAACGGCGAACGACGGCTCACCGGCCGATATCCGGACGCCGCGCACGTGCTGCGTGGCCGGGGTAGGCGCGGGAGTTGAATGGACGAATCGATTTCGATTTGCGGGGTGCTATGAGAATTGCTGTACTGGATGACGATCCGGCCCAGACGGATTTCGTCAGTCAAACGCTGACGGCCGTTGGCCATACGTGCTATGCGTTCAAGGAAGGCAAGGCCCTGAAGAAGCGCCTGCAGCGCGAGACATTCGATCTGCTGGTGCTCGACTGGAACGTGCCCGACATGTCGGGCGAGGAAGTGCTCAAGTGGGTGCGTGCGAACCAGACCGAGCACAGCCTGCCGATCATCTTCATGACGAGCCGCGACGACGAGGCGGGGATCACGCAGATCCTCAACGCCGGCGCCGACGACTACGTGGTCAAGCCCGTCTCGGGCCCGATCCTGCGCGCACGCATCGGTTCGCTGCTGCGCCGCGCGTATCCGGTCAACGCCGAGGCCACCGTCCGCGAGTTCGATCAGTTCCGTTTCGACGTGAACCTGAAGCAGGCCTACGTCGGCGACAAGGCCGTGAGCCTCACGCAAAAGGAATTCGAGCTCGCGCTGCTGCTGTTCCAGCACCTCGACCGGCCGTTGTCGCGCGCGCACATTCTCGATCTCGTGTGGAAACAGGCGACCGACATCCCGTCGCGCACGATGGACACGCACATCTCGATGCTGCGCACCAAGCTCGGCCTGCGGCCCGAGAACGGCTATCGCCTCGCGCCGATCTACGGGTACGGCTATCGGCTCGAGCGGGTCGGCCAGGGAGAACCGGAGTGACCACGGGAATCACGCAGCGCACGGCGAACCTGCGCACGGCGGCGCTGCGCGCGGCCTGCGCGGTCGCGTTTGCGTTCGCCGCTCAGCACGCGGCGGCGCAACCGCCCGCTGCCGCGGGCAAGATGGTCGTGTACCGCACGCAGGCGGGCGACACGCTGTACGACGTCGCCGCGCGCTATCTGCAAGGCTCGGACGACTGGCAACTGCTCCAGCAGATCAATGGCGTGCCCGCGCCGAAGCACCTGCAGCCCGGTGTCGCGCTGAAGCTGCCGGTTGCGCGCCTGCGCAAGGAAAAGCTGACCGCGCGTGTCGTCGCGGTGCAGGGCACGGCCGAGCGCGCGTCCGGTGAGGCTTACACGCCGCTTGCGAACGATGCGACGCTCACCGAGGGCGATCGCGTGCGCACGGGCGCGAACGGCTTCGTGACGCTCGAGCTTGCCGACGGCACGCACATGAGCCTGCCGCCCGACAGCCAGCTCGACCTGAAGGCGCTGCGCCGCACCGTGCTGACCGGCACGCTTGATCGCGAGTTCGAACTCACGCGGGGCTCGGTCGACAGCGAAGTCACCCATTTGAAGAAACGCGACGACCGCTTCCAGATCCGCTCGCCGTCGGTCGTCGCCGGCGTGCGCGGCACGCGCTTTCGCGTGAACTACGACGCGGCCGGCAATGCGTCGACGCGCGTCGAAGTGCTCGACGGCACCGTCGGCGTCGCGGGCAACCGGCAGCCGGCCGATCCGACGCTCGTGCATGCGAACTTCGGCAGCGTCGCGACGTCGTCCGGCGCGGTCGGTGCGCCGGTCGAACTGCTGCCGGCACCGGCGCTCGCGCATCCCGACAAGGTGCAGGACGAACCCGACGTCGCATTCGACGTCGCGCCGCTCGCGCAGGCGCATGCATACCACCTGCAGATCGCGCATGACGCGGGGATGCTCGACCCCTTCCGCGAAACGCGCACCGTTTCGTCTCGTGCGGTGTTCCGCGACGTGCCGAACGGCACGTATTTCGTGCGGGTGGCCGCGATCGACGCGAGCGGTCTCGAAGGCGTGCCACGCATCTATGCGTTCGAGCGGCGCCTGATGGGGCTCGACGCGAGCGCGTCGCCCGGCGCGGACGGCTACGAGTTCCGCTGGTCGCCGAACGGTTCCGGCAAGGATGCACGCTACCGGTTCGTGCTGTCGCGTTCGAAAGACCTGAGCGTGCCGGTCGTCGACCAGGTCGGCCTGCAGGCGCGCAAGATCACGATCGCGCGCCTGCCGCCCGGCGACTACTACTGGGCCGTGACCGTCGAGGAATTCGAAGGCGGCAAGTTCTACGAGAAGACCAGCCCGGTCAGCGCGTTCACGTTGTCGCGTTGATCCGCGGCGCATGAAATCCGGCTCCGTTTCCCCACGGCGGCACCTCGGCCGCCGCTTCCTCATCGAATGGATCGCGATCGGCTGCCTCGGGATCGCGGTGATCCTCGCGTGCGCGCTCGGCCGCCTGTCGTCGAGCGTCGACGGGCTGATCTACGACCGGCTGCTGATGCTGCGCAGCCTGCCGCTGTCTCCGGATGTGGTCGTCGTCGACATCGACAACCAGAGCGTGTCGGCGCTCGGCCGCTGGCCGTGGTCGCGCGAAGTGCATGCGCGGCTGCTCGACACGCTGGCGCGCGCGCAGCCGGCCGCCGTCGTCTACGACGTGCTGTTCACCGAACCGTCGCCGGAGGATCGCGCGTTCGCGGACGCGATGAGCCGCGTGCCGACCTTCCTGCCCGTGCTGCTGAGCCCGGAGCAGGCGGACGGCACGCGCAGCGTCGATCCGCCGGTCGCCGCGCTCGCGGCACGCGCGACGGGGCTCGGTCACATCAATCTCGAAGTCGATCGCGACGGCATCGTGCGCAGCGTCGCGCTGTTCGAAAGCGACGGCCGCGTGCGCTGGCCGCAATTGATGGTGCCCGTGTACCGCGCGATCCAGGCCGGCCGGCTGCATCCGGTCGGCGGCATGCCGGGCGCGAATGCGCACGACCTGTCGCGCGATGCGGCCGGCGAGGGCCGCTACCTGATCCCGTTCAGCCGCAATACGCCGGCCTATCCGACGCTGTCGTTCGACGACGTGCTCGAAGGGCGCGTGAAACCCGATGCGCTGCGCGGCAAGATCGTCGTCGTCGGCGTGACGGCGTCCGGGCTGTACGACCGCTTCGCGACGCCCGTGTCCGGCGAGTTCGGCCCGCTGGCCGGCGTGTATATCCATGCGAACGTGCTCGACATGCTGGCGACCGGCAGCGCGATCTCGCCCGCGTCGCGCCTGGGGCTGTTCGCCGCGTCGCTGCTGCCGCTCGCCGCGCTGCTCGGCGGTTTCATGATGCTGTCGCCGTGGCGTGCGCTGCTGCTGACGATGAGTCTCGCCGTGCTCGCCGTGCTCGCGAGCCTGGCGCTGCTGTTCGAGGCGCGCATCTGGCTGACGCCGGCGCCGGCGATCTTCGGGCTGATCGCCGTCTACCCGATCTGGAACTGGCGGCGCCTGGAAATGACGATGTCGTACCTGCGCCGCGAGCTGCAGCGGCTCGCCGACGAGCCGCACCTGCTGCCCGAGGCGCCACGCACGCGCAGCGTCGGCGGCGACGTGCTCGAGCGGCAGATGGCGCTGATGGCGCAAGCGGCACAGCGCGTGCAGGACATGAAGCGCTTCGTGTGGGACAGTCTCGACAGCATGCCCGAGCCGATCTTCGTGACCGACCTGGCCGGCACCGTGCTGATCGCGAACCATGCGGCGAAGCGCTACGGGTCGCGGCTCTCGCTGCCGCTGCCGGAAGGGCGGCCGCTGCGCAACGCGCTCGGCGAGCTGACCTTCATGAAGACCGTCGACGGCAATGCCGAACACGATGTGGCGATCCGCGAGCACTGGCCGGCCGTGCTCGACCCGACACTCGAGGCCGAACACGACGCGATGGCGCGCGGCATCGAGGTGCGCGATCGCGACGGGCTCGACCATCTGTTACGCTACGCGGCCTGTACGAACGCGCAGGGCCGCGTGACGGGCTGGATCGCGGGCCTCGTCGACGTGACCGAGCTGCACGCGGCCGAGCGGCAGCGCGAGGAAGCGCTGCACCTGCTGTCGCACGACATGCGCTCGCCGCAGGCGTCGATCCTCGCGCTCGTCGAGATCGAGCGCGACCGCGTCGACACCGACGCGATGCGCGGGCTGCTCGCGCGGATCGAGCGCTATGCGCATCGCGCACTGTCGCTGGCCGACGAGTTCGTGCAGTTGGCGCGCGCCGAGTCGCAGGTGTACCAGCTCGAGGTCACGAGCCTCGTCGACGTGCTGATCGATGCGAGCGACGAGGTGTGGCCGCAGGCGCAGGCGAAACATATCCGCGTCGACACCGAAGCTGGCACCGACATGTGCTGGGTGCGCGCGGACCGCTCGCTGATCACGCGCGCCTTCGTGAACCTGCTGAACAACGCGGTCAAATACAGTCCATCCGACACCGTGATCACGTGTACGCTGACGGTCGAGCACGCATCGAAGCGGATGTTCTGTACGATTCGCGATCAGGGGTACGGCATTGCGCCGGAAGATCAGCGGCATCTGTTCGAGCGTTTCAAGCGATTCCATGCCGGCGAGCGGCCCGAGATCTCGGGTTCCGGGCTCGGCATGGCGTTCGTGAAGACGGTCGTCACGCGCCATGGGGGCAGCGTGTCGGTCGATAGCGAAGTGGGTGTCGGCACCGCGGTGACGGTGTCGCTGCCCGCGATCGACGAGCCGTCCGCCTGACAGGGCCGGGCACGACGGCAGGTATCTGGGGAAAGCCATGAGAAAGGAATGGGCAGCGGCCGCGCTGGCGGCGTCGCTGTTGACAGGTTGCGCCGGCGTGACGAGCGGCGTGAGTACGGTCGGGCAGCCGAATGCGTTTGCATCCGGCGCGCACGGCTATGACTTCGTGCGAACGGCCGCGCAGGCGGGCGACACCGAATACCGGCAGATCGAGACGCTCGTGCGCGACGAACTCGCGCGCCGCGGCTTCGATGCGCAGCCGCTCAAGGACGCGCGCTACCGGCTGTCGATCGCCTACGCGACGCAGCCGGCGTCGGTCGCGGCGGTCGCCGACCAGTGCGGCGCCGCGAGCAGCGCCTGCGTGACGGTCGACGGGCCGGCGCCGTTCGCGCTGCCGTTCATGGGCACCGTGTATCGCCATGTGCTTACGCTGCGTTTCGTCGACGCGCGATCGGGTGCCGACGTCTACCGCGTATCGGCTGCGCTGCGCGATCGCGACCCCGGCACACAGCTGGCCGCGCCGGCGCTCGTGAAGAGCGCACTGGCGAAGGTGCCGTTCGGCGACGGCAGCGGCTGGCTCGTCAAGACGAAAAAAGACGACGCAGGCGGGATGCCGGGCGTCGTCTCGGTGAAGCCGGCCGAAGCGCACTGAGCGCCGGCCGGTGAGGTGAGGGCGGGCTCGCCGCGGCGAGCCCTTGCCGCGTTCAGGCGGCCGGATGCGCGCCGCCGCGCGTGCGCAGGTACGCGTCGAAATCGGCGCTGACTTCCGGGTGACGCAGCGCGAATTCCACCGTCGCCTTCAGGTAGCCGAGCTTGCTGCCGCAGTCGTAGCGCGTGCCCTGGTACTTGTAGGCCAGCACTTGTTCATCGGCGAGCAGCGCCTGGATCGCGTCGGTGAGCTGCAGTTCGCCGCCCGCGCCGGGTTTCAGCGCGCGCAGGTGTTCGAAGATCCGCGGCTTCAGGATGTAGCGGCCGACCACGCCGAGGTTCGACGGTGCGACTTCGGGCGCCGGCTTCTCGACGATCGCCGACATCTTGACGATCGATTCTTCCCATTCCTTGCCATCGACGATGCCGTACGACTTCGTGTCCGACGGCGGGATCTCTTCGACGCCGATCACCGAGCTGTGATAGTGGTCGAATACGTCGACCATCTGCTTCATCACGGGCGGATTGCCGTCGAGCAGGTCGTCGGCGAGGATCACGGCGAACGGGTTGTCCGCCACGAGCTTCTCCGCGCACAGCACCGCATGGCCGAGGCCGAGCGCTTCCGGCTGGCGCACGTAGAAGCAGTCGACATGGCTCGGCTTGATGCTGCGCACGAGCTCGAGCAGCTTTTCCTTGCCGCGCGCCTCGAGTTCGGCCTCGACCTCGTACGACTTGTCGAAATGATCCTCGATCGCGCGCTTGCTGCGCCCGGTGACGAAGATCATCTCGGTGATGCCCGCGGCGATCGCTTCCTCGACCGCATACTGGATCAGCGGCTTGTCGACGACGGGCAACATTTCCTTCGGGCTCGCTTTCGTTGCCGGGAGGAACCGCGTGCCGAGACCGGCAACGGGGAACACGGCCTTGGAAACTTTCAGCATGATCGAACCTTTATTCCTGTAATCGACTTGTCAGACGGTTTATGTTCACGTTCGCATTATAGTGAACGCAAACGGCCTTACCCTTTGTTACGCAGGCAACCGATCGAGCTGCGCGCGCAGTTTTTCGAGCGTGCTCTGGAATTCCGCGACGCGTTTCTGCTCCTGTTCGACCACGGCCGGCGGCGCTTTCGCGACGAAGGCCTCGTTGCCGAGCTTCGCGTTGCACTTCACGATCTCGCCCGTCAGGCGCGCGATTTCCTTCGACAGACGCTCGCGCTCGGCCGCGACGTCGATTTCCACCTTCAGCACCAGCTTGTTCGGGCCGACGATCGCGATCGGCGCGCCGTGCGCTTCCTTGTCGAGCGTCGCTTCGTCCGCGAGGATCTGCACTTCCGACAGGCGCGCGAGCGCCTGGACGTACGGCGCGAACGAGCGCAGGCGGTCGGCATCGCCGGCAGCCAGCAGCGGCACCTTGGTCGCCGGCGACAGGTTCATCTCGCCGCGCAGGTTGCGGCATGCGTCGACGATTGCCTTCAGGTCGGCCGCCCACTGCTCGGACGCCTCGTCGATCTTCTGCAGGTTCGCGAGCGGATACGCCTGCGTCATCAGCGACGCTTCGCCCTCGGCCTTGCCTTGCGGATAGCGGCCGGCGAGCGGCGCGACCTTCTGCCAGAGCGCTTCGGTGATGAACGGGATGACCGGGTGCGCGAGGCGCAGCACCGTTTCGAGCACGCGCAGCAGCGTACGGCGCGTCGCGCGCTGCTGTTCCGGCGTGCCGTTCTGGATCTGCACCTTCGCGAGCTCGAGATACCAGTCGCAGTACTCGTCCCACACGAACTTGTAGATGCCGCTGGCGATGTTGTCGAAGCGGTAATCGGCGAAGCCCTTCGCGATGTCGGCCTCGGTACGCTGCAGCAGCGACACGATCCAGCGGTCGGCCGCCGAGAAGTCGAGGTAGCCACCGGGGCCGCAATCGCCCGCGCCGCACACTTCCGGCTTGTCGCTGCCGCAGTCGTGGCCTTCGCAGTTCATCAGCACGAAGCGCGTCGCGTTCCACAGCTTGTTGCAGAAGTTGCGGTAGCCTTCGCAGCGAGCGAGGTCGAAGTTCACGTTGCGGCCGAGCGTCGCCATCGACGCCATCGTGAAGCGCAGCGCGTCGGTGCCGAACGCGGCGATGCCGTCCGGGAATTCCTTGCGCGTCTTCTTCTCGATCGTCGCAGCCTGCTTCGGGTTCATCAGGCCCGTCGTGCGTTTCGCGACCAGCGTCTCGAGGTCGATGCCGTCGACGATGTCGATCGGGTCGAGCGTGTTGCCCTTGCTCTTCGACATCTTCTGGCCTTCCGCGTCGCGCACGAGGCCGTGCACGTAGACGGTGTGGAACGGCACCTTGCCGGTGAAGTGCGTGGTCATCATCACCATCCGGGCGACCCAGAAGAAGATGATGTCGAAGCCCGTGACGAGCACCGACGACGGCAGGAAGTGCTGCAGTTCGGGCGTTTCGTTCGGCCAGCCGAGCGACGAGAACGGCACGAGTGCCGACGAGAACCACGTGTCGAGCACGTCCTCGTCGCGCTTCAGCGCGCCCGCGTAGCCCTTGGCGGTGGCCTGCGCGCGCGCTTCTTCCTCGTTGCGCGCGACGAACACCTCGCCGTTCTCGCCGTACCACGCGGGAATCTGGTGGCCCCACCACAGCTGGCGCGAGATGCACCAGTCCTGGATGTTCTCGAGCCACTGGTAGTAGGTGGTCGTCCAGTTTTCCGGCACGAACTTGATCTGCCCGTTGCGCACGACGTCGAGCGACGTTTCGGTGATTGACTTGCCCGGGGTGAACGTGCCTTCCGGCGCCGGCTTCGTCATCGCGACGAACCACTGGTCGGTCAACATCGGCTCGATCACGACGCCCGTGCGGTCGCCGCGCGGCACCATCAGCTTGTGCGGCTTGACGGAGTCGAGGAAGCCCTCTGCATCGAGGTCGGCGACGATCGCCTTGCGCGCGTCGAAGCGGTCGAGGCCGCGATACTGCTCGGGGCCGTTGTCGTTGATCTTGGCGTCGAGCGTCAGGATCTCGATCGGCGCGAGGTTGTGGCGCAGGCCGACCTGATAGTCGTTGAAATCGTGCGCGGGCGTGACCTTCACGACGCCCGTGCCGAACTCGCGGTCGACGTAGTCGTCGGCGATCACCGGGATCTCGCGGCCCGTCAGCGGCAGCGTGACGAGCTTGCCGATCAGGTGCGCGTAGCGCTCGTCTTCCGGGTGCACCATCAGCGCGACGTCGCCGAGCATCGTCTCGGGGCGCGTGGTGGCGACGGTCAGCGAGCCCGAGCCGTCGACGAGCGGGTAGCGGATGTGCCACAGGTGGCCGTTTTCCTCTTCGCTCGCGACTTCGAGATCCGACACCGCGGTGAGCAGCACCGGATCCCAGTTGACGAGGCGCTTGCCGCGGTAGATCAGGCCCTGTTCATAGAGCGTGACGAACACGTCGCGCACGGCGGCCGACATCTTGTCGTCCATCGTGAAGTATTCGCGCGACCAGTCCGGCGACGCGCCTAGGCGGCGCACCTGGCCGGTGATCGTCGACCCCGATTTTTCCTTCCATTCCCACACGCGCTCGACGAACTGCTCGCGGCCGAGGTCGTGGCGCGACACGCCCTGCGCGTCGAGCTGGCGCTCGACGACGATCTGGGTAGCGATCCCCGCGTGGTCGGTGCCCGGCACCCACAGCGTGTTCTCGCCGAGCATCCGGTGGTAGCGGGTGAGGCCGTCCATGATCGTCTGGTTGAACGCGTGGCCCATGTGCAGCGTGCCCGTGACGTTCGGCGGCGGCAACTGGATCGCGAAATCCGGGCGGGACGGATCGAATGCCGGGGCGGCATAGCCGCGTTTTTCCCACTCCGGCCCCCATTGGGACTCGATGGTGTGGGGCTCGAAGCTCTTCGCAAGCGTGTTGTCGCTCATGTTGGAAATCTGCCGAAAAATGCGTGAATTGGATGCCGAATCTGACAATTATAAATGGATGCCCATCGGCCAGCCATCGCCTTGCCGCCACGGGCCTGTCGCGACGGGGCCGCAGCGCGCCGGCAGCGCGTCCGCAACGTGCGGCCGAACGGATCGGGAACGGCATCGCGCGGCCGACTTATAATGTCGGGTCCGCATTTTTCTCGCCCGTCCGCTGCCGCTCCATGCCCGATCTGCTCGCCAATCTGAACCCCGAACAACTCGCCGCCGTCACGTTGCCGAACGAACCGGCGCTGATCCTTGCAGGGGCGGGCAGCGGCAAGACCCGCGTGCTGATCACGCGCATCGCGTGGCTGATCCAGCAGGGCTACGCATCGCCGCCCACCGTGCTTGCCGTCACCTTCACGAACAAGGCCGCGCGCGAGATGATGGCGCGCCTGTCGGCGATGATGCCGATCGATACGCGCGGGATGTGGATCGGCACGTTCCACGGCCTGTGCAACCGGATGCTGCGCACGCACTGGCGCGACGCCGGCCTGCCGCAGACCTTCCAGATCCTCGACACGGCCGACCAGCTGTCCGCGATCAAGCGGCTGATGAAGGCCGCGAACGTCGACGATGAAAAGTACCCGCCGAAGAACGTGCAGTACTTCATCAACAACGCGAAGGAGCAGGGGCTGCGTCCCGACAAGGTCGACGCGACCGACAACTTCAATCGCAAGTTCGTCGAGCTGTACCAGGCATACGACCAGCAGTGCCAGCGCGAGGGCGTCGTCGATTTCCCGGAGCTGCTGCTGCGCTGCTACGAGCTGCTCGCGTACAACGCGCCGCTGCGCGCGCACTACCAGGCGCGCTTCCGGCACATCCTCGTCGACGAGTTCCAGGACACCAACAAGCTGCAGTACGCGTGGCTCAAGATGCTCGCGGGCGGCGAGAATGCGATCTTCGCGGTCGGCGACGACGACCAGTCGATCTATGCGTTCCGCGGCGCGAACGTCGGCAACATGCGCGACTTCGAAGACGAATTCCGCGTGCGTAACCTGATCAAGCTCGAGCAGAACTACCGGTCGCACGGCAACATCCTCGACGCGGCCAACCAGCTGATCTCGAACAACGCGCACCGCCTCGGCAAGAACCTGCGCACCGACGCCGGCCATGGCGAGCCCGTGCGCGTGTACGAGGCGAGCACCGATTCGCAGGAAGCCGGCTGGATCGTCGAGGAGATCCGTTCGCTGATCAACACCGGGATGGCGCGCAGCGAAGTGGCCGTCCTGTACCGCAGCAACGCGCAGTCGCGCTCGATCGAGCACACGCTGATGTCGTCGGGCATCCCGTACCGCGTGTACGGCGGCCTGCGCTTCTTCGAGCGGCAGGAAGTGAAGCACGCGCTCGCGTACCTGCGCCTGATCGACAACCCGAACGACGACACGGCGTTCGTGCGCGTCGTGAACTTCCCGACCCGCGGGATCGGCGCGCGCTCGATCGAGCAGCTCGCCGACGCCGCGCGCCTGTACGGCTGCTCGATGGCCGCCGCGATTCCGTACGTGACGGGCAAGGCCGGCACGAGCCTCGGCGGGTTCGCGAACCTGGTCGCGAAGATGCGCGCCGATACGCAGCACATGAACCTGCCCGACACCGTCGAGCACATCGTGCGCGCCAGCGGTCTCTCCGATTTCTACCAGGGCGAGCGCGAAGGCCAGGACCGCCTCGAGAACTTGCAGGAACTCGTGAACGCGGCCACCGCGTTCATCGCCGAGGAAGGCTACGGGCTCGACACGCCGGCCCGCTCGATCCCGTTGCGCGCGGGCGCGATCGCGGCGCCCGAGCTCGGCACCGCGACCGACGATCCGGCGCTCGACGTGCTCGATCCGGCGTCGCCCGCCGATCCGGCACAGAACCCCGACACGATGACGCCGCTCGCCGGCTTCCTGTCGCATGCGTCGCTGGAGGCCGGCGACAACCAGGCGCAGGCCGGCCAGGACGCCGTGCAACTGATGACGGTGCACGCGGCGAAGGGGCTCGAATTCTCGGCCGTGTTCATCACGGGCCTCGAGGAGGGGCTGTTCCCGCACGAGAACAGCGTGCTCGAATCCGACGGCCTCGAGGAAGAGCGCCGGCTGATGTACGTCGCGATCACGCGCGCGAAGGAGCGGCTCTACCTGTCGTTCGCGCAGAGCCGGATGCTGCACGGCCAGACGCGCTACAACGTGCGCTCGCGCTTCTTCGACGAGCTGCCCGAGCACGTGCTGAAGTGGCTGACGCCGAAGGTCGAGGCCGGTTCGCGCTGGGGCGGGCGTTCGGACAACGCCGGGTACGGGCGCGACTGGTTCGCGCGGCCGGGCGGCGGCAGTCGCGAGCAGATCGTCGACGCGGCCGTGTCCGCGCCGCTGCCCGCGTTCGCGAACAAGCAGCGCGCCGCCGATACCGGGTTCCGGGTCGGCCAGCAGGTGTTCCATACCAAGTTCGGCGAAGGCACGGTCACCGCGCTCGAAGGCAACGGCACCGATGCGAAGGCGCAGGTGAAATTCAAGCGGCACGGCGAGAAGTGGCTCGCGCTCGCGGTCGCGAAACTGCAGGCGGTGGAATGATGGGCGTCGACTTGGTGGGGACGGCTTCGACCCGTCCGCTCGGCATTCTGGCGGCGCTGCCCGAGGAACTCGGCGACCTGATCGCCGCGATGCGCGCCGATGGCGCGATGAAGACGGTCACCCTCGGCCGCCGCGATTATCACGTCGGCACCGTGCACGGCGCGGCCTGCGTCGTCACGCTCGCGCGGGTCGGCAAGGTCGCGGCCGCCGCGACGGTCAGCGCGCTGATCCACGTGTTCGGCGTGTCGGGCGTCGTGTTCACCGGTGTGGCTGGCGGCGTGTCGCGCACGGTGCGGGTCGGTGACGTCGTCGTGGCCGATACGCTGCTGCAGCACGATCTCGACGCATCGCCACTCTTTCCGCGCTACGAAGTGCCGCTGCTCGGCATCACGCGCTTCGCGACCGACGCGGCGCTGACGGCGCGCCTGCGGGCTGCCTGCACGCTGTTCGTCGCGGAAGAGGGGGCGCAGTTCGCCGAGCGCTTCGGGCTTGCCGGCGCGACGCTGCACGCGGGGCTCATCATCAGCGGCGACCGCTTCGTGTCGAGCGAGCGCGAGGTCGTCGCGCTGCGCGACGCGCTGCCGGACGCGCTCGCGGTCGAAATGGAAGGCGCCGCTATCGCGCAGGTGTGCGCGGAGCACGACGTGCCGTTCGCACTCGTGCGCACGATTTCCGATACGGCCGACGACCACGCGACGCAGTCGTTCTCGCACTTCCTGTCGGCGATCGCGAGCAGCTACTCGTCCGGCATCCTCAAGCGTTTCCTGACGCTGCATGCGACGACGGCGGCCTGAAGCCGCCGTCGTATTCTCCCTTCGAGCCGATCGACCGGCCGCGGCGCACGCGCCGCGGCCGGCTCGTCACGCCTTCTTGCGCCGGCTGTTTTCGAGATTCGGCAGGAAGATCGTCAGCACGCCGATCAGCGGCAGGAACGAGCACACCTTGTAGACGAACGTGATGCTCGTCGCATCGGCGAGCTGGCCGAGCACGGCCGCGCCGACCCCGCCAAGCCCGAACGCGAAGCCGAAGAACAGGCCCGCGACCATCCCGACCTTGCCGGGCATCAGTTCCGTCGCATAGACGAGGATCGCGGCGAATGCCGACGCCAGCACGATGCCGATGATCACGGTCAGCACGCTCGTCCAGAACAGGTTCGCGTACGGCAGCAGCAGCGTGAACGGCGCGACGCCGAGGATCGATACCCAGATCACGTACTTGCGCCCGATCCGGTCGCCCACCGGCCCGCCGATCAGCGTGCCGGCCGCCACGGCCGCGAGGAACACGAACAGGTGGATCTGCGCGGCCTGCACCGACAGGTGGAACTTGTCGATCAGGTAGAACGTGAAATAGCTGTTGATGCTCGCGAGGTAGAAGTACTTCGAGAACACGAGCAGCACCAGCACGCCGATCGCGCTCATCACGCGGCCGCGCGACAGCGTCGGATGGCCGGCCGACACGGCCTTCTTCTTCATCGACGGATGCTTCTTGTACCAGTGGCCGATCTGCGTGAGCACGATCATCGCGACGAGCGCGGCCGCCGAGAACCACGCGATGCTGTGCTGGCCGTGCGGAATGATCA
Organism: Burkholderia sp. BCC1999; assembly: GCF_905339975.1. Taxonomy (NCBI): domain Bacteria; kingdom Pseudomonadati; phylum Pseudomonadota; class Betaproteobacteria; order Burkholderiales; family Burkholderiaceae; genus Burkholderia; species Burkholderia sp. BCC1999. The sequence continues at coordinate 18,267 of NZ_CAJPHP010000020.1, read as the reverse complement.
CGAGCGCGGCGAGCAGCGGCCCGAGCGCGGAGCCCGCGTTGCCGCCGACCTGGAACACCGATTGCGCGAGCCCGTGCTGGCCGCCCGACGCCATCCGCGCGACCCGCGACGACTCCGGATGGAACACCGACGAGCCGCAGCCGACGAGCGCCGCGGCCACCAGCAGCATCGGGAAACTCGACGCGACCGACATCAGCAGCAGCCCCGCGAGCGTGAAGCCCATGCCGACCGGCAGCGAATACGGCTTCGGACGCTTGTCGGTATAGAGGCCGACGAGCGGCTGCAGCAGCGACGCGGTGATCTGGTACGTGAGCGTGATCAGGCCGATCTGTGCGAACGACAGCGCGAACTGGCTCTTGAGCATCGGATAGATCGCGAGGATCAACGACTGGATCATGTCGTTGAGCATGTGCGAGAAGCTGATTGCGCCGAGCACCGGGTAGACGGTGCTCGGCGCGGCTGGCGCGGACGGCTGGGCGGCGGCTGCGCCGGCTCCGGAGTCGAGGCTGGTTTCCATGTGAGCTGAACGAGTTGAGGTGGCGGGCGCGCTCTGATGGGGATCGGCGCGTTGTTGATTCGTTGATGCGTCAAAGAAGTGTAATGTGGCGTATCGAGAATGTCAGGCCAAGTTTTATCGCAAATCGGACATTCGTCGGATAGATCGGACGATGCGTATTTTTTTGGACGGGTATAACGCTGGCGGCGCGTCCGGCCTTCAGCGGCGGCCGCGCCGGGGGCCGGTGCGTGTTTTACCGGACTCAAGAAACGGCGGTGGCGGCCGTAGAACGACCCAATGACAACAGGCGCGCCGCGCCCGGCACCGGCTACCCGCCGGGCGGGCGAGGGACGCGCGGCATGGCCAGCCATCGCGGGAATGCCGGAGCGCCGGACCGCCGGGACCGACCTTTCCGGCAGCGTGATCCATACGGGGATAGTTCGATGAAAGCAGCATCTTTGCATCCACAGCCTGGTGCGGCGGCCGCCGCACCCGACGTTGCCGCGGCTCGCGCCGCACGGCGCACGCGCGCGACGCGCCGCGAGCGCCGGCCGTGGACCGTCAAGGCGACGTTGCGCGCCGCATTTGCGATCCTGCTGGCCGGCACGCTCGCGATCGGCGTGTTTTCGCTGTGGCAGATCAGCCGGCTGAACGCGTCGATCGCGTCGGTCTACGAGCAGGGCCACGTCGCGAGCCGTGCGGCGCAGGAGGTCCGGGCCGAGGTGCTGCGCGCGAGCCGCGCGCAGAAGATGCTGCTGACCGCGACCACCGCAAAGGAGCGCGACGAACTCGGCGCCGAGGTCGGCGCGGGGCTCGCGTCGATCGGCCAGGCGCTCGGCACGCTGCAGCGTTACGCGGATCCGGCCGATGCCGACGATTCGGCGCGGCTGCGCGCATTCTCGACGGCCGTCGGTACGTGGAGCGCGCATCTGCGCGATTTCGTCACGCTCGTGCGCGCGCAGCCGCTCGACCTGTCGCAGATGAACTGGCAGGTCGGCACGCAGGACGTGTCGCTGCTGGTCGAGACCGGCAAGCTCGAGAAACTCGTCGCCGAACTCGTGAAGACGCGCGGCGAAAAGTCGAAGGCGACGCTCGATGCGTCGGCCACCATCTTTTCGTCTTCGTTCGCGATGATCGCGGCGATGACGGCCGCGCTGATCGTGCTCGCAATCGTGATCGCCGAGCGCGTCGTGCGGCGTCTCGCGTCGCAACTCGGTGGCGAGCCGGCCCATGCGAAGGCGATCGCCGCGGACATCGCGCGCGGCGACCTGACGCGGCCGATCACGCTCGGCCGGCACGATCGCGACAGCATGGTGCGCGCGCTGGCAGAGATGCAGACGGGGCTTGCGGCGACCGTCGGCGAAATCGCCGTCAGCGCCGAGGCCATCGCGGCCGCGTCCGGCGAGATTTCGACCGGCAACCTCGACCTGTCGCGGCGCACCGAGCAGCAGGCCGTCGCGCTCGAGCGCACCGCGGCCAGCATGGAGCAGCTCACGTCGACCGTGCGGCAAAACGCCGAGAATGCGCGGCAGGCGAGCGCGCTCGCGGCCAATGCGTCGGTGGTGGCGGAGACGGGCGGTGAAGTCGTCGGGCGCGTGGTCGCGACGATGAGCGAGATCGACGACAGCGCGAAGAACATTCGCGACATCATCGGCACGATCGAGGGTATCGCGTTCCAGACCAACATCCTGGCGTTGAACGCGGCGGTCGAGGCCGCGCGCGCCGGCGAACAGGGGCGCGGCTTCTCGGTGGTCGCGGGCGAGGTGCGCCTGCTCGCGCAGCGCGCGGCAACGGCGGCGAAGGAGATCCGCGCGCTGATCGGCGCGTCGGTCGAGCGCGTCGCGAACGGCGCGGCGCTCGCACACGATGCCGGCCGCACGATGGGCGACGTCGTGCGCGCCGTCAAGCGCGTGACCGACATCATCGGCGAGATTTCGGCGGCGTCGGACGAGCAGAGCGCCGGGATCGACGAGATCGGCCGCGCGGTCACGCAGATGGACGCCGGCACGCAGCAGAACGCGGCGCTCGTCGAGCAGGCGGCCGCTGCCGCCAACGCGCTCGACGAGCAGGCTCAGGCGCTGAAGTCGCTGGTCGGGCGTTTCCGCATCGCGGCCTGAGCGTGCCGGGCCGTCCGGCCGTTACGACTTCTTCTGCTTGTCCGGATCGATGATGACCGTGCAGGTCGTGCCCGCCGACAGCACCACGTCGGCCGGCACTTCGTCGATCTTGATGCGCACCGGCACGCGCTGCGCGAGGCGCACCCAGTTGAACGTCGGGTTCACGTCCGCGACGAGGTCGCGGCTTTGCGGGTTGTCGCGATCGTAGATGCCGCGCGAGATGCTCTCGACGTGGCCCTTCATCACGCCGCCGCTCATCAGCCGCATCTCGGCCGGCGCGCCGACCTTCACGCGCGGCAGCTTGGTTTCCTCGAAGTAGCCGTACACCCAGAACGAGTGGCTGTCGACGATCGCGAGCTTCGCCTGGCCGGCCACCGCGTAGTTGCCCTTGAACGTCTGCAGGTTCGTGACGTAGCCGTCGACCGGCGCGACGACGCGCGTGCGCTCGAGGTTGAGCTTCGCGGCGTCGAGCGCGGCGATGGCCTGCTGGTACTGCGCGTCGGCGCTCGACGCGCTGTGCGCGGCGTTTTCGCGGTTTTCCTTCGACACGACGAGCGCATCGAGATCCGCGCGACGGGCCGCGTCGTCGCGGCGCATCTGCAGTTCCGCACGGCGGGCGGCGACGGCCGCCTGAGCCTGCTCGACGGCGATCTGGTAGTGCGACGGGTCGATCTGCATGATCAGGTCGCCTTTCTTCACGAGCTGGTTGTCATGCACGGGCAGCTCGACGATCGCGCCCGACACGTCCGGCGCGACGTTGACGATCTCGGCGCGTACGCGCCCGTCGCGCGTCCACGGGTCGTCCATGTAGTGCACCCACAGCGAGCGCCCGATCAGGATCGCGACGAGAAGGATGACGGCGGTCGCGACGAAGCCGAAGAGTTTTCTGAGAATCATGATGGTTCGGAATCAACGGTAAACGGCGAGACTCAGTCCGCCGCAAATGCAGACGAGAAGGCAGGCCCGGAACAGCGACGGGTGCCAGACGAGACGGTAGAGGCCCGTATAGGCGAGCAGGCGGTCGACGGCCCAGGTCGCGAGCGCGCCCAGGACGAACATCAGCACCACCGTCGGCATGTAGGCATCGAGAATGGCGATTTCACGCGGCATCATGACGAGGCTCCTGGTTGGGGACGCACGGGGCGGTTGCGGTTGAGCGGCTCGAGCGGCGATTCCGGATCGAGCAGCGCGGTACGCACGAAATGCAGGTGGCTGAGGATGCGCTGCAACCGGTGGCGCTCCTCGCGCGACGGCTCGAACGCGTCGAGCGTCTGCCGCGTCGCGTCGATCGCCGCATTGGTCGCGGCGAGCGTCGCGTCGAAACGCGCGGCGTTCGGCTTCGTGAACAGCGTGGCCAGCGCGGTGCGCATCGTCTCGATCGCGCGACGCCACGGCATCGCCGGCGCATAGCGCGGGTCGGGCGGCAGCGTCGCCAGTTCGTGGCGCAGGTCGATCGTCGCGTTGCCGGCTTCGAGCACCGCGAACATCCAGCGCAATGCGTCGCGCTGCACGTCGGGCTGGTCGGCCGACAGCGTGTGCGCCTGGTACATCAGGTCGCGCGCGCCGCTCTCGAAGCGCGTGCGCAAGCCGGCGAGCCTTGCATGGCCGGCCGCGACGGCCTGATGGCGGAGGTCGGCGAACAGCCGCTTCTTGAGCCACGGCGCGGTCGGCGGGAACAGTACCGCGAACGCGATCGCCGACACCAGCATCGACAGTACGAGCGCGAGCGCATCGTTCATGAAGCTGGTCGGGTCGTAGTGCGTGATGCTGTCCGGGCCCGCGAGGAAACAGAAGAAGATCAGGTAGCCCATCCCGTAGCCGGCGAGCTTCGGTTTCAGCGTCATGTAGATGCCGATCGCGAGCAGCGGCGCGAGTGCCACGCACAGCAGCGGGAAGCCGTCGATGTGCGGATAGATGCCGAACGTCAGCAGGAATCCCGTGCAGACGGCAAGTGCCGTGCCCATGCCCATCTGCGCGGACATCGCGGTCGGACGCGGCGTCGACGACGCGAGCGCGCAGGTGGCCGCTGCCGTCAGCGTGAGCGTCACGCCGCTCGGCCACGCGGTCTCGATCCAGAACCAGCCGAGCACGAGGATCACGGTCGCGGTGCGGATCGCCGCGATCACCATCGCGGTCATGTTGGTGCGCGGTTCGTAGCGTTCGATCCAGCGTTCGCGCTCGTGCGTCGCGGTCGACAGCGATGCGTAGGTTGCCGCGTACTCGTGCAGGTCGGTGATGAAGCGGTACAGCAGCTCGGCGGCCGTATCGAAGTCGAGCAGCGGAAAGTCCGGCTGCGTTTCGAGCGCCGCGCGCGTCGCACGGATGCGGCGCGGCAGCGCGTCGCGCCACGCGAGCAGTTGCTGGGCCGCGTGGCCCGCATCGGTCGACGTGCGCACGGGTTCGCCGGCGTGCGTCAGCAGCAGCGGCGCGATTTCGCGAAAGTACGGCTCGATCGCATCGATCGCGGCCTGCGCGCCGGCCGCATGCAGCCGGTTCATCAGCTGGTGCAGCGCATGGAAGCGGCTCGATGCGCTCATGAACTCGCTGTTCAGCCGCGCGAGGCGGCCGCTGCGCATCCGCGTGTCCGGATCCTCGAACACGGCCATGCTGCGCGCAGCTTCGAACCCGACCACATCGGCGACGAAGCGCGTATGGATGGTTTCGATATGTGCGCGGTCGAGCGTGCCCGACAGCGCCGACGCGACGTAGTCGACGAAGCTGCCGAAGCGCTTGCGCACCGTCGTGCGCATCTGCTCGCCGGTGGTCTGCGGAAACACGAGCGCGCTGACCACGCCGGCCGACACGATCCCGACCATGATTTCGGCCACGCGCGTCATCGCGCTCATGAACGCGCCGTCCGGGTGCTGCGAAGCGGGCAGCCCGATCAACGCGGTCGTGTAGCCGGCCAGCAGGAAGCCGTAGCTGCGGAAGTTGCGGTTGCGCGCGGCGCCGGCCGTGCACAGCGCGACCCACAGCGCGACGGCCAGCAGGAACAGCTGCGGCTGCTGCGGGAACAGCCCGACGAACGTGAGCGTCGCGATGAGCCCGAAGATCGTGCCGGCAACGCGGTAGAAGCTCTTTGCGAGCACCGCGCCGCTTTGCGGCTGCATCACGATGAACACCGTCGTCATCGCCGTTTTCGGCGCGGGCAGGTCGAGCCGCATCGACACGCCGGTCGCGATGAACGCGGCGAGCAGCGCCTTGAACAGGTAGAGCCACGCGGCGCCGTCGGTGCGGGCCCAGTCGCCGAACGCGGCGGTCCAGGCCGCGAACGGGCCGCTGGCGGGTGTGGAAGCGGGGGAAGAGGCTGACATGGCAGGCGCTCCGCGTTACCGTGCGGCCGTCACGCCGGACGCGCCGGTGGTCGCGACCCGCGCGGGCCGGTCGGCTGCCGCCACGGGCTTGGTGCCCGACGCGGCGGCCGGCACAGCGGCGCCGATCGCCGTCTCGTCCTTTGACGGATGGCCGCCCCGCACGTCCGTGCCCGTCTCGACACCGCCGCCGAGCGCGGCCATCAGCTGCGCATGCACGGCGAGGCGTTCCGCATCGATGCGGGCGGCCGTCTCCTGCGCGCGCAGCAGCTGCTGTTGCGCGACCAGCACGTTCACGTAATCGGTCAGCCCGCGACGGAAGCCTTCGCGCGACAGCTGGTAGCTGCGGTCGTTGGCGGCCACCGAGCGCGCGGCGTCCTTCTTCTGCGTATCGAGCGAGCGGATCCGCACGACCTGGTCGGCGATGTCCTTGAGTGCGCCGACGATCGTCTGGTTGTAGCGCTCGACTGCCTGGTCGTAGCCGGCGTTCGCCGCGCCGAGCTGCGCACGCAGCCGGCCGCCTTCGAAGATTGGCAGCGACAGCGCGGGGCCGGCTGTCCAGCCGCCGTTCATCGCGCGCAGGAAGTCGGTGAACGGCGCGGTCACGCCGAAGCCGCCGACCGTCGCGAGCAGGTCGATGTTCGGGTAGAACGACGCCTTCGCGACGTCGATCCCGCGCGCCTGCGCGTCGACCGTCCAGCGCGCCGCGACGACGTCGGGGCGGCGGCCGAGCAGGTCGGCCGGCATCGCCGACGGCAACCCGGCCGGCGCGTCGAGCGACAGCTGCGGCCGCTTGATCGCGTCGCCGGCGCCCGGGCCCTTGCCGGCCAGTGCGGCGAGCTGGTGGCGCGCGAGCTGGATCGCTTCTTCGTAGCTGTCGATCTGGCGCTCGTAGTCGGGCAGCGTCGATTCCGCCTGGCTCACTTCGAGCTGCGTGCCGAGGCCGGCCTGCAGCCGCTTGCGCGCGAGATCGGCGAGCGAACGCTGGCGTTCGAACGTTTCATGCGCGAGGTCGAGCAGCGCGTAGTTCATCGACATGCCGATATAGGCGCGCACGACGTTGACTTCGAGTTCGAGCTTCGCCGCACGCGCGTCGGCGGCGGTCGCATGCGCGGTGTCGAGCGCGCGTTCGGTCGCGTTCTTGTCCTTGCCCCACAGGTCGAGGTGGTACGACAGGCCGAGCGTGCCGGTGTTGTTCCAGGTGTCGGTATTCGCGAGCGGGCCGGGGCCGTAGTACACGTTGTCCGGCCAGTGCTGGCGCATCAGCGAGAGGTTGCCGTTGATCTGCGGCAATTCGGCCGAGCGGGCCACGCGCGCCATCGCCTGCGCTTCGCGCACACGGGCCTCGGCGGCCGCGAGGGTCGGGTTGCCGGCCTGGGCGGTGGCGATCCACGTGTCGAGCTGCGGATCGCGATAGGCACGCCACCAGTCGGCCGCGGGCCAGCCCGCGTCACGGTCGGCCGCGCGGATCGCGGCGCCGGCGTCGAGCGCGTTCGCCTCGATGCGGGCCGATTGGGGCTTGTTGTTGTCGCCCATGCTCGCGCATCCGGCCATTATTAATGAGACTGCAAGAACCGCCAGTGCGAGCGTCCCTTTTGTCGCCGGAGACTGCACGATTTTCTCCCTTTCGGATATAGATGAGTCGGATGCGATTATATTTTTCAGTGATTCCTGAATAAATGGACAACGGTGCAAGTCATTTTTACGAATCCTGAGATAATATTTGTTGGCCCCTGTGCAACAATCCCTCCGGATTCACACGGGTAATGGGATGGATACGTTACAAAACATGCGGGTGTTCGTCCGCGTGGTCGACGCGGGAAGCTTTACCGCGGCCGCCCAGCAGATGAATTCGACCACCGCCTACGCATCGCGCGCGGTCTCGGATCTCGAGGCACACCTGCGCACGCGTCTCCTGAACCGCACGACGCGCCGGATCGCGCTGACCGAAGCCGGCGAGCGCTACCTGCAACGCTGCGAGCAGATCCTGGCGTACGTCGACCAGGCCGAAGCCGAGGCCGGCGACGCGCACGCGCGCCCGTCGGGCAAGCTGAAGGTCCATTGCTTCACGAGCCTCGGCCAGCACTACCTGGTGCCGGCGATCGCGCGCTACCGCGAGCGCTATCCGGACGTGCACGTCGAGCTGACGCTCGCGCAGCGGATGCCCGACCTGCTCGACGAGGGGTACGACGTCGCGATCGTCGTCGGCCGTGACCTGCCCGATTCGGGGCTCGTGTCGCAGCGGCTCGGCGAGAGCTACAGCGTCGTCTGTGCATCGCCCGGCTACGTCGAGGCGCATGGCGTGCCGCAGCGGCCGGCCGATCTCGCTCAGCACGTGTGCCTCGGGATGGTCGCGCCGGGTTTTCATTTCGATGAATGGGCGCTGGCGGGGCCGAACGGCGACGAGGTCGTCCCGATCACGGCGCCGCCGTTCCGCGTGAACGTCGCCGAGGCGCTCGCGGTGGCCGTGCGGGAAGGGATGGGGGTCGGCGGGTTGCCGCTCTATTCGGCGATCGGCTGGTTGCGCAGCGGACACATCGTGCGCGTGATGCCGGAGTACCGGTCGCACGTGATGAACATCTACGCGCTGTATCCGTCGCGCCAGTACCTCGATGCGAAAATTCGCACCTGGGTCGATTTCCTGCGCGACGAACTGCCGGCCACGCTCCAGGCCGACGAAGCCGCGCTCGAGCAGTACACGCGTGCGACATGACAGCGCGGTTGCCCGCAATCTGACGAGATTTGTCCTTCACGCAACATTTTTTTACGAACGCGTGTCAGACAGTTTGATACTGTGAGAATTAACGAGATACGCAACCCCGGAGTAGCAATGGATACGCACCTGATGATCGGCCTTGGCGTCCTGCTGGGCGCGGCCGCTGCCGCCGCGGCGACGCGCGACCTGCTGCGCGCGATGAAGGCGAAGGCGCAGATGAAGCCGGTTCCGGTCCGCGTGCGCGAGCCGCGCCGCCCCGGCCGCTGATCCTGCCGTCACGCGTGGAGGCGGGAAGGTCGCGCAATGCGGCCTGGCGGGCCGGTGTTCAGCCGAGCTCGACGACCTTGTCCCACGCGAATGCGGTGTTTTCCCGTTCGCCGGTACGCCGGTGGATGTAACCACGCGGGTTGCACACCACGCGCGTGCCGCCGTCCGCAACGTAGTCGAATGACGTATGGGTGTGGCCGTGGAGCCACAGATCCACGGGCGGCCGCACCAGTTCCGCCATGTCCGTCACGAACCCCGCCGAAGCGAGATCTTCCGCATAGCGTTCCGCCAGCGAGTGCCGGTGCGGCGCATGATGGGTGACGACGATCGTCTTGCCCGCGAACGGCGTCGCGAGTTGCGTTTCGAGCCACTTGCGACTTTGCCGGTGCAGCGCGATCGCGTCGGCCGGCGAGAAATCCCGTTCGGCAGCGCCCGGCGTACCCGGTGCCGCATGCAGCGCCGCGTCGTGCGGCCAGGTCACCTGGATCAATCCCTTGAAATCGAGCATCACGCGCAGCGCGGCGTCGATCGCGCCGGCCATGCTGGCTTCGTCGTGGCCGAACAGCGAAAAATCGGCCCAGAGCGTCGTGCCGAGCACGCGGAAGCGCTGCTCGGGATCGATGTAGACGCCGTTGTTCAGGTAATGCACGTTGTCGAGCGTGTGCGCCGCGTCGCGCATGGCCGCCTCCAGCGCGCCGAATTCCCCGTCGTAGTACTCGTGGTTGCCCGGCACGTAGACCACCGGCACGGCCGGGTCGAACGTTTCGGCGGCCCAGCGCAGGCCTTCCGCGTGATTGTGGATGTCGCCGGCCAGCACGACGAGATCCGCGTCGGCATGCGCGATCGCGTCGGGCTGATTGCTTTCGAGATGCAGGTCGGACAGGACGCGGACTTTCACGGGCGGGGCTCCGGAGTGGGCGGCTTCAGCGCAGGACCTTGCCGGGATTCATCAGGCCGCGCGGGTCGAGCGCGGACTTCAGCGTGCGCATCAGCGTCGTTTCGACCGGCGACTTGTAGCGCTGCGCGTCGTCGATCTTCAGCTGTCCGATCCCGTGCTCCGCGCTGATCGTGCCGTGATGGCGGTGCACGTTGTCGTAGACGATCCGGTTGATCGGCGCCTGGAACGCCGCGAGGAACGCCTTCGCATCGCCGCCCTCGGGCATCTGCACGTTGTAGTGAAGGTTGCCGTCGCCGAGGTGGCCGAACGTGACCATCCGCGCGCCCGGCGCGGCCTGCTGGATCGCTGAGTCGGTCTCGTCGATGAAGCGCGCGACCGACGAGATCGGTACCGCGATATCGTGCTTGATGTTGAGCCCCTCGTCGGCCTGCGCGAGCGGAATGTGCTCGCGCAGATCCCAGAATGCGCGCGACTGCGCGAGATTCTCCGCAACCACGGCGTCGACCACGAGCCCGGCCTCGAACGCTTCTTCCATCAGTTTCTCGAACAGCGCGCGCGCATGCGCTTCGCTTTCGTTGTCGGACAGTTCGAGCAGCACCGTCTGCGCATGCGTCTGCGCGAACGGGTAGCGCAGTTGCGGGTAGTGCTTGCCGACCAGCTGCATGCAGAAATCCGACATCAGCTCGAAGCCGGTCAGGAGCGGCCCGGCGGCGCGCTGCGCGAGCGACAGGAAATCGAGCGCCGCGTGCGGCGATTCGAGTGCGGCGAGTGCCGTGACCTGCGCGGCCGGCAGCGGATGCAGCTTCATTACGGCCGCCGTGATGATCCCGAGCGTGCCTTCCGCGCCGATGAACAGGTCGCGCAGGTCGTAGCCCGTGTTGTCCTTGCGCAGTCCGCGCAGGCCGTCCCAGATTTCACCCTGCGGCGTCACGACCTCGAGCCCGAGGCACAGCTCGCGCGCGTTGCCGTAGCGCAGCACCGCGGTGCCGCCCGCATTGGTCGACAGGTTGCCGCCGATCGTGCAGCTGCCTTCCGCCGCGAGGCTCAGCGCGAACAGCCGGTCGCCTTCGCGGGCGCGCGCCTGCACGTCGGCGAGAATCACGCCGGCTTCGACGGTGATCGTGTTGTTGTGCGGATCGAGCGCGCGCACGCGGTTCAGGCGCGCGACGCTCAGCACGGCCTGGCTGCCGCTCGCGTCGGGCGTGGCGCCTCCGGCGAGGCCCGTGTTGCCGCCTTGCGGCACGAGTGCGATGCCGTGCGTGTTGGCCAGCTTCACGAGCGCGGCGACTTCGGCCGTGTTCGCGGGCTTCAGCACCGCGCACGCGGTGCCCTTGTAGCGGCGGCGCCAGTCGGTCAGGAACGGTTCGGTATCGTGCGGATCGGTCAGCACGTAGTCGGCGCCGATCGCGTCGCGGCACGCGGAAACGAAAGCTTCGGAGGACATCATCACCTTGTCGCGTAAGGGTCAGGACGCGGCGCGCGACTTTTTCGCCGCGCGCTTGTACGGCGCGACGTAGGCCAGCGCCGCCACGAAGAAGCCGACGGCAAGCGCGGTCTCGCACCAGCCGAGCGTCGCCGACAGCCCGCGATCGGACATGCCGCGCACGATGCCTTCGGCAAAATAGACGAGGATCAGCATGCTCGCCCACTGCATCGTATAGATGTTACGCCGCCAGACGCCGGGCAGCGCGAGCGCGAGCGGCACGGCCTTCAGCATCAGCGCCGAGCCGCCCGGGCGCAGCGGCGCGAGCCACAGCTCCCACGCGAGCGACAGCGCGATCAGCGCGACGAGGCACGCGGCGGCGGCCAGCGCATAACGCGGCCGGGCCGCGACGGCGGGGCGGGCGGGGGCGTTCATGCGGCCTCGGCGGCCTGGGCGGCCTGGGCGGCCGACAGCGCCGCTGCCGCGCGCGCAAGCCGCACGCCGAGCGCGGCCGCGAGCGCCCTCTCATCCGCGGACAGCCCGCCGGGCGCCGTACGATCGTGCTGCGCGACGTGCGACGCGCCGTACGGCGTGCCGCCGGTGCGCGTCGTGCTGAGTGCCGATTCGGTGTACGGGATCCCGACGATCATCATCCCGTGATGCAGAAGCGGCAGCATCATCGACAGCAACGTCGATTCCTGGCCGCCGTGCAGGCTGCCGGTCGACGTGAACACGCTGGCCGGCTTGCCGGTCAGCGCGCCCGACAGCCATTGCGGCGTCGTGCCGTCGAGGAAATACTTGAGCGATGCGGCCATGTTGCCGAAGCGCGTCGGCGAGCCGAGCGCGAGGCCCGCGCATTCCTCGAGATCGCGCAGCTCCGCGTACGGCGGGCCGTCGGCGGGGATGTCGGGGGCAGTGGTTTCGCAGACGGTCGACACGGGCGGCACGGTGCGGATGCGCGCCTGCATGCCCGGCACGCTGTCGATGCCGTTCGCGATTGCGAGCGCGAGATCGCGCGTGGCGCCGTGACGGCTGTAATAGAGGACGAGAATGTCTTTCATGGGCTACGGAGCCGCGTGCGGCCGCGCGCGTGCCCGGTGCAGTCGGCCCCTGCTGGAATCGAGCGGCTATTATAGGGGCTGAAGCCGTCGCGCAGCGCGGCGGCGGCGCGCCGTGAGGCGCGCGGCATCAAGAAGGAGAAGTCGTTTGCCGAAGTTGAGCGTCGATCTCGACACCCTCAAGCGCCTCGCGCAGTTCGCGGCCCGGCGCAGTGCCGAGGATCGCATCCCGCAAGTGGCGGGCAGCCTGACCTTCACGACGATGCTGGCGCTCGTGCCGCTCGTGACGGTCGCGTTCGCGCTGTTCACCGCGTTCCCGATGTTCGCGTCGTTCCAGATATCGCTGCAGGGGTTCCTCGCGGATCACCTGATGCCCGCGCAGTTCAACATCCAGATCTTCAAGTACCTGAACCAGTTTGCGTCGAAGGCGAAGGGGCTGACGACGGCAGGCCTGATCGTGCTGGTCGTCACGTCGGTGATGACGATGATGACGATCGAATCGGCGTTCAACCTGATCTGGCGCGTGCGCAAGCCGCGGCCGTTCGCGCAGCGCGTGCTCGCGTACTGGGCGTTGATCACGCTTGGGCCCTTGCTGTTCGGCGTGAGCCTGTCGATCTCGTCCTACCTGTTTACGCAGTCGCTTGCGTTCACCGGCGCCGGGCCGTCCACGTCGATCGTCGAGTGGCTGCTCGCGCTCGCGTCGCTGCCGCTGACGGTGCTCGCGTTCACGCTGCTGTACGTGTACCTGCCGAACTGCGCGGTCGCGTGGCGCGACGCGGTGATCGGCGGGTTGTTCGCGGCCGTCGCGTTCGAGCTCGCGAAGCGCGGCTTCGGCTACTACGTGCGGCGCATTCCGACCTATACGGCCGTTTATGGCGCGTTCGCGGCGCTGCCGGTGTTCCTGCTGTGGGTGTATCTGAGCTGGTTCATCGCGCTGCTCGGCGCGATGGTGGCGTCCGCGCTGCCCGCGATCCGCGTCGGCCAGTTCCACCGCATCCACTATCCGGGCAGCGACCTGCTCGACGCGCTCGAGCTGCTCGCGCGGCTGGCCGAAGCGCGCGCGGCCGGCAAGCGCGGCCATACGGCGATGCGGCTTGCGACCATGTTGCGCTGCGACATGGAAACCGCGCAGCGGTTGCTGACGACGATGGAGGAGCAGGAATGGATTGCGCGGCTCGACGGCGGCGGTGAAACCACGCCGCGCTACATCCTGCTCGCGAACCCGGAGCAGTTGACGCTCGCGCAACTGTTCGACGTGCTGGTGATCGACCGCACGGAGCTGACCTACCAGCTGCAGCGCCGTGGCAGCCACGTCGAAGGCGCGGCGCTGCTCGCGGTGCTGTCGAGCGAGCGGTTCGACGTGACGCTAGCCTCGCTGATCGCCGCGCACCGGCTCGCAGGCGCACAGACGGCAGGCAACCCCGGGCAGGAGCCCGACGGCGTGCCCGACCCGCACGCGCGGCCGCCGCGGCCTGCGTGAAGGCGGAGCCCGGCGGTTACAGCGGAATCTTGCCGGTGCAGATGTCCTTGAACATCACCCAGTCGCCCATCAGGCTGTAGATCGGGTGCCGGAACGTGGCCGGGCGGTTCTTCTCGAAGAAGAAGTGTCCGACCCACGCGAACCCGTAGCCGCAGACGATCGCCGCCGGCAGCCACAGCCAGTTGCCGGTCGCGATCGCCATCGCGACGCAGCCGATCACGCCGAGCGAGCCGATGAAGTGCAGCCGCCGCGATGTCAGGTTCTGGTGTTCGTTCAGGTAATACGGGTAGAAATCCGCGAAGCTCGCGAATTGCTCCGAATGCGTATGCGCCATGGCCGTCTCCTCGGGCCGCTGTCGATGGGGCCATTGTGCGGCGGCTGGTCCGTGTCCGCAAGCGGGGGCGGGCCGCCGCGCCGGGCCGCGCTTTCCTTTTGACAGGCTTTCCGATAGGATCGAAAGAGATTTTGCATTCAAGCATGAGGGGACTACGATGCGCGTCAGCGATATTCTGAAAGTGAAGGGCAACACGCTGTTTACGGTGACGCCCGATAAACCGCTGCGCGAAGCGGTCGACACGATGGCCGAACACGATATCGGTTCGCTCGTCGTGATGGAGTACGGCGATCTGGTCGGGATGCTGACGTTCCGCGAGATCATCCTGCGCCTGCACGTGAACGGCGGTGCGATCGGCGACGTCCAGGTGCGCAAGGTGATGGACGAGCCGCTCACGTGTACGCCGGAAACCGACGTCAACGAAGTGCGCCGGATGATGCTCGAGCGTCACGCGCGCTACATGCCGGTGCTCGACAAGAAGGTGCTGATGGGCGTCATTTCGTTCTACGACGTCGCGAAGACGGTCGTCGAGGCGCAGAGCTTCGAGAACCGGATGCTGAAGGCGTACATCCGCGACTGGCCGGAATCGGAAGCCGAAGCGCACAAGCCGTGAACCGCGCCGCGCCCGGCACCTTGATGCATGGGCGCCGCCATCCGGCATGCGGCGGCGCAGGCTTGTCCTGCGCCGCCGTTTTTTCAACGACAACACGAGGCCCGCGCAGCTTCGCCGAGACGACGCGCGCGTATTCCGCATGAGCGATCACACGCAAGCCACTTCGGAGCGGCGCGACGAACGGCGCGCCCACGCATCGCAGTTCGACCTGCTGCGCGAGCGCCGCTTCGCCCCGTTCTTCACGACCCAGTTCCTCGGTGCGCTGAACGACAACGTCTTCAAGATCGGCTTCACGTCGCTCGTCACCTATCACACCGCGCGGTTCTCCGGCGTCGACGCCAAGACGGCCGCGTTCCTGATTTCCGCGATCTTCATTCTGCCGTTCGTGCTGTTTTCGGCGACGTCCGGCCAGATCGCCGACAAATACGACAAGGCGACCCTCACGCGCTTCGTGAAGACCTTCGAGATCGCGCTGATGCTCGTCGGCGCGGCCGGCTTCGTCACGCATAGCGCGACGCTGCTGTATCTGTGCACGTTCATGATGGGGATGCACTCGACGCTGTTCGGGCCCGTCAAATATTCGTACTTGCCGCAGCATTTGGGCGAGCATGAGCTGGTCGGCGGCAATGGTCTCGTCGAAATGGGTACGTTCATCGCGATCCTGATCGGCACGATCATCGGCGGCGCGGCCGCGGGCATCGAAGGCGCCGGCGAGCGCGTGCTCGCGGTAAGCGTCGTCGTGATCGCGCTCGCGGGGCGGCTCGTTGCACAGCGTGTGCCGTCGACGCCGGCGCCGCAGCCCGATCTCGTGATCAACTGGAACCCGTTCAGCGAAACGTGGCGCAATCTCGGGCTCGCGCGCCAGAACCGCACCGTGTTCCTCAGCCTGCTCGGCATCTCGTGGCTGTGGTTCGTCGGCGCGACGTTCCTCACGTCGTTCTTCAATTTCGCGAAGGACGTGCTGTCCGCGAGCCCCGACGTCGTCACGATCCTGCTCGCGACGTTCTCGGTCGGCATCGGCCTCGGCTCGCTGCTGTGCGAGCGGCTATCGCAGCGGCGCGTCGAGATCGGCCTCGTGCCGCTCGGCTCGATCGGCATCAGCGTGTTCGCGATCGAGCTGTATTTCGCGAGCCACGCGCTGCCGTCGCCCGGCCATCTGCTGTCGGTCGGCGAATTCCTGGCCGGCGCGCGCCACTGGCGCATCCTGGCCGACCTGTTCCTGCTCGCGATGTTCGGCGGCTTCTACAGCGTGCCGCTGTATGCGCTGATCCAGAGCCGCAGCGCGCCGACGCACCGCGCGCGGATCATCGCCGCGAACAACATCCTGAACGCGCTGTTCATGATCCTGTCGGCCGTGATGGCGATGGGGCTGACCAAGGCCGGCGTCGACATCCCGGGGCTGTTCCTCGTCACCGCGCTCTTGAACGTGATCGTCGCGACGTATATCTACCTGCTCGTGCCCGAGTTCCTGCTGCGCTTCGTCGCGTGGGTGCTCGTGCATACCTTCTACCGGATCCGCCTCGTGCATGCGGAGCGGATCCCGGCGGAAGGGGCGGCCGTGCTCGTGTGCAACCACGTCAGCTACGTCGATGCGCTCGTGCTGGCCGCCGCGAGCCCGCGCCCGATCCGTTTCGTGATGGATCACCGGATCTTCAAGACGCGCTTTGCGAGCTGGGTGTTCCGGCATGCGAAGGCGATCCCGATCGCGCCGCGTCACGAGGATCCCGCGATGCTCGCGCGGGCGTACGACCTGTGCGAGGCCGCGCTGAAGGACGGCGAGCTCGTGTGCATCTTCCCCGAGGGCAAGCTGACGAAGACGGGCGACATCAACACGTTCCACCACGGCATCACCGAGATCCTGGGTCGCACGCCGGCACCGGTGATCCCGATGGCGCTGCGCGGGCTGTGGGGCAGCTATTTCTCGCGGCATTCCGATGCGCGGATGCCGCGTCCCATCAAGCGCGGCATGATGAGTCGGCTGACGCTGGCCGTCGGCGAGCCGATCCCGGCGTCGGTCGCGACGCCCGAGTCGCTGCAGGCGGCGGTGACCGAGCTGCGCGGCGCGCGGAAGTAGGCGGGTGCCGGCGCACCGCACCGGCATTCGGCTGCTGCCGGGCCGGAACGGGCATTCGGCTGAGACAATCGGGCCGCACCGGCATGTGCCGTGCGGCCGGCCGGCGTTTCATGCGGCCCGCGGGCCCGGGACGGCTGGCATAATAGCGGTTTACCTCTTTTTCTCGACCGGCAAACGATCGATCTGCCTGCGGCACGGGCAGCGCATCGGTTTGCCCATTTCTCTTTGGGCGGTTCCATCATGTCCGGCAATACCCTCGGCACGCTTTTCACTGTCACGACCTTCGGCGAATCGCACGGTCCCGCGATCGGTTGCGTGATCGACGGCTGCCCGCCGGGGATGGGGCTGACCGAAGCCGACATCCAGGTCGAGCTCGATCGCCGCAAGCCCGGCACGTCGCGGCACGTGACGCAACGACAGGAGGCTGACGAGGTCGAGATCCTGTCGGGCGTGTTCGAAGGCGTGACGACCGGCACGCCGATCGCGCTGCTGATCCGCAACACCGACCAGCGCAGCAAGGACTACGGCAACATCGTCGAGACCTTCCGTCCCGGCCATGCCGATTACACGTACTGGCAGAAATACGGCATCCGCGACTACCGCGGCGGCGGTCGCTCGTCCGCGCGCCTGACCGCGCCGATCGTCGGCGCAGGTGCGGTTGCGAAGAAGTGGCTGCGCGAGCGCTTCGGCGTCGAGGTGCGCGGCTACATGAGCGGCCTCGGTGAGATCGACGTGCCGTTCGTCGATTGGTCGCACGTGCGCGAGAACCCGTTCTTCTCGCCGAATGCGGCGGTCGTGCCGGAACTCGAGGCGTACATGGATGCGCTGCGCAAGGATGGCGATTCGATCGGCGCGCGCATCGACGTCGTCGCATCGGGCGTGCCGGTCGGCTGGGGCGAACCCGTGTTCGACCGTCTCGATGCCGATATCGCGAAGGCGATGATGAGCATCAACGCGGTGAAGGGCGTCGAGATCGGCGCGGGCTTCGACAGCGTCGCCCAGCGCGGCTCGGTGCACGGCGACGAGTTGACGCCGGGCGGTTTCGTCGGCAACCATGCGGGCGGCGTGCTTGGCGGGATTTCGACGGGGCAGGACATCACCGTGTCGATCGCGATCAAGCCGACGTCGAGTATCCGCACGCCGCGCCGTTCGATCACGAAGGCAGGCGACGAAGCGACCGTCGAGACGTTCGGCCGCCACGATCCTTGCGTCGGCATTCGTGCGACGCCGATCGCGGAGTCGATGCTTGCACTGGTGCTGATCGACCATGCACTGCGCCATCGCGCGCAGTGCGGCGACGTCGAGACGTCGACGCCGAAGATTGCCGGCAGCGCGACCTGACGCAAGCGGGCGGGGTGCTTCGAGCTTCGCCTGACAGTCGTGCCGGGAATGCAAAACGGGGCGCTGCTTCAAGCAGCGCCCCGTTTCGTTTGTGGCGGCCCACAAAAACGCGCCGCTCGTGGCGGCGCGCTATGGCGGA
>NZ_CAJPHP010000019.1:0-146031 GCF_905339975.1 Burkholderia sp. BCC1999 | reverse complement strand
TACGAAGACGTATTCGCTGCCGTGGTAAGTAGCGTGTAAGGCGCCCGCACCGGTTTTGCAGCCGGTGCGGGCGTTATTCGATCGGCTCATATCGTTAGCCGATTTGCGTTTTTGCCGTGCTCCAACGCGTCGGTAGAATTCGCGGACCTCTCGAGCGGCGCATGCGTGCCGACGGGATGATTCTCTCCAATCATTCGGGGTCCGCACCATGAAATTCCTCCGTTCCATCCTGATCGTCGCGCTGCTGCAGGCGACCGCGGCCACCAGTGCGCTGGCGGCCGACGACCTGTCGCAGATCAAATCGGCCGGCGTATTCCGGGTCGGCACCGAAGGCACCTACGCGCCGTTCACGTACCACGACGAGACGGGCAAGCTGACGGGATTCGACGTCGACATCGCCACGGCGATCGCGCAGCGCCTCGGCGTGAAGCCGCAGTTCGTCGAAGGCAAGTGGGACGGGCTGATCGCGGGCCTCGACGTGAACCGCTACGATGCGGTCGTCAATGAAGTGTCGATCACCGATGCGCGCAAGGCGAAATACGATTTCTCGTCGCCGTACATCACGTCGCACGCGGTGCTGATCGTGCGCGCGGACAACACGACGATTCGCTCGTTCGACGACCTGAAGGGCAAGAAATCCGCGAACACGCTGACGAGCAATTTCGGCAAGCTCGCGGCCGCGCATGGCGCCGACGTGGTTCCGGTGCAGGGCTTCAACGAATCGATCGACCTGCTGAGCTCGGGGCGTGTCGACGCGACGATCAACGATTCGCTGTCGTACCTCGATTTCCGCAAGCACAAGCCCGACGCGAAACTGAAGATCGCGGCGACCGACAGGACCGGTGCCGGCGATGCGTCCGGCGTGCTGCTGCGCAAGGGCAGCCCCGCGCTGGTGGCCGCGATCGACAAGGCGCTCGCGGACATCAAGGCGGACGGTACCTACGCGAAGATCTCGCAGAAGTACTTTGGCCGCGACGTGTCGCAGCCCTGACGCGAGGCTGAACGATGCCGGCCTGGCTGCACCTGATGGCGGAATCGTTGCGGCCGCTGCTTTACGCAGGGCTCGTGTTCACGGTTCCGCTCACGCTCGCGTCGTTCGCGATCGGCCTGCTGCTCGCGTTCGGCGCGGCGCTCGCGCGGCTGTTCGGGCCGCGCTGGGCGCAAGCCTTCGTGCGCTTCTACATCTGGCTGTTCCGCGGCTCGCCATTGCTCGTGCAGCTGTTCGTGATCTTCTACGGATTGCCGAACGTCGGCATCGTGCTCGACCCGCTGACGGCCGCCGTGATCGGCTTCTCGCTGAACGTGGGCGCGTACAACGCCGAGGTGATTCGCGGCGTGATCGAATCGATGCCGAAGGGACAGTGGGAGGCCGCCTACTCGATGGCGATGACGCGCGCGCAGGCGTTGCGCCGCGCGATCCTGCCGCAGGCCGCGCGTGTCGCGCTGCCTGCGCTGTCGAACTCGTTCATTTCGCTCGTGAAGGACACGTCGCTCGCGGCCGTGCTGACCGTGCCCGAGATTTTCCAGGCCGCGCAGCGGATCGCGGCCGTGACTTACGAGCCGCTGATTCTCTATACCGAGGCCGCGGTGATCTATCTGCTGTTCAGTTCGGTGCTGTCCACGCTGCAACGTCGCCTCGAAGCCCGCTTCGGCCGGCACGCGCTGTTCCAGGCGGAGTTGCGGTGATTCGTCTCGACCATATCGACAAGTCGTTCGGCGCGCATCGCGTGCTGAGCGGAATCGACCTCGCGTTGCAGCCGGGCAGCGTGACCGCGCTGATCGGGCCGTCCGGCAGCGGCAAGAGCACGCTGCTGCGCTGCGTGAACCTGCTCGAAGTGCCGGAGGCCGGCGCGCTCACGGTCGGCGATGCGCGCATCGAATTCGCGCCAGGGCACCGGCCGTCCCGTGACGCGGTGTTCGCGGTGCGCAGGCAGACCGGCATGGTGTTTCAGAACTTCCAGTTGTTTCCGCACCTGAGCGTCGTGCAGAACGTGATGGAAGGGCTCGTGACCGTGCAGCGCTGGCCGCGCGAACAGGCGCGCCAGCGGGCGCTTGCGTTGCTCGACAAGGTTGGCATCGCGGACAAGGCCGACGCGTGGCCGGCCACGCTGTCGGGCGGGCAGCAGCAGCGCGTGGCGATCGCACGGGCGCTCGCGCCGTCTCCGCAGGTGCTGTTGTGCGACGAGCCGACGTCCGCGCTCGATCCGGAGTTGTCCGTCGAAGTGGTCGAGGTGCTGCGCCAGCTCGCACGCGAAGGCACGACGATGCTGATGGCCACGCACGACTTGCGCCTGGCCGCGTCGATCGCGCACGACGCGGTGTTCCTCGCCGACGGCCGCATCGTCGAAGCCGGCGCATCGCGCGAGCTGTTCGGCCGCCCACGCGACCCGCGCACCGCGAAGTTCGTCGCGACACTCGCGCAGGGCGTACCGGTGTTCTGATGCGGGACGGCATGCCGACGGTGGTCAGCCCGGCACGTGTCCATCGAGTACCGCGACGACGATCGCCTCCGGCGCATCTTCCTGGACCAGGTGCCCCGCTCGCGGCACCCTGATCAGCTTGCCGTTCGCGATGCGATCGGCAAGCGCCTGCCCCTGTTCGAGCGGAATCCACGCGTCGTCCTCGCCCCACACGATGCGCACCGGGAAGTCCGGCGGCGCGTAACGTGCCTCGGCTTCCTCGATGTAGCGCTGGCGCATCTGCGCGATCTGGCGATAGAACGCGGCCTGGCCGGCCGACGTGAGCCACGGCGCACGATAGATCGACAGCGCGTCGTCGCTCAGCGGCCGCGCCACTGCATTGCCCAGATAGGCCGACAGGAGCGCGTGATGCGCATACGCCGGCAGCCCGGTGAACGCGGCTTCGTGCTGCGCGACATGGCGTACGAACGGCGACCCTTGCGGCGCGATCGCGACCGGATTCACGAGCGTGAGATCCGCATACGCAATGCCGTCGAGAAAGTGCGCGCGCAGCACGGTGGCGCCGCCGTAGTCGTGTGCAAGCACGCGTGGCCGCGAAATTCCCCATTCATTCAGCATTGCGCCGAACAGCGCGTTCTGGCGGCCGAGCGACACGTCCGCGTCCGGCATGTCGGACTGGCCGTAGCCGAGCAGGTCGTAGAAATACACGCGATGACGCCGTGCGAGCCACGGCGCGATCCGGCGCCACACCTGCGATGAAAACGGCGTGCCGTGCACAAGCACGAGCGGTGGGCCTTCCCCGAGCGTGCCCCATGCAATCCGGTGGCCTTCGAAATTGAAGCGATTCGCGAGTTCGAGCATCGGCTTCTCCGTGCTAACCTGTTTTGGTTGTTAACAGGTTACGCCGGATTGTCCGGATGTGAAACCGATAGGTGAAAATAAATGGTTACTCGATCCGAGCCTGCACGACACGTGCACGCATGGGGTGCGGCCGATTTCGTCGGTGGCCATCCTGCGCTCGACTTCCTCAATACGGTGGCCGACACGGGCAAGACGCGCGACGACGAAAAGCTCGTCGACTGGCCGGCCGTGCGTGCGTGGGCGGAGCAATCAGCGTTGCTGGCGCCGGCCGATCTGGCGCGGCTGCTGCGACATCCGCAGCAGGACGGGCCTGACGAACTGGTTGCGCTGCGCCGCTTTCGCGACGATGCGTATGCCGCGGTCGCGCACCTGACGGCGGAAGGCGGCGGCAGCGCCGGTGCGCGCGCGGCGGACCGGCTCGCGGTGGCGATCCGAGAAGCGATCGGGCGCAGCGCGTTCGACGCGGTCGACGGCCGCTTCGCGTGGCGGCCCGACGCGCGCACCGCGTCACGCTGGATCGATGCGGCCGCGCTCGGCTTCGAGCAGTTGCTGCGCAGCGACGATTTCGCGCGCGTGCGGCAGTGCGGCCGGTGTACGTGGTTCTTCGTCGATCGCGGCCGCGGCGTCGGGCGCCGCTGGTGCGACATGCGCACGTGCGGGAACCGCGCGAAGGTCGAGGCGTTCAGGGAGCGGTGAAGTGCGCGGCGTGATGGGGGCCGCGCCACGCGCGTGTCATGGGGCGGCTTCGTGCGGCCGATGTTCGGGCCACAGCGTCGCGGCGATGAACAGCCCGGCGGCAAGGAACGGTGCGCCGATCGCGAACAGGATCGCCGTGAGGCCCCAACGATCCCAGAAGCGGTCGACGATCGCGCGTTCGGGCGTGACGGGGTCGTACAGCACGTCGACCGCGTCGCCTTCGCGCAGGCCTGGATGCGACGACGCCGAACCCTGCGCGAACGTGATCGGCCGCCCGCTGTCGGTCGTGAACGCGACGATCGCCGAATACAGCGACGTGCGCAATCGCGCCGACCGCCCGTTTTTCGCGATCTCGACGACATGGCCGGTCGAGCGCGCATAGTGATGGACGATCTGCCACTGACGCAGGCCGGTCGCGCCGGCGCCGGCGAGAAAGCCCGTGCCGATCGCGATCGGAATCAGCACGATCGCGATATCCCAGCGGCGCCGCGTTTCCTTGCGTTCGGCGCGGGTCGGCGGCGGCTCGGCTTGCCGGCGGCGCCGTTCGCCGGCGATCAGCAGGCCGCCGATCGCGAACGACGCGAGCGCGAGCAGCGCCGACACGACCACCGGAAACCAGCGTTGCGCGAAATCGTCGATCAGGGCGGGGCGGTCAGGGTGGTCGGGGTCGAGCAGCACGTCGACGTTCTCACCGATGTCGTATGCGGGGACGGTCGATGCGGTATTGCCGGCAATTTCGCGGCGCAGGCCTTCGTTCGACAGGTACGCGACGATCGGCCGGTATGCACGCATCGCGTCGCTGTCCTGCACGATGCGCACGACGGTGCCCGGCACGCGGACCAGGTGGCCGGTCGCACGGCCGGTCGTGACGGCGAGCACGCCTGCCAGCACGAGCAACACGACGCCGAGCGCCAGCGCGACGAGTGCGTCCTTACCGGGCATGACCCGATCCGGTTCGTGCATCGCGCGACGGATTCGGGTGTGACCGGGTGAGCGGCTCGTCCCGGCGGACCAACCGATATCGGCGCAACCATGCCCTCTGAATGGTCGCGTCTCGTTCACATGCTTCCATGTCTGACGTCCCATGTTCTCTCAGTGCCGGCCGGCAAACGACAGTGCCTGCGCCGGTCGTGTGATATTTGTCGGACGATTCTAGCGGAAACGATGCGCAAGAGGCGTGCGGTTGCGTACCGTGAATGGCGCGCGCGCCGTGAATTCGGCGGCGGAAAAGGAAAAGGCCGGTTAGCTTGCGCTAACCGGCCTTTGAAATTCCTGGTGGGGCGTGAGTGACTCGAACACTCGACCTACGGATTAAGAGTCCGCTGCTCTACCAACTGAGCTAACGCCCCCAACAGAAGAAAGATTATGCCGGGGTTTTCAGGGCATGGCAAGACCTTTCTGCAAATATCCTGAAAATATTTCGTCACGCCAACGGCGGCTGTCGGCACGGTAACGAGCGATCGCAGTTGGCGCGCTCCCGGTATGATGACGCCACATGTGCTGCGCGGCGGTCGCGCAACGCTTTCTGGACATTCGAAGATGGACGAAAACGCAGTCCGCGAATTGCTGGATCGCCTGCTGGCCCCGTGGGTCCGCTCGCTGGGTCTGGTCCCCGTGTCGATCGGCGACGACAGCGTCACGCTGCGCCTGCCGTTTTCCGGCGAATTCCGCCATTCGGGCGGCATCATCTGCGGCCAGGTGTTCACGGCGGCCGCCGACACCGCGATGGTGGTCGCGATCTCGTCCGCGCTCGGCGAGTTCCGGCCGATGACGACGGTATCGCTGAACACCAACTTCATGCGTCCCGTGCGCAAGGGCGACGTGCTCGTCACCGCGCGCGTGCTGCGAATGGGCCGCAACCTCGTGTTCGGCGAAGTCGAGCTGTTCGACGAGGACGGCAAGATGGCCGTCCACGCGACGTCGACCTACGCGCTCGTCAGCTGAGCGGCGCAATGTTCGAGCAGATCGTTTTTGCGGGCGGCGGCAATCGCTGCTGGTGGCAGGCCGGCTTCTGGGACGTTGCGCGGCCGGCGCTCGACCTGCGCCCGCGCGTGATCACCGGCATCTCGGCTGGCGCGGCGACCGCGTGCATGCTGTATACGCGCGACGCCGCGTGGGTGATGCGCTATTACGAAGAGGCGCTGCGCCACAACCGGAAGAATGCGTACTGGGGCAACCTGTTCGGGCGCGAGCCCGTGTTTCCGCATTACCGGATCTATCGCCAGGCATTGCTCGACATCTACGGCGAGCCGTTTGCGAAGCTGGCCGACGCGCCGGAGATCCGCATCGGCGTGTCGCACGTGCCGCGCTGGCTCGGCGCGCGCAGCGCGGTCGCCGCCGGTCTCGTCGCGTACAACATCGAGAAATACGTGCGCAAGACGCTGCACCCGACGCTCGGGCGCACGCTCGGCTTTCGGCCCGAATTCGTGCGTGCGCAGGCGTGTACGCGAGTCGACGAGCTCGCCGACCTGATCCTGCAGTCGTCCTGTACGCCGCCGTTCACGCCGGTCTTGCGCCGCGGCGGCCGGCCCGTGCTCGACGGTGGAATGGTCGACAACGTGCCGGTCGACGCGCTCGACCCGTCGCCGGGCGACGTGCTGGTGCTCGTCACGCGGCTGTATCCGCGTCCGCAGATGTTCACGGTCGCGCACGGCGACCAGCGGCGGCTGTATGTGCAGCCGTCGAGCAAGGTGCCGATTTCGAGCTGGGATTACACGAGCCCGTCGCAGATGCGGCATGCGTACGATCTCGGGCGGCGCGACGGCGAGCATTTCCTCACGCGCGTCGGCGCGATGACGGGCGGCCGCGTGGCCGCCTGACGATCGGGCAGGAAGGGGCAGGGCAGCGCGGTGCGCGCAGCCCGTGCGATCAGCGCTTGCGGATCGGCGTCAGCGCTTCGGGGTTGGCGACGCTCGACATGTCGCCGTCGTCGAATGCGAGGATGTTGCGGAACGCCGCGCTGAAGTAAAGCTCGTAGCTTTCGCGTTCGACGTAGCCGATGTGCGGCGTGCAGATCACGTTTTCCATGCGCAGCAGGCTGTAGCCCTGCAGGATCGGCTCGCTCTCGAACACGTCGATCGCGACCATCCCCGGACGGTTGTGCGACAGCGCGTTGACGAGCGCGTTTTCCTCGAGCAGCTCGGCGCGGCTCGTGTTGACGAGCAGCGACGTCGGCTTCATCCGCATCAGGTCTTCCTGCTTCACGATCCCGCGCGTGTCGTCGTGCATGCGCAGGTGCAGCGACAGCACGTCGCTTTGCTCGAACAGCGCTTCGCGGCTCTCGGCCGCCGTGTAGCCGTCGGCGCGCGCGGCTTCGAGCGAATGCTCGCGGCCCCAGATCAGCACGTTCATCCCGAAGGCCTTGCCGTAGCCGGCGACGAGCCGGCCGATCTTGCCGTAGCCCCAGATGCCGAGCGTCTGGCCGCGCAGCACCTGGCCGAGACCGAAGTTCGGCGGCATGGCCGACGTCTTCAGGCCCGACTGCTGCCAGGCGCCCTGCTTCAGGTTCGCGACGTACTGCGGGATGCGGCGCTGGGCCGCCATCACGAGCGCCCACGTCAGCTCGGCGGGCGCGACCGGCGAACCCGTGCCTTCGAGCACAGCGATGCCGCGGTCGGTACAGGCTTCCAGATCGATGTGGCTCGACACGCGGCCGGTCTGGCTGATCATGCGCAGGTTCGGCAGCTTGGCGAGCAGTTGCGAAGAAATCGGGGTCCGTTCACGAATCAGCACGAGCGCCTCGACTTCCGCCAGGCGGCTTGCGAGCTGTCCCAGGCCGCGCACCGTATTGTTGAAGACCTTCACGTCGTGGCCGGCAAGCATCTCGAAGCAGTTCAGCTTGCGGACGGCGTCCTGGTAGTCGTCGAGGATGGCAATTTTCATGGTGAACGGGTGTCGCGCGTTGAAAGCGGCAGTGGCGGCGGCGCACGTCGCGCACCCGTCCCGCCCGGCCGGGGCCGACATGATGCTACGCCGGCCGCCTTCTTGGTGTCTTTTTAACAGGTTGTTACGCTCCGCCGCAATTGGCGGGAGCCTGATCCGGCGCCGCTCGCGTGCGGGGCGCTAGGGTGCGCTGTTGTGTCGCATCAAACACGTCTTTCCTGATTCGGCTACTTACTCGACGAGGTTCACCCAATTGTTGCTTCAATCAGAATAATTGGATCATCTATCCATGAAGGGCGAGGATTTTTGACTATTTTTATCGCCAACCGGCCCCTTGCTGAGCAACTCTGCATCATTTCCGCTGTCGTAGGAGAATTACGCATTTGCTTCATCTTTTTGAAGTTGTACTAGCGGCAGGAGTCGTTTATGGATCACTTGCAGTCGATGCGCGTATTCGTCAAGGTTGCAGATCTCGGCAGTTTCGCGCGGGCCGCGAGCGCAATGGATATCTCCAACGCGGTCGCGACGCGCCACGTCGCCGACCTGGAAGGCCGGCTTGGCACGCGCTTGCTGAATCGCACCACGCGCAGCCTCTCCCTGACGGAGTCGGGTCAGGTCTATCTGGAGCGTGCCCGCCAGATCCTCGATGAGCTCGAGGACGTCGAGCAGATGGTCGTCGCACGCAATCACGAGCCGGTCGGCACGCTGCGCATCGTCGCACCAGTCGTGTTCGGCCTGCACAACCTCGCACCCGTGCTGCAGTCGTACACGGAGAATTTCCCTAAAGTGGTGCCGGATCTCACGCTGGTCGACCGGCAGGTCGATCTCGTCGAGGAAGGCTTCGACGTCGGCATCGTCGTCACGCGCCAGATGCGCAGCGCGAGCATCGTCACGCGGCGCCTGACCACCGGTTGCATGACCGTGTGCGCGACGCCGAGCTATCTGGAGAAGCACGGCGTGCCGACGCATCCGGAGCAGCTCGCCGAGCACCCGAGCCTGAGCCTGCCGACCGAATACTGGGGCGACGAGCGCGTGTTCACGGGGCCGGACGGCGAAGTGCGCGTGCGCCCGACCAACGTGATCGTCGCGAACAACACCGCGATGCTGCGCCAGTTCGCGCTGCTCGGGATGGGCGTCGCGATCCTGCCGAGCTACCTGATCGGCAGCGACATCGCGCGCGGCGCGCTCGTGCGGTTGCTGCCGGATTTCCGGCTGCCGCAGGTCGAGATCAACATCGCGTATCCGAGCCGGCGCCATCTGCCGGCGAAGGTGCGCACGTTCATCGACCACCTCGTCGAGCATTTCAGCCATTCGACCGACGCGATGATGGGCGAGCAGTGGGCCGCGCAGAGTTCGGTGCTCGCGCCGATCGGCGTCGAAACCCGCGCCGAGCAGCCGGAAGCGGCCGACCCGAACTTGTCGCCGCGCCTGCCGCGTTCGCCGCGCACGCGCGTCGCAGTGCCGTCGCCGCTGTAACGGCGCGACGGCCGGGTGGCGGTTGCCGCCGGCACAAAGAAAAAACGCGGATCGAGCGATCGATCCGCGTTTTTTATTGGCTGCGTGATGAGGTCTGATGCGAAGCCTGACGCGCCGGGGAGGCCCCGGCGGCCAGGTCGTTACGAACCCGTCTTGCGCGCCGTCGTCTTGCGGGCGGCCGTCTTGGTGGCTGCAGTCTTCGCGGCGGTCTTGCGGGCCGGCGCGGGTTTCTCTTCTGCACCTTCCGTCACGGTTTCGGCATCCTTCGTCGCCGATTTTGCCGTCTTCTTCGCGGCGGCGGCCTTCGGCTCCTTCTTTTCGAACTCGAAACCGATCTTGCCGTCCGGCTGCTTCACGAGGAATGCCTTGAAGTTGCGGCCGGTGCGCGACGACTTGAAGTTCGGCAGCAGATCCGTGCGGCCGTCGGCCAGCAGCTTGCCCATCTGCTCGCGCGTGATCTCCTGCTGCAGGATCACCTTGCCCGAGCGGAAGTCGCAGGTCTTCGGGTTCGCCACCGAGTGTTCGCAGACGTAGCTCATCCCGTGCTCGAATACGCGGCCCTTGCACTTCGGGCACGCGCCGACCGGCTCCTGCGCGGAGAAGTCGGGCGCTTCGCCTTCCTCGCCGCCCTGGTCCTGGCCGAAATCGAACTCGAGCTTGTAGTTCTTCGTCTCGTCGTCGAAGGACAGCTTGAGGATCGCCGAGAACGGGCGGCCCATCTTGCTGCGGAACCCGGACAGCGGCCCGATTTCTTTCTTCTGCAGCAGCTCCTCGACTTCCGGGATCTCGAACTGCCGGCTGCCCGGGATCTTCGAGATCGAGAACTCGCACTTCGTGCACGCGAAGCGGCGGTAGTTTTCCTTCACCTGGCCGCCGCAGTTCGGGCACGGCGTCTCGAGCGTCGCGTAGTCGCCGGGGATCGTGTCGGAATCGTATTCCTTCGCGCGCTTGACGATCTGCTGCGTCATGCGGGCGATTTCCTGCATGAACGCGTCACGCCCGAGGTTGCCGCGCTCCATCTGCGACAACTTGTATTCCCATTCGCCGGTGAGCTCCGGCGCGGTCAGTTCCTTCACGCCGAGCCCGCGCAACAGCGTCATCAGCTGGAATGCCTTCGCGGTCGGGATCATTTCGCGACCCTCGCGCAGCAGGTATTTCTCGCCGAGCAGGCCTTCGATGATCGCCGCGCGCGTGGCCGGCGTGCCGAGGCCCTTCGCGGCCATCGCTTCGCGCAGCTCGTCGTCCTCGACCAGCTTGCCCGCGCCTTCCATCGCGGACAGCAGCGTCGCTTCCGAGTAGCGGGCGGGCGGTTTCGTCACGAGTGCGACCGCAGCGATCTCGTCCGTCTTCACCTTCTCGTCCTTCTGCACCGGCACGAGATTCGCGTCAGCGCCTTCGGCGTCGCGGCCGTACACCTGCAGCCAGCCCGGCTCGACGAGCACCTTGCCTTCGGTCTTGAAGTGATGGCCGGCGACTTCGGTGATCCGCGTCGTGACGCGGAATTCGGCGGCCGGGAAGAACACCGCGAGGAAGCGCTTCACGACCAGGTCGTACAGCTTCTGCTCTGGCTCGGACAGCGCCTTCGGCGCCTGCAGCGTCGGGATGATTGCAAAGTGGTCGCTGATCTTCGAGTTGTCGAAGATCCGCTTGTTCGGCTTCACCCAGCCCTTGTCGAGCACCTGCTTCGCATGCGGCAGGTAGTTGTTGCTCTCCTTGAGCATCTCGAGCGTGGACTCGACCGTCGACAGGTAGTCTTCCGGCAGCGCGCGCGCGTCGGTACGCGGGTAGGTCAGCACCTTGTGCTTTTCATACAGCGCCTGCGCGAGACCGAGCGTGTTCTTCGCGGAGAAGCCGAAGCGGCCGTTCGCCTCGCGCTGCAGGCTCGTCAGGTCGAACAGCAGCGGCGACAGTTGCGTCGACGGCTTCGATTCCTCGGACACCATGCCGATCTGGTCGCGGCAGGCGGCGACGATCGTTTCGGCGGCCGGCAGGCTCCACAGGCGGGAGTCACGTTTCTCCGGATCGAATTCGTCGCGCTTGAATTTCGGGTCGTACCACTTGCCTTCGTAGAAGCCGGCCGCGCACGCAAATTCGGCCTTCACTTCCCAGTAGTCGCGCGGGATGAAGCGGCGGATTTTCTCTTCACGTTCGACGACGATCGACAGCGTTGGCGTCTGAACGCGACCGACGGTCGTCAGGAAGAAGCCGCCGCCCTTGCTGTTGAACGCGGTCATCGCGCGGGTGCCGTTGATCCCGACGAGCCAGTCGGCTTCCGAGCGGCAGCGTGCGGCGTCGGCGAGCGGCTGCATGTCGGTGTCGCTGCGCAGGTTCGCGAAACCGTCGCG
This sequence comes from Burkholderia sp. BCC1999, assembly GCF_905339975.1. Classification (NCBI taxonomy): domain Bacteria; kingdom Pseudomonadati; phylum Pseudomonadota; class Betaproteobacteria; order Burkholderiales; family Burkholderiaceae; genus Burkholderia; species Burkholderia sp. BCC1999. The sequence goes on along the minus strand of NZ_CAJPHP010000019.1, from coordinate 134,351 downwards.
GATCGCCTGCGGCGTCATCGATTGCAGCCACAGGCGCTGGACCGGCTGCTTCGCCTTCGCGTGCTGCGCGATCAGGCGGAAAATCAGCTCGCCCTCGCGCCCCGCGTCACATGCATTGATCAGTCGGTCGACGTCCTTGCGCTTCATCAGCTTCGTGAGCACCTTGAGGCGCGACTCGCTTTTTGCGATCGGGTTCAGGTCGAAATGCGGGGGGATGACGGGCAGATGCGCGAAGCTCCATTTCCCGCGCTTGACCTCGTACTCTTCCGGGGCGGCGATTTCCAGCAGGTGGCCGACAGCGGACGAAAGGACGAAATCGTCGCTCTCGTAATACTCGTCATGCTTGGTAAAGCCGCCCAAAGCGCGTGCGATGTCGTTCGCGACAGAAGGCTTTTCCGCAATGATCAGTGCTTTGGACATGACAGGTGTGTGTTGGTAGACCGGGTTCGCCGGTTGTGGGTCCCTTTTACGACCGCTTTATAGCACACGCCGCAGCGACGGCGGCTCAGCGTGTAAAAAGCGGCTCATCATAGAGGGGGGCTGCAACGGCGGCAAGCGCCCGCCGCGGCGGGGCGCGCAAACACGCGCAAAACCGCCGCGCCGGCCTGCGAATTCAGGCTTCGACGATCAGGACGTTGCGCAATTTCGGTGCGTGCGGCGAGCCGGGCACTGCGCTCAGGTCGGACAGCATCCGCTCGACGATCGCCGCGTGCGGCAGCACCGTGCCGAAGAAGCGTGCGGTGTTGGCATCCTCGATCAGGATCGTCGGGAAGTTCTCGACGTCGAGATCGTCGAGCTGGTCGGCATGCGTTTCGATGTCGATCCAGGCGAAGCAGGCGTCCGGATGCGCGTCGGCGAGCTGGTCGAAGGCCGTCCGGTAGTCGCGGCACGTGCCGCACCACTCGGCGCACAGGCAGGCGACGAGCAACGTGCCGGGATCGGCGAGGCGCTCGGCGATCCGATCCGCATCGGTGTCGAGATTCAGCGCGGGCATGGAATTCCTTGGATATCGTCGGCGGCTTGGCCGCCCCTATGGCGGGGAATGTAGCACGCCGTGCGCGGCCGGGGTGGGCGTGGCGTCAAGCCGCGCGAAGCGGCCGCCAGGGAGGCTGGCGACGTGGCCGGCCAACTCCAGCGCCAGCAACGCACCATGCAGAACGTCGTCGGACAGGCCGCTGCGTTCGGCGAGCCATTCGTAGGTAACGGGGCCGTATCCCAATGCGGCCAACACGGCCTGCTCGGAGGCGGCGCCCGGCGGCGGGGCGTCGATTCGGGCCGGCGTGGCGGCCGGAACGGCGGGATTCGCCTGCCCTGCGCCGGCAGCGTCGCTTGTGCGGATGCCGCCGGTGTTGGTGCCGGGATGCCCGGCGGGAGCCGGGCGGCCGGTTGCACACGCGGCCGGTTCGGCCAGCCCGTACTCTTCGAGCACATCGAGCGGCGCCGCCGTGAGCTTCGCGCCGTCGCGGATCAGCGCGTGGCAGCCCTGCGCGAGCGGTGCGTGGATCGAGCCCGGCACCGCGAATACATCGCGCCCCAGTTCGTTCGCGAGCCGTGCGGTGATCAGCGAGCCGGAGCGCGGCGCGGCCTCGACGACGAGCGTGCCGATCGCCAGTGCGGCGATCAGGCGATTGCGCTGCGGGAAATGCGCGGCACGGGCCGGTGTGCCGAGCGGCCATTCCGACACGATCGCACCGTGCGCGGCGATCTCGTGCGCGAGTGCGCGATGCCGCGCCGGATAGACGAGATCGGCACCTGTCGCGATGACGGCGACCGTGCCCGAGCGGCCGTCGAGCCCGCCGCGATGCGCGGCGCCGTCGATCCCGAGCGCGAGGCCCGAGACGATCGAGAGCCCCGCGTCGGACAATGCGCGCGCGAAGCCCGTTGCGTCGGCGAGCCCCTGCGGCGTCGCGTGCCGGCTGCCGACCACGGCGAGACCGCGTGCATGCAGCAGGTCGAGCCGGCCCTTTACATATAGCAGGGGCGGCGGATCGTGCAGGTCGCGCAGCCGCGGCGGGTAGGCCGGATCGTTGAGCGTGACCAGCGCATTGCCCGGCGCTTCGAGCCACGCGAGCGCGGCGTCGGTGCGTGCGTCGAAATTGCCGCGCTCGCTCGCGCGAACCGCTTGTGCGGCGGCGGGGCAGCTCACCGCGGCGATGGCCGGGTCAGGGGCGCACAACAGTGCGGCCGGTGAGCCGAATGCATCGAGCAGGCGCTGCAGCACGGCGGACGCGAGGCCGGGCGCGTGCGCGAGCTGTAGCCACGCGCGCAGCGCGGACGGCGTCAGCGCTTGCGGCGACATGAGGCTGCCCTCGAATGCGGCGGCCAGCGGACCGCGTGGCGCCATGATAAAATTTTCATCATCCGAAATACTCGACAGGGCCGTGCGCACGAGCGCCCGGCCAATTGCAGGAGGCGTGATCCGCGGCGTTGAATCGCCACGCATCCGCCTCATCTTCATTGCATCCCGGCGGCGGCACCAGTCGGCCGGATGGCCGATGCGGCACGCCGCTCCACCGAATACCGAACACCATGGCCTTGCTCAATATTCTTCATTACCCCGACAAGCGGCTGCATAAGGTCGCCAAGCCCGTCGACAAGGTCGACGACCGGATCCGCAAGCTCGTCGCCGACATGGCCGAGACCATGTACGCGGCGCCCGGCATCGGCCTTGCGGCCACGCAGGTCGACGTGCACGAGCGTGTGATCGTGATCGACATCTCGGAGGAGAAGAACGAACTGCGCGCGTTCATCAACCCCGAGATCGTGTGGTCGAGCGACGCGAAGCAGATCTATGAAGAAGGCTGCCTGTCGGTGCCCGGCATCTACGACGAAGTCGAGCGGCCCGACCACGTGCGCGTGCGCGCGCTCAACGAGCAGGGCGAGACGTTCGAGCTCGACTGCGAAGGCTTGCTCGCCGTGTGCGTCCAGCACGAGATGGATCACCTGATGGGGCGCGTGTTCGTCGAATACCTGTCGTCGCTCAAGCAGACGCGCATCAAGACGAAGATGAAGAAACTCGAACGCGCGATGTAACGCGCGTTCGCCCTGCCCGACCTCGAACGCTGTCATGACCCATACGTTGCGCGTGATTTTTGCCGGCACGCCGGAATTTGCCGCGGCTGCCCTTGCCGCAATCCACGAGGCCGGTTTCCCGGTGCCGCTCGTGCTCACCCAGCCCGATCGCCCTGCGGGGCGCGGGATGAAGCTGCAGGCGAGTGCCGTGAAGCGCTACGCCGTCGAGCACGGGATGCCCGTTGCGCAGCCGCCGTCGTTGCGCCGCGCGGGCAAGTACCCGGCCGAGGCGGCCGATGCGATCGAGCTGCTGCGCACGACGCCGCACGACGTGATGGTGGTGGCCGCCTACGGCCTGCTGCTGCCGCAGGAAGTGCTCGACATCCCGCGCGCCGGTTGCATCAACATCCATGCATCGCTGCTGCCGCGCTGGCGCGGCGCCGCGCCGATCCATCGTGCGATCGAGGCCGGCGACGCCGAGACGGGCGTCACGCTGATGCAGATGGACGTCGGCCTCGACACCGGTGCGATGATCGAGGAAGCACGCATCGCGATCGCGGCCGACGATACGACCGCGACGCTGCACGACCGGCTCGCTGCCGATGGCGCGCGGTTGATCGTCGATGCGCTCGTGCGGCTCGAGCGCGACGGCATGCTGCCGGCGACGCCGCAGCCGGCCGATGGCGTGACCTATGCGGAAAAGATCGGCAAGCATGAGGCGGCGCTCGACTGGCGCAAGCCGGCCGACGTGCTCGCACGCCAGGTGCGTGCGTTCGATCCGTTCCCGGGCGGCGTCGCGACGCTCGACGGGGCGGCGATCAAGCTGTGGGCGGCCGAGCCCGTGGCGGTGCGCGGCGACGCGGTGCCCGGCACGATCGTCGACGCCTCGCCGGAAGGCGTGGTCGTCGCATGCGGTAGCGGCGCGCTGCGCGTCACGCAGTTGCAGAAGCCGGGCGGCAAACGGCTGCCCGCGCGCGAATTCCTGGCCGGCTCGCCGCTCGCCGCAGGCCAGCGTTTCGCGCTGCCCGACGTTGCCTGACGCGGGCTGACCGTCATTCGACACGGCCTGCCGGCCCTGCACAATTGGCCGGACGGCCGAGTCGCGCGGCGCGGCAGGCGCGCGTAGAATTTCCCTGCGCTCTCCGGTTTCGAGGTTTTCATGTTCGGCATCACCCATTTCGGTTTCTTCGTGCTGGCGGTTTTCTTGCTGAATGTCACGCCCGGCCCCGATACGGCTTACATCGTCGGCCGCAGCGTCGCGCAGGGCCGCGGCGCGGGGCTGATGTCGGCATTCGGCATTTCGGCAGGCTGCTGCGTTCACGCGCTCGCGTGCGCATTCGGCCTGACCGCGCTGCTTGCGGCGTCGGCCACCGCGTTCACGGTGATCAAGCTGGTCGGCGCGGCCTACCTGATCTACCTCGGCGTGCGAATGATCATCACGAAGCAGGCCGCAGCGCCGGCGGGCGTCGAAGCCGCGCAGGCCGCGGTTGCCAAGCCGCTGCGCCAGCTGTTCATGCAGGGCTTCTGGACCAACGTGCTGAATCCGAAGGTCGTGCTGTTCTTCGTGTCGTTCTTCCCGCAGTTCGTGTCGGCCGACAGCCCGCACAAGGCGTGGGCGTTCCTGACCCTCGGCGCGGTGTTCGTCGCGATGAGCACGGTCTGGACGAGCCTGGTCGCATGGGTCGCGGGCAGCGTCACGCAGCGCTTTTCCGGCAAGCCGGGCGTCAAGAAGTGGCTCGACCGCACGGTCGGCAGCGCGTTCGTCGGCCTCGGGCTGCGCCTGGCAACATCGCAACGCTGAGATTGAATTTTTCCGGCAAGACCTTATCTAACAAATCGCTTACAATTTTCCGCCGCGCCCTTTGATGCGCGGCGGGTCCCCTGACGGATAAGGAGTGGGTATGTTCAATTGGGTCAAAACGGCGATGCTGATGGCCGCGATCACGGCCCTGTTCATCGTGATCGGCGGCATGATCGGCGGCTCGCGGGGCATGACGATCGCGCTGCTGTTCGCGCTCGGCATGAATTTCTTCTCTTACTGGTTCTCGGACAAGATGGTGCTGCGCATGTACAACGCGCAGGAAGTCGACGAGAACTCGGCGCCGCAGTTCTACCGGATGGTGCGCGAGCTGGCCACGCGCGCGAACCTGCCGATGCCGCGCGTCTACCTGATCAACGAGGACGCGCCGAACGCGTTCGCGACGGGCCGCAACCCCGAGCACGCGGCGGTCGCCGCGACGACGGGCATCCTGCGCGTGCTGTCGGAGCGCGAGATGCGTGGCGTGATGGCGCACGAGCTTGCGCACGTGAAGCACCGCGACATCCTGATCTCGACGATCACCGCGACGATGGCAGGCGCGATCTCGGCGATCGCGAACTTCGCGATGTTCTTCGGCGGGCGCGACGAGAACGGCCGGCCGGCCAACCCGATCGCGGGTATCGCGGTCGCGCTGCTCGCGCCGATCGCAGGCGCCTTGATCCAGATGGCGATTTCGCGGGCACGCGAGTTCGAGGCCGACCGCGGCGGCGCGCAGATTTCGGGCGATCCGCAGTCACTCGCGACCGCGCTCGACAAGATCCATCGCTATGCGGCGGGTATCCCGTTCCAGGCGGCCGAGGCCCATCCGGCCACCGCGCAGATGATGATCATGAACCCGCTGCACGGTGGCGGCCTGCAGAACCTTTTCTCGACGCACCCAGCCACCGAGGAGCGCATCGCGCGCCTGATGGAGATGGCGCGTACCGGCCGCTTCGACTAAACCCCGGCGTACCGTGCGGCCGTTGCCGCGCGGGGTCCGGCACGCCACCCCGCACGCTTCGCGCTGCGGGGTGTTTCATTTGTGCGCGCCGTAAAGGGGACAAAGGGGCCGCGTGGTCGCACGCTACAATGCGCGATTTGGGATCGCGAGGCCTTGCGGCCGTCGCGATCCTGCCGTTTGCCGCATTTGCTTGCTGCGTTTGATTGCCGATTCCGTACCAATGACACGACCCCGTTCTTCCGCTCCGTCTTCCTCCGGCCGCCCGGCGCGACTGGCCGCGCTGCATCTGGCGCCCGATTCGCTCGGCTTCGCGCTCGACGCGGCCGCGCAGGCGGTCGATGCGGTACGGCGCGGCACTGCGCTGCCGGCAGCGTTGTCGACGGTATTCGCACAGATGGAGTCCGGTGCGCAGGCGCTCGCGCGCGGTGCGACGCAGGATGTTGCCTACCGGACGATGCGTCGCCTTGGCAGCGCAGACTGGCTGATCGGCAAACTCGTCAGCAAGGCGCCGCCCGCGCACGTTCATGCGGTGCTCGCCGGCGCGCTCGCGCTGCTGCTCGACCCGGCGGACGATGCCGCGTATTCGGCATTCACGGTAGTCGATCAGGCCGTCACCGTCGTCGGCGCGCGGCGTGAATGCGCGTTCGCGAAGGGCATGGTCAACGCGGTGCTGCGCCGTTTCCTGCGCGAGCGCGATGCCCTCGTCGCGGAGATGCAGGACGATCCGGTCGCGCGGTGGAATTACCGCGCATGGTGGGTCGATGCGGTGAAGCGCGCATGGCCCGATGCATGGCAGGCGATTCTCGCGGCCGGTGAACGACAGGGCCCGTTGACGTTGCGCGTGAATGCGCGCCGCGCGAGCGTCGACGCGTATCTCGAGACGCTGCGGGCGAGCGGGATCGAAGCGACCGCGATCGGCCGGCACGCGGTGCGGCTCGCGTCGGCGCTGCCGGTCGAGCGCATTCCGGGCTTCGCCGACGGCGTGGTGTCGGTGCAGGACGCCGGCGCGCAGCTCGCGGCCGAATGGCTCGACGCGCGCGACGGCATGCGCGTGCTCGATGCCTGCGCGGCACCCGGCGGCAAGACCGGTCACATTCTCGAACTGGCTGACGCGGAAGTCGTTGCGCTCGAAAGCGATGCAACGCGCGCGGCGCGCATCGGCGAAAACCTCGTGCGCCTGTCGCTCGAAGCGAACGTGTGCGTCGGCGATGCAGGTGCGCCCGACGCGTGGTACGACGGGCGCCCGTTCGACCGTATCCTCGCCGATGTGCCGTGCTCGGCGTCCGGCATCGTGCGGCGGCACCCCGACATTCGCTGGTTGCGCCGCGAGGCCGACATTCCGGCGCTCGTTGCGGAACAGCGCCGCATCCTGTCGGCGCTGTGGCCGCTCGTGAAGCCGGGCGGCGAGCTGCTTTACGTGACCTGTTCGATCTTCCCCGAGGAAGGCGAATTGCAGGCCCGCTGGTTTGAAGCGGCCTGTGAAGATGCGGTACGATTGGACGCCCCCGGCCAGCTGCTGCCAGGCGGCGTGCAGGGACGGGCGGCCGCCGGCGCACTCGACCAGAACACCGATCAAGACGGATTTTTCTACGCGCGGTTTCAGAAACGGTGACGATCAAACACCTTTTTCCATTTCGGCTCGCGGCCGTCTTGCTGGTCGCGTTGATGCTGTGCCTGGCCGTCGTCCGGCCGGCGCATGCCGAATCGATCGCCGTGCAGCGCGCGTCGCTCCAGTCCGACGGAAGCGGCTGGAGCCTCGACGCGCGTTTCGACTTCGAGCTGAATCCGAACCTCGAGGATGCCGTGAACAAAGGCATTCCGGTGTATTTCACGACGGATTTCGAGTTGAGTCGCGCGCGCTGGTACTGGCTTGACGAACAGCCGGTATCGGTGTCGCAGACGATCCGCCTGTCGTTCCAGCCGCTCACGCGCGAGTACCGTGTATCGACCGGCGGCCTGCAGCTCGGTTTCCCGTCGCTGAAGGACGCGCTCGCGGTCGTCCGGCACATCACGTCGTGGCACGTGATCGACCGCAACCAGGTGCGCTCGGGTGAAACCTACACGGCGTCGGTGCGGATGCAGCTCGATACGGCGCTGATGCCGAAGCCGTTCCAGGTCGATGCCGTGAACAACCGCGACTGGACGCTCGGGTCGGACTGGAAGCGCTTCACTTTCACGGTGACCGAACGTGCTAAATAAAGTGCGCCGCGCGGCCAGCGGGAAGAGCCTCCTCGTCCGTGTGATCGTCTCGACCGTCGCGCTGACCGCGCTGCTGCTGCTCGTGCTGCTCGCGGCCGCGAGCGCGAACACCGAATTCTTCGATCGCTACTACTCGTGGCTGTACGCGACCAACATCGTCGTCGCGCTCGTGTTCCTGCTCGTGGTGCTCGGGCTGATCGGGATGATCGTCGTGCGCCTGAGGAAGGGCAAGTTCGGCACGCGGCTGCTCGCGAAACTCGCGGTGTTCTTCGCGCTCGTCGGCGTGGTGCCGGGCGGGATCATCTACATCGTGTCGTACCAGTTCGTGTCGCGCAGTATCGAGTCGTGGTTCGACGTGAACGTCGAGACCGCGCTGACGGCCGGTCTGAACCTCGGCCGCGGGATGCTCGATGCGTCGCTGTCCGACCTGCAGACGAAGGCGCGGATGATGTCCGACCAGCTCGCGAGCGTCGATGCGAACACGAACGGCACGACGCTCACGCTGCTGCGGCTGCGCGACCAGTTCGGCGTGCAGGACGCGACGATCGTCGAGCCGAGCCGCGGCGGCTCGGGCGCGGCGCCCGACCTGCATATCGTCGCGCAGGCGTCGGGCAATTTCGCGGCGCTGATTCCGGACGACCTGCCGACTCCGCTGATGCTGAGCCAGGCGCGCGAACACGGCGCGTACGCGGCGATCGAGGGCGAAGTCGACGGCGACCCGCGCGCGCATGGCGCGAAGGGCGCGCTGCGGCTGCGCGTCGTGCGGCCGATTCCCGATGCGACGACGTCGCTGCTGCAGCCGGCGGAGCGCTTCCTGCAGCTCACGCAGCCGGTGCCGCCGACGCTCGCGCACAACGCGGACGCCGTGCAGCGCGCGTATCGCGAGTACCAGGAAAAGTCGCTCGGCCGCACGGGGCTGCGCAAGATGTACATCGGCACGCTGACGCTCGCGCTGTTCCTCGCGACCTTCATCGCGATGATGCTCGCGCTCGCGCTCGGCCAGCAGCTCGCGCGGCCGCTGTTCCTGCTCGCGCAGGGCACGAAGGAAGTCACGGAAGGCGACTACACGCCGAAGCGCGAGATCAAGACGCGCGACGAGCTCGGCTTCCTCACGCAGTCGTTCAACGCGATGACGCGCCAGTTGTCCGAGGCGCGGCTCGCGGTCGAGAAGAACCGCGTCGCGCTCGAGCATTCGAAGACGTATCTCGAAAGTATCCTCGCGAATCTGACGGCCGGCGTGTTCGTGCTCGACCGCCAGTTCAGGCTGACGACGGCCAATCGCGGCGCCGAGCGGATCTTCCGGCAGCCGTTCAACTCGCTGATCGGCACGACGCTCGACCGGATCGGCGTGGCGGCGGGGTTCGGCGCGATGGTGCGCAAGGCGTTCGCCGATCGCGAGGCGGCGTCCGACGGTGGCAGCGGCGATCGCGGCCACTGGCAGCAGCAGTTCGCGATCGAGGTGCCGGGCGAAACCGAACCGCTGACGCTGCTCGTGCGCGGCACGCGTCTCGTGTCGACGGTCGAGGGGCAGGCCGACGACCCGCAGACGTCCGGTTACGTCGTCGTGTTCGACGACATCTCCGACGTGATTTCCGCGCAGCGGTCGGTCGCGTGGGGCGAGGTCGCGCGCCGGCTCGCGCATGAGATCAAGAATCCGTTGACGCCGATCCAGCTGTCGGCCGAGCGGCTGCAGATGAAGCTGTCCGACAAGCTCGCGCCGCCCGATGCGGATGTGCTCAAGCGCGGCGCGACGATGATCGTGAACCAGGTCGCCGCGATGAAGCGGATGGTCGACGATTTCCGCGAATACGCGCGTACGCCGCCGGCAGTGCTCGCGAACCTGCAGTTGAATGAACTGGCGAGCGAGGTGCTCGGGCTGTATGGTGTCGGCGAAGGCAAGAACCCGATCATCGCCGAGCTCGCGCCGTCGCTGCCGGTGATACGTGGCGACGCGACGCAACTGCGCCAGGTGATTCACAACCTGCTGCAGAATGCGCAGGATTCGGTCGCGGAGTCTGCGCATCCGCGTGTGTTGATCGAAACCAAGACAGTAGAATATGGCGATCCCGACGCCGAGGGCAAAACGCGCGTCGCGGTACGTCTTACCGTGTCCGACAACGGGCCTGGTTTTCCGGCACGCATCCTGACCCGCGCGTTCGAGCCTTACGTGACGACGAAGGCGAAGGGCACGGGGCTCGGGTTGGCCACGGTCAAGAAAATCGTCGACGAGCATGGCGCGCGGATCGATCTGCGCAATCGCATGCACGGCGAGACCGTCGAGGGTGCGCAGGTGTCGATCCTGTTCCTGCAGATGGCGAGCGATGCGCCAGGCGCCGAATCGGGCGTGCAGGGCGGGACGGCCCCCGCTAAGACAAAAGCAAGTGAGCAGACAAAGGCAGCGTAAATGGCAACCATCCTGGTGGTAGATGATGAAATGGGCATCCGGGAATTGCTCTCGGAGATCCTCAGCGATGAAGGACATGTCGTCGAGGCAGCGGAGAACGCGCAGGCCGCGCGGGAATACCGGCTGAATCAGGCGCCCGATCTCGTGCTGCTCGATATCTGGATGCCCGATACCGACGGCGTGACCTTGCTCAAGGAGTGGGCGGCGCAGGGGCTGCTGACGATGCCCGTGATCATGATGTCCGGGCACGCGACGATCGATACGGCCGTCGAGGCAACCAAGATCGGCGCGCTCGATTTCCTCGAGAAGCCGATCGCACTGCAGAAGCTGCTGAAGTCGGTCGAGCACGGTCTCGCACGCGGCGCGGCGCCCATGTCCGCCAACGCGGCGGCGAAGGCCGGCGCCGGACAGGCCGCGGGGCCTGCATCGGTGGCGTCCGCGGCAGCGCTGCCGACGCTCGGCGACGACATGGCAGTGGCACTCGGCCTCGCGGGGCAGACGGCCGCGATTCCGTTCGACATCCCGTTGCGCGAAGCGCGCGATGCGTTCGAGCGCGCGTACTTCGAATATCACCTCGCGCGCGAAAACGGCAGCATGACGCGCGTCGCGGAGAAGACGGGCCTCGAGCGCACGCACCTGTATCGCAAGCTCAAGCAGCTCGGTGTCGAGCTCGGCAAGAAGCCGTCCGAAGGCGTCGTATAAAATATTTTGCGAAACCTCTTGCTCGGGTACGAATAGCTCGATATACTTTCATTCTTCGTTGGCCCGGTAGCTCAGTTGGTAGAGCAGCGGATTGAAAATCCGCGTGTCGATGGTTCGATTCCGTCCCAGGCCACCAGCATTTAAAACCCCAAGAATCGGAAGGTTCTTGGGGTTTTTCGTTTGTGGTGGGTATTGCGAGTCGTTGGCGGCGTGTCCGGCAGCATTCGCGGGGGCATGATAAAATCCGTGCCCGCTCAATGACTTAGCGCATCGCTTCAGGCGCACGGCAGGCTGCGAGTCTCGCGCCGCCGTGGCGCGCGGCAACGATGCTGCGCGATGGGCGGTATAAGCGCACCGCCGCGTTCGCGGCCGACCGCGCTGCCTATACTGGTCGAGCCGGCGCAGGCCGGCCGCGTCGGGCCGCCCGGCGGCAGCCGGCCTTGGGGCGCAGCGCGACGCGAGCCTACACATTCACGGAGTATCACGGTGATTCGGACAGACGCTAAAGACGGCGCGCTCGTGTTGTTTTCCGGCGGGCAGGATTCGGCCACGTGCGTGGCTTGGGCCCTCGAACGCTACCAGACGGTCGAGACGCTCGGCTTCGATTACGGCCAGCGGCATCGCGTCGAGCTCGAATGTCGCGACGGCGTGCGCGAAGCACTGAAGCGCGATTTTCCCGCATGGTCGGATCGGCTCGGCGACGATCACATGATCGACCTGTCGGTGCTCGGCGCGATCAGCGATACCGCGATGACGCGCACGATCGAGATCGAGACGTCCGCGAACGGCCTGCCGAATACCTTCGTGCCTGGTCGCAACCTGATGTTCATGACGATCGCTGCGGCGATCGCCTATCGTCGCGGATTGCGCGTGCTGGTCGGCGGGATGTGCGAGACGGACTTCTCGGGCTATCCCGACTGCCGCGACGACACGATGAAGGCGCTGCAGGTCGCGTTGAACCTCGGCATGGACACGCGCATGGTGCTCGAGACGCCGCTGATGTGGCTCGACAAGGCGCAGACCTGGCAGCTCGCCGAGCAGCTCGGCGGCGAGGCGCTCGTCGAACTGATCCGCGTCGAGACGCACACGTGCTACGTGGGCGAGCGCGCGGAACTGCACGACTGGGGCTTCGGCTGCGGCGAATGCCCGGCCTGCAAGCTGCGCAAGCGCGGCTACGAGGCTTACCTGAAGGGCGAGCGGGTGACCGAAGCGCCGCTGTGACGCAGGTGCGCCGGCGGCACTGAATGAATAACGGATTCTGATCGACAACGAGCGGCGCGAGCCGGACGAAGCACGATGACTTACGCGGTCAAGGAAATTTTCTACACGCTGCAGGGCGAAGGCGCGAATGCGGGCCGGCCCGCCGTGTTCTGCCGGTTTGCCGGCTGCAACCTGTGGTCGGGCCGCGAAGAGGATCGTGCGGAGGCCGTGTGCCGCTTCTGCGATACCGACTTCGTCGGCACCGACGGCGAGAACGGCGGCAAGTTCAAGGATGCCGAAGCGCTCGTCGCGACGATCGCCGGCCTGTGGCCGGAGGGCGAGGCGCACCGCTTCGTCGTCTGCACGGGCGGCGAGCCGATGCTGCAGCTCGACCAGCCGCTCGTCGACGCGCTGCACGCGGCCGGTTTCGAGATCGCGATCGAGACCAACGGTTCGCTGCCGGTGCTCGAATCGATCGACTGGATCTGCGTGAGCCCGAAGGCCGACGCGCCCCTCGTCGTCACGAAGGGCAACGAGCTGAAAGTCGTGATCCCGCAGGACAACCAGCGGCTGGCCGACTATGCGAAGCTCGACTTCGAGTACTTCCTGGTCCAGCCGATGGACGGCCCGTCGCGCGACCTCAATACGAAGCTCGCGATCGACTGGTGCAAGCGTCATCCGCAGTGGCGGCTGTCGATGCAGACCCACAAATATCTGAACATTCCCTGAGCCACGGCTTTTGACATCGTGCTGATTACCCGAAAACTCGAATTCGACGCGGGCCACCGCATCCCCGATCACCGCAGCCAGTGCAGGAACCTGCATGGCCATCGCTACGTGCTCGAAATCACGCTGCGCGGCGATCTCGTCGATACCGAGGGGGCGCCCGACCGCGGCATGGTGATGGATTTCGCCGACGTGAAGGCGCTTGCGATGGAGCACCTCGTCAGCAAGTGGGACCACGCGTTCCTGGTCTATGCGCGCGACGAAGTCGTGCGCTCGTTCCTCGAGCAGATGGCCGACCACAAGACCGTCGTGATCGACCGGATCCCGACCGTCGAGAACCTCGCGGCGATCGCGTTCGACCTCCTCGCGAACGTGTACGACGCGCACTACGGCGTGAACCTGCGCCTCGAGCGCGTGCGCCTGTACGAAACGCCGAACTGCTGGGCCGACGTCGAGCGCCAGCCCGGCCGCTGATCCGCCTTCCTGGCAGCCCGCGCTGGCCGGCGCGGGCTGCCTGTCATCGTGTCGCGCGGCTTCGATCCGCGCCGGCGCAGCTTCCCGCCTGTTCCCACATTCCGCGTAACGCCGCGCTATGATCGTTGAGTGGCGCCGGACAATGCGCCCGTGCGCCGTTGCACGGCGCGCGCTGTCAGATCCGCTGTCCGTCGCCGACTAACGTTCCAGGGCGCGATCCCGGTGTCGCCGCCGTGCTGCGCTGCACGACGTGTTGTGTCCCGCCTCGGCTGTTGCTTGTCCCGTTCGATTGCCGTTCCGTCCAGGAGGCCGTATCGATGAGCACGCTCACCAATTCCCTCAAACAACGCCTGCGTGACGGCGACGATCCGCTGTATGGCCTGTGGCTGTCGCTCGGCAGTGAGTCGGCTGCGGAAGCGCTCGCGCATGCCGGCTACGACTGGCTCTGCATCGACATGGAGCACGCGCCGAACGACAGCCGCGACGTGGCCTCGCAGCTGCGTGCGATCGCGGCCGCGCACCTGCCGAGCGAGCCGGTCGTGCGCGTGCCGGCGCGCGAGCCGTGGCTCGTGAAGCGCGCGCTCGATGCCGGCGCACGCACGTTGATGTTTCCGTCCATCGAGACGCCTGACGAAGCCGCGCACGCGGTGCGGCTCACGCGCTATCCGTCGCCCGATTCGCCCGACGGGCTGCGCGGTGTCGCGGGCATGGTGCGCGCGGCGGCATTCGGCATGCGCCGCGATTATGTGCAGACGGCCAACGCGCAGGTCGCGGTGATCGTGCAGATCGAATCGGCGCGCGGTGTCGACGAGGTCGAGCGGATCGCGGCGACGCCGGGCGTCGACTGCCTGTTCGTCGGCCCGGCCGATCTCGCGGCGAGCCTCGGGCACCTCGGCGACATCCGCCACCCGGACGTCGAAACCGCGATGGCGCGTGTGCTCGCGGCCGGCAGGCAGGGCGGCGTCGCGGTCGGCATCTTCGCGGGCGATACGGCGGCTGCACGCCAGTACCGCGAGGCCGGTTACCGGATGATCTCGGTGTCGGCCGACGTGAGCTGGTTGTTGCGCGCAACGCGGCAGGCGCTGCAGGAGGTACGGTCATGAACGGTGCTGACGGTGCGTGCCGCGGGCGCGCGCGGATCGGTGTGATGTTCGGCCTGTGGGCCCTGTGTATCGCGGCGGTCGCGCAGGGCGCGCCGCAAGAGAAGGCCGATCCGTCGCGCGAGACGCAATCGGCGGTCGCCGACTACAACGCCGGTGACTATCGCGCGGCGCTGGTGCAGTTTCACGACGCGGCCGAGCGCGGCGATCGCCTCGCGCAATTCAACTACGCAATGATGCTGCTGACGGGCGAAGGCGTGACCGCGAACGTCGACGAAGGGTTGCGCTGGCTGAAGCGCGCGGCCGACGCGAACATGTCGCATGCGCAGTACGTGTACGGCCGGATGTTCGACGACGGCGAGTTCGTCACGCGCAATCCGGTCGAAGCGCACCGCTGGTTCCTGCGCGCGGCGAAGCAGGGGCACGTGCAGGCCGCGCTGTCGCTCGCGAACCAGTTCCTCGACGGGCGCGGTACGCCGCGCGACAACCGGCAGGCGTTCGCGTGGTACAAGCAGGCCGCCGACGCGGGCGAGCCGACCGCGCAGTACGTGACCGCGTCGTTCTACGAGCGCGGCGGCGACGGCGTCGCGCAGAACCTGAACATCGCGCGGGCGTATTACGCGGCGGCGGCCGCACAGGGCGACGAGACGGCCGGGCTGAAATTCAAGGAGCTGAGCGCGCGGTTGAAGTCGCAGGCGCCGGCGTCGGGCGGCGGGGCGGAGCCGGGCGGGCCGCACTCGCCGCCGCAGTGAGCGCACGCGGCGTTCGGTCCGCCCCATGCAAAACGGCGCCCCGGGGCGCCGTTTTCCTTGACTGCGGTGCAGGCTGCGCGGTCAGCTCTTCATCAGCCGCCGCTGCCGCCCGACGCTCATGATCATCCCGATCGCGATGCCGAGCGTCGTGAGCGCGGTGCCGCCGTAACTCATGAACGGCAGTGGCACGCCGACGACCGGCAGCACGCCGCTCACCATCCCGATGTTGACGAACGCGTAGACGAAGAACGCGAGCGTGAGCGAGCCCGCGAGCAGGCGGCCGAACAACGTCGCGCCCTGCGCGGCGATGTAGAGCCCGCGCGCAATCAGCGCCATGTACAGCGTCAGCAGCACGAGCCCGCCGACGAGCCCCCATTCCTCGGAAAACACCGCGAAGATGAAGTCGGTGTGCTTTTCCGGAATGAATTCGAGGTGCGCCTGCGTGCCTTTCAGGTAGCCCTTGCCGAGTACGCCGCCCGAGCCGATCGCGATCACGGCCTGGATCGTGTGGAAGCCCTTGCCGAGCGGGTCGGAGGTCGGGTCGAGCAGCGTGCACACGCGGTGCTTCTGGTAGTCGTGCATCAGCGGCCACTGCACTTCGGGCTGGCAGATACGCTCTTCGAACACGGCGATCGAGCCGACCGCGATCACGCCCGCGACGAGTACCGGCACGATCAGCTTGAACGACAGGCCGGCGAGGTAGATCACGAAGAAACCGGCCGCGAACACGAGCAGGCCCGTGCCGAGGTCGGGCTGCTTCGCGATCAGCCCGACGGGCACCATCAGGATCCCGAACGCGACGAGGAAGTCGTACCAGCGCACCCCGCCCTCGCGGCGCTGGTAGTACCACGCGAGCATCAGCGGTGTCGCGATCTTGAGGATTTCAGACGGCTGGATCACGACGCCGACGTTCAGCCAGCGCTTCGCCCCTTTCTTGGTCATCCCGAACAGCGCCACGGCAATCAGCAGCGCGACCCCGAACGTGTAGAGCGGGACCGCGAAGCGCATCAGCGTGGTCGGCGGGATGTTGGCGATCACCCACATCAGCACGAACGTCAGCAGGATGTTGCGCAACTGGTCCTCTACGCGGCCCGGCATGTCGATCGCCGCGCTGTACAGCGTGACGATGCCGACGCACAGCAGCAGGAACACGATGAGGGCGAGCGGGCGGTCGAAGCCCGCGAACATCTGCTTGATCTTGTCGAGCCAGGCGCGCTTGTCGAATTGCATGCCTTTCTCCGTTAATGAGCGGTGCCGGCGTCCGCCGCTTTCGCGGGGGCCGTCGCACGGTGGTTGTCGTCCCGCGGCGTGGCGACGAGCGGCTGCGCGTCGCTGGCGGGGCGGCGCGGCCGGTGCGGGCGCCGGATCGGCGGCAGGCTCGCGGCCCTCGGCGCCGCGGCGCTCGCGTCGGCCGGCTGGGCCGCGCTGGCGCCGGCCGCGTCCGATGCGGCGGCTGCCGACGCAGCCGATGCCGCATCCGCCGCGCTGGCCGCGGTCGGCACGACCGGCTGCGGCAACGCCGTGAAGCCGGCCGCGACGGCGGCGGGCTTGGTCGCGTCGCCGATCACCGGCGCACTGATGGGTTCGGTCGCCGACGCGGCGGCCGCTACGGCCGCAGCCTCGTTCTTCGGGTTCTGGCGGTCGATCAGGTAGTAGTCGAGCACGCGGCGCGCGATCGGGCCCGCGGCCTGCGCGCCCCAGCCGCCGTTCTCGACGACCAGCGCGACGGCGATCTGCGGGTGGTCGACCGGCGCATACGCGATGAACAGCGCGTGGTCGCGCAGGTGCTCGGCGAGCAGGTGGCCCTTGTAGTTCGAGCCCTGCAGCGAGAACACCTGCGCGGTACCGGTCTTGCCGGCCGCGAGGTACGGTGCGCCGCGGAACACCTTGTATGCCGTGCCGGACGGGTTCTCGATCACGTTCTCCATCCCGCGCTTCACGACGTCGATGTCGGCCTGCTTGAGCGGGATCACTTCGCTTTCCTTCGGCACGGTCAGGTGGCGCCCGCGCGTGATCGGATCCTCGACTTCCTTCACGAGGTGAGGCTTCATCACGACGCCGTTGTTCGCGAGCGTCGCGGTCGCGTGTGCGAGCTGCAGGATCGTGAACGAGTTGTAGCCCTGGCCGATCCCGAGGCTGATCGTCTCGCCGTCGAACCACTTCTGCTGCGCGGCCTTCTTGAACGCCTTCTTCTTCCAGTCGGTCGACGGCAGGATCCCGCGCGCCTCGCCCTGGATGTCGATCCCGGTGATCTGGCCGAAGCCGAACGGCTTCATGAAGTTCGCGATCGAGTTCACGCCGAGGTCGCGCGCGAGCATGTAGAAGTAGGTGTCGTTCGACACCATGATCGCCTTGTTCATGTCGACCCAGCCCTGGCCGGAGCGCACGTCGTTGCGGAACGTGTGGCCGCCGAACGTGAAGTAGCCGGGATCCTGGAAGCCCCAGCCCGGCGTGCGCTTGCCGAGCGTCAGGCCCGCGAGCGCCATGAACGGCTTGTACGTCGAGCCGGGCGGGTAGGTGCCGTGCAGCGGGCGGTTCAGGAGCGGCTTGTCGGTCGAGTTGTTCAGCTCGTCCCAGGTCTGCTGGTCGATGCCGTCGACGAACGAATTCGGATCGAAGCTCGGCGACGACACGAAGGCGAGCACGTCGCCCGTCTTCGGTTCGATCGCGACGAGCGCGCCGCGCTTGCCGGCGAACGCCTGCTCGGCGGCCTGCTGCAGCCCGATGTCGAGCGACAGCACGAGGTTGTTGCCGGGCGTCGCCTGCGTGCGCGACAGCGTGCGCACCGGCCGGCCGCCGGCCGTCACCTCGACTTCCTCGAAGCCCGTCAGCCCGTGCAGCTCGGTTTCGTAGCTCTGCTCGACGCCGATCTTGCCGATGTAGTCGGTGCCCTTGTAGTTGTTCGCGTCGCGGCGCGGATCGTAGGTTTCCTGGTCGCTGTCGTTGTCGTCGCTCATCGCGTCGATGCGATCCTGGTCGCGCTTCGAGATCCGGCCGATGTAGCCGATCACGTGCGCGGCCGTCATGCCGAGCGGGTACTGGCGGAACAGCCGCGCGCGCACGTCGACGCCGGGAAAGCGGAAGCGCTGCGCGGTGAAGCGCGCGACTTCCGCGTCGGTGAGCCGCGTGCGGATCGGCAGGCTCTCGAAGTTCTTCGAGTCTTCCTGCAGCTTCTTGAAGCGGCGGCGGTCGCGTGCGTCGATCGGGATGATCTCGGACAGCTTGTCGATCGTGTTGTCGAGCGTGTCGTCGAGCTTCGACGGCGTGATCTCGAGCGTGTACGCCGAATAGTTCTTCGCGAGGATCACGCCGTTGCGGTCGGTGATGATCCCGCGGTTCGGCACGATCGGCGCGACCGAGATGCGGTTTTCCTCGGCCTGCAGCGCGTATTTGCCGTGCTGCATCAGTTGCAGGTAGAAGAAACGGCTCGCGAGCAGCCCGAAGCAGACGAACACGAACACGCCCGCCGCCGCGACGCGCAGGCGGAACTTCGAGAGCTGCTGTTGGGTGTCGTTGAATTCGGTCATGCGGTTACAGTCGATGCGGCCCGCGCGGGCGGGCGAGGTGCCGCCCCTGGGCGCAACGGGCGTGGGGGCGGCGGATATTCAAGGTCGGTCCGGCTCAGATGGGGCGCGTATCGTCCGGATCGACCGGGCGGCGTTGCGGCATCAGCAGCAGGTGGCTCGCGATCGGCCACAGCGCGGCTTCGACGAAGCCGTCGACGAGGTAGCGCCAGCCGGGGAACGCGGCGCCCATCACGAGACGGATCACGAACGGCACGAGCTGCGCGACGACGAGCAGCGGCGTGACATACAGCACCTGCACGCCGATCGGCATCCACAGCACGCGGCGGTGGATCGTGATCGCGCCGTACGACAGCAACGTATAGGCGAGCGCGTGCTCGCCGAGCAGCCCCGCGTCATGCACGTCCATCAGGATGCCGAGCAGGAACGCGACGCCCATCCCGACCTTGCGCGGCTGGTGGATGTTCCAGAACAGCAGCACGAGCGCGACGAAGTCGGGCACGCCGGGCAGGCGGCCCCACGGCATCAGGTTCAGCAGGAACGCGGCGGCGAGGCTGAAGACGATGAAGTACGGATTGACCGGCTGCAGGATGTATTGCGGGCGGTTCATCGCTGGGCTCCTGGTTGCCCGGCCGCGGGCTTCGCGGGCGCGGTGGCCGGTTTGCCGGAGGCGGCGGGCGCCGCCGGCGCAGGCTTCGCGGCGGGCTGGGCCGCGGCGGCCGGCTTGGCGTTAGCGTCGGCCTTGTCTGCCTTCTCGCCCTTCGCGGCGGCTTTCGCGCCCTTCTTGCCCTTCGCGTTCTTCTCGGCGGCCGGATCGGGCTCGGCCGGGCGCGGCGGGATGTCGTTCTGGTAATGCAGCACGAGCATCTGGCGCGCACCGCGCACGGCGGCGATCGGCGCGCAGGTCACGCGCGCGAAGGCCGTATCGGCGAGCTTGTCGACACGCGCGACCTTCGCGACCGGCAGGCCGGGCGGATAGACGCCGTCGAGGCCGCTCGTGACGAGCTCGTCGCCGGCCACGAGATCCGCGCTCGTCGGCACGAAGCGCAGATCGAGCGAATCGCCCTTCGGCGTGCCGTAGATCACGCTGCGCAGGCCGGTGCGCAGCACTTGCACGGGAATCGCGAGATCGCGGTCGGTGACCAGCGTGACTTCAGCCTGCAGCGGGAACACGCGCGTGACCTGGCCGATCACGCCGTCTTCGCTGACGACGGGCGAGCCGTTCTGGATGCCCTGCTGCGAACCTTGCCCGATCACGATCTTCTGCGTGAACGGATCGCTGGTGTCGTACTGGATCTCGACCGGCGTCGATTGCGTCGCGATGTGCTGGCGCAGCTCGAGCACGGCGCGCAGATGCGCGTTTTCCTGCGTGAGCACGGCGGCCTGGTTGGCCTGCGTGGACAGCTGCAGGTTGCGTTTGCGGAGATCGTCGTTCTCGTGGCGCAGCGATGCGCCGGTGACGGCGATGTCGGCCGCGCCCATGAACAGGTCGCGCGGCACGAGCGCCGCGCGCTGCAGCGGATAGAGCACGGTGCCGAGCACGCCGCGGAGGATTTCGAGCGTGCTGAAGCGCGCGTCCGATACGAGGAGCGCGATGGCGAGGGCAACGAAGAAGATGAGCCGCGCGAGCGCGGGCGGACCTTGCTTGAAGAGGGGCGGCGGACTGTATTCCATGGTCGGCGCCGGGCGCGTGGGATCGGTTAAATGATGCTCAGACGCGCAAACGGCGCGGCGGTTCGTTCTAATCGAGCGATCCGGCCACGCCGCGGGTGCGTCATATGAAGCTTAGACGATCACTCGTACGAGAAGATGCTGCCCAGCTTGTCCATGCGCTCGAGCGCCATGCCCGAACCGCGCACGACGCAGGTGAGCGGATCTTCGGCGACGAGCACCGGCAGGCCGGTTTCTTCCGCGAGCAGGCGATCGAGGTCGCGCAGCAGCGCACCGCCGCCCGTCAGCATCATCCCGCGTTCGGCGATGTCGGCGCCGAGTTCCGGCGGCGTCTGTTCGAGCGCGATCTTCACCGACGACACGATCTGGTTCAGCGGATCGGTCAGCGCTTCGAGGATTTCGTTGCTGGAGATCGTGAAGCTGCGCGGGATGCCTTCCGACAGGTTGCGGCCCTTCACTTCCATTTCCTTGACTTCGGAGCCCGGGAACGCGGAGCCGATTTCCTTCTTGATCGCCTCGGCGGTCTGTTCGCCGATCAGCATGCCGTAGTTGCGGCGGATGTAGTTGACGATCGCCTCGTCGAACTTGTCGCCGCCGACGCGGACCGAACCCTTGTACACGATGCCGCCGAGCGAGATCACGCCGACTTCGGTCGTGCCGCCGCCGATGTCGACGACCATCGAGCCGGTGGCTTCCGACACCGGCAGGCCCGCGCCGATCGCGGCCGCCATCGGCTCCTCGATCAGGTAGACCTGCGATGCGCCGGCGCCGTGTGCGGCTTCCTTGATCGCGCGGCGCTCGACCTGGGTCGAGCCGCACGGCACGCAGATGATGATGCGCGGCGACGGCGAGAACATGCGCGATTCGTGAGCGGTCTTGATGAACTGCTTGATCATCTGCTCGGTGACGGTGAAGTCGGCGATCACGCCGTCCTTCATCGGGCGGATCGCCTCGATGTTGCCCGGCACCTTGCCGAGCATCTGCTTGGCTTCCTTGCCGACCGCCTGGATCGTCTTCTTGCCGTTGGGGCCGCCTTCCTGGCGGATCGACACGACGGACGGCTCATCGAGCACGATGCCCTTGCCGCGCATGTAGATCAGGGTGTTTGCGGTGCCGAGGTCGATCGCGAGATCGTTGGAGAAGTAGCTGCGCAAAAAACCGAACATTCAGAATCCTGTTTCGCTCTGGGCCGGCCCTGCATAGCGAGCGCTGAGGGCGGCAGCGGAAAAAATAACAGCCTCGGGAAGCGTGGCGGAAGCGGCCGCCGCGGCGCACGAAGCTGCGAGTGATGTCTACCGGGGATCGCACGATGCACGCACGGCTTGCCGAAGCGAGGCGAAACGGTGCGGGAAAAGGCTGCCGGGTTTGGGTCGAACGCGTAATGATACCTTATAATTTCACGGTATTTGAATCGAAACGGGTGGTATTTTTGCCGCTTCGGCCCCGATTTTTGAGGGTGGGATCGCACCCTCCAACCCCCCGCCGCAGTGCTGCTTTTGATGCGCTGCGCAGCCTTGTTTTTCCGGTGATCGCATGGCCCTGACCCTGACCGATGTGAAACGCATCGCGCACCTGGCGCGACTCGAAATGGCCGACGCCGACGCCGAGCACATGCTCGGCCAGCTCAATGAATTCTTCGGCCTCGTCGAACAGATGCAGGCGGTCGACACCGCCGGCATCGCGCCGCTCGCCCACCCGATCGAACAGATCCAGGAAGTCGCGCAGCGCCTGCGCGACGACGCCGTGACGGAGGTCGTCAATCGCGACGACAACCAGCGTCCGGCGCCGGCCGTCCAGGACGGCCTCTATCTCGTGCCGAAGGTGATCGAGTAAGCATTCGATGACAAGCGCGCCGCCGCCTTCGCGCCGCGCGCCACCCAGAATTCCCAGGAAAACCACTCAATGCACGCAAAAAGCCTGACCGAACTGCGCGCCGCGCTCGCCGCCAAGGAATGCTCGGCCGTCGAGCTCGCGCAGCACTACCTGAAACGGATCGACGCCGCACGCGACCTGAACGCGTTCGTCCACGTCGACGCCGATCTGACCCTCGCGCAGGCGAAAGCCGCCGACGCGGAGCTCGCGCGCGGCGCGGGCGGCGCGCTCACCGGCCTGCCGATCGCGCACAAGGACGTCTTCGTCACACGCGGCTGGCGCTCGACCGCCGGCTCGAAGATGCTCGCGAATTACGAGAGCCCGTTCGACGCGACCGTCGTCGCCCGCCTGCAGGCGGCCGGCATGGTCACGCTCGGCAAGACCAACATGGACGAGTTCGCGATGGGCTCGTCGAACGAGAATTCCGCGTTCGGCGCGGTGAAGAACCCGTGGGACACGAACGCGGTGCCGGGCGGCAGCTCGGGCGGCAGCTCGGCCGCCGTCGCCGCGCGCCTCGCGCCGGCCGCGACCGGCACCGACACCGGCGGCTCGATCCGCCAGCCCGCGTCGTTCGCGGGCGTGACGGGCATCAAGCCGACCTACGGCCGCGTGTCGCGCTACGGGATGATCGCGTTCGCGTCGTCGCTCGACCAGGGCGGCCCGATGGCGCAGAGCGCGTCCGACTGCGCGCTGCTGCTGAACGCGATGGCCGGCTTCGACGAGCGCGATTCGACGAGCCTCGAGCGCGACGACGAAGATTTCACGCGCCACCTCGGCCAGCCGTGGGCGGCCGGCAACGACGCGGGCAAGCCGCTCGCGGGCCTGCGCATCGGTTTGCCGAACGAATATTTCGGCGAAGGCCTCGCCGACGACGTGCGCGCGACGATCGACGCCGCACTGAAGCAGTATGAAGCGCTCGGCGCGACGCTCGTGCCGGTGTCGCTGCCGAAGACGGAACTGTCGATCCCCGTGTATTACGTGATCGCGCCGGCGGAAGCGTCGTCGAACCTGTCGCGTTTCGACGGCGTGCGCTTCGGCCATCGCGCCGCGCAGTACGGCGACCTGCTCGACATGTACAAGAAGTCGCGCGCCGAAGGCTTCGGCCCCGAGGTGAAGCGCCGGATTCTGGTCGGCGCGTACGTGCTGTCGCACGGCTACTACGACGCGTACTACCTGCAGGCGCAGAAGATCCGCCGCATCATCGCGAACGATTTCCAGGAAGCGTTCAAGTCGTGCGACGTGATCATGGGCCCGGCGTCGCCGACGGTCGCATGGGATCTCGGCGCGAAGGGCGACGATCCGGTGCAGATGTATCTCGCGGATATCTACACGCTGTCGGTGAGCCTCGCCGGCCTGCCCGGCATGAGCGTGCCGTGCGGCTTCGGCGCGGGCGCGAACGCGAAGCGCCCGGTCGGCCTGCAGATCATCGGCAACTATTTCAACGAAGCCCGGATGCTGCAGGTCGCCGACGCGTTCCAGCGCGCGACCGACTGGCACAAGCAAGTTCCGGCAGGGGTGTAAGCAATGACTACGCAATGGGAAGTCGTTATCGGTCTCGAGACGCACGCGCAACTGTCGACCGTCTCGAAGATTTTCTCGGGCGCGTCGACGCAGTTCGGCGCCGAACCGAACACGCAGGCCTGCCCGGTCGACCTGGCGCTGCCGGGCGTGCTGCCGGTGCTGAACCGCGGTGCGGTCGAACGCGCGATCCGCTTCGGTCTCGCGATTGGCTCGACCATCGCGCCGCGCAGCATCTTCGCGCGCAAGAATTACTTCTACCCCGATCTGCCGAAGGGCTATCAGATCAGCCAGTACGAGATTCCGGTCGTGCAGGGCGGCCAGATCACGATCCAGGTGCCCGCCAACGAGAAGGCCGGCAAGGCAGCGTACGAGAAGACGGTCAACCTGACCCGCGCGCACCTCGAGGAAGATGCGGGCAAGTCTCTGCATGAAGACTTCGCCGGGATGACGGGGATCGACCTGAACCGCGCGGGCACGCCGCTGCTCGAGATCGTCACCGAGCCGGAAATGCGCAGCGCGGCAGAAGCCGTTGCGTACGCGAAGGCGCTGCACGGTCTCGTCGTGTGGCTCGGCATCTGCGACGGCAACATGCAGGAAGGCTCGTTCCGCTGCGATGCGAACGTGTCGGTGCGCCCGGTCGGCCAGGAGAAGTTCGGCACGCGCGCGGAAATCAAGAACCTGAACTCGTTCCGCTTCCTCGAGGAAGCGATCAACTTCGAAGTCCGTCGCCAGATCGAGCTGATCGAGGACGGCGGCGAAGTCGTGCAGGAAACGCGCCTGTACGATCCGGACAAGCGCGAGACGCGTTCGATGCGCAGCAAGGAAGACGCGCACGATTACCGCTACTTCCCCGATCCCGACCTGATGCCGCTCGTGATCGGCCAGGACTGGATCGAGCGCGTGCAGTCCGGCATGCCCGAACTGCCGGCCGCGATCCAGCAGCGTTTCGTCGACGAGTACGGCGTGTCCGCGTACGACGCGGGCGTGCTGACGTCGAGCAAGGCGATGGCCGCGTACTTCGAGTCCGTGGTCGCGAAGGCCGGTGCGGCGAACGCGAAGATCGTCGCGAACTGGCTGATGGGCGACGTGTCGTCGCAGCTGAACCGCGACGGCATCGAGATCGACGCGATCCCCGTGTCGGCTGCGCAGCTCGCGCTGTTGCTGCAGCGCATCGCCGACGGCACGATCTCGAACAAGATCGCGAAGGAAATCTTCGCGACGATCTGGGACGAGAAGGCGACCGACGAAGGCGCGGCCGACCGCATCATCGACGCGAAGGGGCTGAAGCAGATCTCCGACACCGGCGCGCTGGAAGCGATCATCGACGAAGTGCTCGCGGCGAACGCGAAGTCGGTCGAGGAATTCCGCGCGGGCAAGGAAAAGGCGTTCAACGCGCTGATCGGCCAGGCGATGAAGGCCACGAAGGGCAAGGCCAATCCGCAGCAGGTCAACGAACTGCTGAAGAAGAAGCTCGGCTGAGCATGACAGCGCGCCAGAACCGCGCTTGACGACGGGCCGCTCCGAACCAGTTCGGAGCGGCCCGTTGCGTTTGGTGGATGCGTTATCGTATGCACCACACCGTCCAACGGAGGAACGAATGGCGAAACAACCGTCGCTCGACGATTTCCGCGTGCCGTACAGCACGCGCGAGAAGGAAGCCGCCGCATTCAAGCTCGATGCGTTCGACCCGGCCGCGAAGCCGTTTTCGTCCGGCTCGAAGGACGCCGACCGCGAACGGCTGTCGGCCGTGTCGACCGAACTCGACACGCAGCAGGAGCGCCTGCACACGCAACAGAAGAAGCGCGTGCTGCTCGTGCTGCAGGGGATGGACACCAGCGGCAAGGACGGCACCGTGCGCGCGGTGTTCCGCGACGTCGATCCGCTCGGCCTGCGCATCGTGCCGTTCAAGGCGCCGACGCCGATCGAGGCCGCGCACGACTTCCTGTGGCGCGTGCATGCGCAGGTGCCGGCCGCGGGCGAGCTCGCGATCTTCAACCGTAGCCACTATGAAGACGTGCTCGTGCCGCGCGTGCTCGACCTGATCGACGCGAAGGAATGCGAGCGCCGCTACCGGCAGATCCGCGATTTCGAGACGATGCTGTCCGAGAACGGCACGACGATCATCAAATGCTTCCTGCACATCTCGAAGGACGAGCAGCGCGAGCGGCTGCAGGCGCGCATCGACGATCCGACCAAGCACTGGAAGTTCGACATCTCCGATCTCGATGCGCGCAAGCACTGGGACGCGTACCAGTCCGCGTACCGTGACGCACTCGCCGCGACGTCGGCCGAGCATGCGCCGTGGTACGTGATCCCGGCCGATTCGAAGACGCACCGCAACGTGATGATCGCCGAGCTGCTGCTGCGCGCGATGACCGACATGAAGCTGGAATTCCCGCCGCCGAAGCCCGAGCTCGAAGGCGTGAAGATCCGTTAAGCTGCCACCCTGTAAAAACATCGAACTGAACGGAACCCGACATGATGCGAGTGATTACCGCCAACCTGAACGGCATCCGCTCCGCCGCGAAGAAGGGCTTCTTCGACTGGCTCGGCGAACAGAACGCCGATTGCGTGTGCGTGCAGGAAATCAAGGTATCGGCCGACGACCTGCCGGCCGAATTCGTCGAGCCGCACGGCTTCAAGAGCTATTTCCACCACGCCGAGAAGAAGGGCTACAGCGGCGCGGGCGTGTACAGCCGGCGCGAGCCCGATGACGTGATCATCGGCTTCGGCAGCAGCGAATTCGATTCCGAAGGGCGCTACGTCGAGGCACGCTACGGCAAGCTGTCGGTCGTGTCGGTGTACGTACCGTCCGGCTCGAGCGGCGAAGAACGCCAGCAGGCGAAGTACCGCTTCATGGACGAATTCATGCCGCATCTCGCTCAGTTGAAGAAGAAGCGCGAAGTGATCCTGTGCGGCGACGTGAACATCGTCCACAAGGAAATCGACATCAAGAACTGGAAGAGCAACCAGAAGAACTCGGGCTGCCTGCCGGAAGAGCGCGAGTGGCTCACGAAGCTGTTCGACGATGTCGGCTACGTCGACGTGTTCCGCACGCTCGACCCGCGCGCCGAGCAGTACACGTGGTGGAGCAACCGCGGCCAGGCATACGCGAAGAACGTCGGGTGGCGGATCGACTACCAGATCGCGACGCCTGGCGTGGCCGGCACCGCGAAAAGCACGTCGATCTTCAAGGACATCAAGTTCAGCGACCATGCGCCGCTGACGATCGACTACGACTACAAGAAGTGATCGGCGGCGCTGCGCCGCGTGCGCAGCCGCCGAATGCAAAACGGGCCGCATGTCTGACATGCGGCCCGTTTCGTTTGACGCGGTGCTTACTGCTTGATCGACGCCATGTCGATCACGAACCGGTACTTCACGTCGCTCTTCAGCATCCGCTCGTAAGCGGCGTTGATCTGCTGCATCGGAATCGTCTCGATATCCGACGTGATCCCGTGCTCCGCGCAGAAGTCGAGCATTTCCTGCGTTTCCGCGATCCCGCCGATCAGCGAGCCCGCGAGGCGGCGGCGCTTGAAGATCAGGTTGAACACTTGCGGCGACGGGTGATCGTGCTCCGGCGCGCCGACGAGCGTCATCGTGCCGTCGCGCTTCAGCAGGTGCAGGAACGGGTTCAGGTCGTGCGGTGCGGCGACCGTGTTCAGGATGAAGTCGAAGCTGTTCAGGTGCGCATGCATCTGCGCTTCGTCCTTCGAGATCACGACTTCGTGCGCGCCGACGCGCTTGCCGTCCTCGATCTTCGACGGCGACGTCGTGAACAGCACGACGTGCGCACCCATCGCGCGCGCCAGCTTCACGCCCATGTGGCCGAGGCCGCCGAGGCCGACGATGCCGACCTTCTTGCCGGGGCCGACGTTCCACTGCCGCAGCGGCGAGTAGGTCGTGATCCCCGCGCACAGGAGCGGTGCGGCGCCGGCCGGGTCGAGCGACTCGGGCACGCGCAGCACGAACGCCTCGTCGACGACGAGGTGCGTCGAATAGCCGCCGAACGTGATGTCGCCCGTCACGCGATCCTGGCCGTTGTAGGTGCCGACGAAGCCGTTCTCGCAGTATTGCTCGAGGCCGTCCGCGCAGCTCGGGCAGGTGCGGCACGAATCGACGAGGCAGCCGACGCCGACCAGTTCGCCGACCTTGAAGCGCGAGACCTGCGCGCCGGTCGCGGTCACGCGGCCGACGATTTCATGGCCCGGCACGACCGGGTAGATCGTGTTGCGCCATTCGTTGCGCGCCTGGTGCAGATCCGAGTGGCAGACGCCGCAGTAGAGGACGTCGATCTGGACGTCGAGGTCGCGCAGCGCGCGACGCTGGAATTCGAACGGGGCGAGCGGCGACTGCGAATCGGTCGCCGCGTAGGCATAGGTTGTGCTCATGCGTTGGGCTCCTTGTCCGGACGGATCCGGCGAATCAGACTGCCGTCGCATCATGTGGCGATGCGGCGAGGCAGGACGTCATCGTACGGAGCGCGGCGCCGCGGCGAAATACACGAAGGTCTGGAAGATTTGCCTATTCCTCTTGAACTGCATGCGAACAGCCGCTAAAACGCGTTCAAGGTGCTACATTGCGAGCCAGATTCTCTTGCCGGACAGGACCACGCCGATGAGCTTTCAGCCCCTTTTTGCCGATGCGGGCGACCGTGTGCAGCGCCGCATGATCGAGCTGCACACGCGCCTTGCGCCGAACGAAGGCGACACGTTCGCGGCGCTCGACGGCGTGCGCCTTTTTCGCGTCAGCCGTCCCGCGCCACGCATGCCCGTGCTGTACGAACCGAGCATCATCGTCGTGTGCCAGGGGCGCAAGCTCGGTTATCTCGGCGGCCGCTCGTTCGTGTACGACGCGCAGCAGTACCTGGTGCTGTCGGTGCCGCTGCCGTTCGAGTGCGAGACGTTCGCGAGCATGGACGAGCCGTTTCTCGCGATCTCGATCCGCGTCGACCTCGCGGTGATCGCCGAACTGGCGATCCTGCTCGACGAGACGCTCGGCGCGGCCGTCAGCGAACCGCTCGGCGTCTATTCGACGCCGCTCGACGCGCCGCTGGCCGACGCGGTCGTGCGGCTGCTCGAAGCGCTCGCGTCGCCGCACGACACGCGCGTGCTGGGGCCCGCGATCATGCGCGAGATCGCGTATCGCGTGCTGACGGGCGAACAGGGCGACGCGATGCGCGCGGCGCTCGTGCAGCAGCATCACTTCGGCCGCATCGCGAAGGCGCTGCGGCGCATCCACGCGGAGCTGACGGCCGACCTCGATGTCGAAACGCTCGCGCGCGAAGCCGGGATGAGCCTCGCGGTGTTCCATGCGCAGTTCAAGCACGTGACGGCAACCTCGCCGATGCAGTACGTGAAGGCCGCGCGGCTACATCAGGCGCGGCTGATGATGGTGCAGGACGGGGTCGGCGCCGGCACGGCGGCCGCGCGTGTCGGCTACGCGAGCGCGTCGCAGTTCAGTCGCGAGTTCAAGCGGCTGTTCGGCCGCAGCCCCGGTGACGAGGTGCGCTGGATGCGTGAAAGCGGTGTCCGCCCGGTTGCGGCCGACGTGGACGCGTAGCGCCCGGCGTTACCCGGCGGCACGCCGGACGACTTTGCGCCGCTGTGCGCTGATGCCCGCATAGTCGGGCAGCGAATCGACGCGCTTGCCGATCGCCTTTGCATACAGCGGAATCAGGTCGGGCAGCCGGTTCAGCAGATCCTGGCGTCGCGCGGTGCTGTACGGGTGCGTGTAGATGAAGCCCGTCGCCTTGTTCGCGCGTGTCGCGACCGCGAGCTTGTCCCACAGCGTGATGGCCGCGCGCGGATCGAAGCCCGCGCGTGCGGCGATGTCGCCGCCGATCACGTCGGCTTCGGTCTCGTCGGTCGGCTCGTAGTGAAGCGATTGCAGGCGCTCGCCGAGATTCAGCGCCTGCGGCAGCGGATCGCCGACGCCGAACAGCGGCGGCAGCGCGGCCGCACGCAGCGACGTCTGCGACGTCGCGCTGAAGTTGCTGCGCGCGTGTTCGCGCAGCGCGTGCGCGATGCCGTGCGCGAGCAGCACGCCGAGCTCGTCGTCGTTCAGGCGGACGCGGTCGAGCATGCCGCCATACACGAGCACCTTGCCGCCGGGCAGGCAGGTCAGGCGGATGTCGCGCGAGCGGATCGCGTTGACGTCCCACGTCCAGCTCTTCACGCGATCGTTCCACTTCACCGAATACGGCGCGAGCTTCGCGACGATCGCGCGCAGGCGCTTCACGCGCGGCTGGTTCGCGGGCAGCAACCGGTTGCTGTCGGCGGCCGCCTGCACGATCTGCGCGTATTCGTTCGCGGTGAGCTGCTCGAGCAGCGGCGACGGGATCAGCGTGCGGAACGCGATTGCGTTGCCGTAGCGGACCTGCTGTTGCGGTGTCTGCGCATACGCCTTCGCCGGCACGGCGGCGCCGGTCGGCTGCGCGGCTTCGGCGGCGGACGGCGCGACGGGTGCGCTGGAAGTCGACGGCGCGGTAGCGGGCGTGGCGGCTGGCGCTGAGCCTGCTGCCGTCGCAGCGGTGTCGGACGCATGCGCGAACGTTGCGGCGAGTGCCGCGGCGCCGATGCCCAGCGAGGCCGCAACGCGCGCGACGCGGCGCAGGCGGTCACTGCGCACGGCTGGCCTCGCCGTTGCGTGCGATGCCGTTCCACGGCGCGATCTTGAACAGCAGCAACATGCCGGGAATCGCGAGCGCGGTACACACGATGAAGTAGTCGAACCAGCCGATCTTCGCGACGATGAAGCCGCTCGCGGCCGACGCGAGCGTGCGCGGTACCGACGCGAGGCTCGTGAACAGCGCGAACTGCGTGGCCGTATAGCGCGGGTCGGTCGTGCTGGCGATGTACGCGACGAACGCGGCCATCGTCAGGCCGGTCGTGAAGGTTTCGAAGCCGTAGACGAGCGCGAGTGCGACGGTCATCGGGCTCAGATGCGGCGTGACCTCGAAGCCGAAGATCGACAGGAACGATGCAAGCGCGTGGCTTGCCGTGACCGTGAATTCGTAGAGCATCGCGAGCACCGACGAGCTGGGGCCGACGTGCGCAAGCCATGCGAAGCCGAGCGTCGACACCATCTGCAGCGCGCCGAAGACCCACAGCCCGCGGCCGATGCCGATCTTCACGAGCCAGATGCCGCCGATGATGCCGCCGGCGACGCTCGCGACGAGCGCGGTGGTTTTCGCGACGATGCCGATCTCGGTGCGCGAGAAGCCGATGTCGAGGAAGAACGATGTCGACAGCGTGGTTGCCATCGTGTCGCCGATCTTGAACAGGAAGATGAACGCGATGACGAGCAGCGCACCGGCCCAGCCGTCGCGCTGAATGAATTCGCGGAACGGCAGCACGATGGCGTCGCGCAGGTTGCGCGGCGGCGCGCCGACCACTTCGGGCTCGCGCACGAGCAGTGTCATCAGGATGCCCGGCAGCATGAACGCGCCGGTGAGCGCGAACACGGCGTCCCACGGCATGTGGTCGGACAGGATCAGCGCGAGCGAGCCGGGAATCAGCGCGGCGAGCTTGTACGCGTTCACGTGCACCGCGTTGCCGAGGCCCTGCTCGGTGTCGCGCAGCAGTTCACGGCGATACGCGTCGATGACGATGTCGGAGCTCGCGCCGAAGAACGCGACGAGCGTCGTGAGCGCGGCCACCGTCCAGATCGAGTCGCGCGGCGACACGAAGCCGAGCGCGGCGATCGCGCCCGCGACCAGCACCTGCGTGAGCAGCATCCAGCCGCGCCGGCGGCCCGGCCGCCAGCCGGGCAGGCGCGGGATGTAGCGGTCCATCAGCGGCGCCCACAGGAACTTCCACGTATACGGGAACTGGATCAGCGCGAACAGGCCGATTTCCTTCAGGTTCACGCCCTCGGAGCGCAGCCATGCCTGCACGAGGTAGACGAGCGTGAAGAGGGGCAGACCTGACGTGAAGCCGAGGAACACGCAGATCAGCATGTGCGTGTTCAGATAGGCTCGCCAGCCGGGGTGCTCCTCGTGAGCGGTGAGTGCGGGCGCCTCGTGTGGCGTTTTCGACATGGACTGGAACTGGGTAGCGTTGACTGATTGCGGCGGCAGCGCAGGCGGCGGCGCGGGTAGCACAGGAGCGCGGCCGCACGTGCGTGCGGGCCGTCGGCGTCCGTCAACGGCCCCCCGGCTCAGCTGCGCTTGACGCGATAGACAGCAAGACTACCACGCCAGTTCGCTCCCCATCGAATCGGCTGGCCTTCGTGCAGCACGACGCGGTCGAGGATCGTGACGCCGACTTCGGGCGCGAGCGCCTCGAAATCCTCGATCGTCAGCACCCGCACGTTCGGCGTGTTGTGCCACTGGTACGGCAGCGATTTCGACACGGGCATCCGGCCGTGCAGCACCGACAGACGGTGCGACCAGTAGCCGAAGTTCGGGAACGACACGATGCACTCGCGGCCGACGCGCGCCGTTTCGCGCAGGATCGCGGCCGTCTGGTGAATCGTCTGCAAGGTTTGCGACAGGATCGCGATGTCGAAGCTGTGGTCTTCGAACAGCCGCAGGCCGTCCTCGAGATTCTGCTGGATCACGTTGATGCCGTTCTTCGCGCTCGCGAGCACGCCCGCGTCGTTCAGTTCGATGCCGTAACCGGTGACGTCCAGTTCTTCCATCAGCAGCGCGAGCAGCGAGCCGTCGCCGCAGCCGAGGTCGAGCACGGTCGAGCGCGGCTCGACCCAGCGTGCGATCGTGCGGAAGTCCGCGCGCGCGGACAGGGAATTCAGCGCTTGCTGGTTCATGCACCCACCTCGTTGGCGATTCGTTCGTAATACGCGCGGATCAGGTTGTGATAGCGCGCATCGTCGAGCAGGAACGCGTCGTGACCGTGCGGTGCGTCGATTTCCGCGTAGCTGACCGTGCGCTTGTTGTCGAGCAGCGCCTTCACGATCTCGCGCGAGCGTGCGGGCGCGAAACGCCAGTCGGTCGAGAAGCTCGCGATCAGGTACTTCGCCTGCGTGTGCGCGAGCGCGGCCGTCAGGTTGCCGTCGAACGCCTTCGCCGGGTCGAAGTAGTCGAGCGCGCGCGTGATCAGCAGGTACGTGTTCGCATCGAAGTAGTCGGCGAACTTGTCGCCCTGGTAGCGCAGGTACGACTCGACCTCGAATTCGACGTCGAAGCTGAAGTTGTACGCGTCGAGCGCACCGTCGGCGCGGCGCAGCGCACGGCCGAATTTCTCGGCCATGTCGTCGTCGGAGAGATACGTGATGTGGCCGATCATCCGCGCGACGCGCAGGCCGCGCTTCGGCTTCACGCCGTGCGCGTAGTAGTCGCCGCCGTGGAAGTCGGGGTCGGACAGGATCGCCGAGCGTGCGACCTCGTTGAACGCGATGTTCTGCGCGGACAGCTTCGGCGTCGACGCGATGTCGATGCAGTGCGCGACGCGCTCCGGATACATCAGGCTCCACGCGAGCGCCTGCATGCCGCCGAGGCTGCCGCCCATCACCGCGGCGAAGCGCTCGATGCCGAACGCGTCGGCGACGCGCGCCTGCGCATGCACCCAGTCCTCGACGGTGACGACCGGGTAGCGCGCACCGTACGGCTTGCCGGTCGACGGATCGAGGCTCATCGGGCCGGTCGAGCCGAAACACGAGCCGAGATTGTTCACGCCGATCACGAAGAAACGGTTGGTGTCGAGCGGCTTGCCGGGGCCGACCATGTTGTCCCACCAGCCGGTGCTGCGCGGATCGTCCGCGTAGACGCCGGCGACGTGGTGCGACGCGTTGAGCGCGTGGCAGACGAGCACCGCGTTCGAGCGCGCGGCGTTGAGCTCGCCGTACGTCTCGACGACGAGCTGATAGTTGCCGATGACGCTGCCGCTTTGCAAGCGCAGCGGTTCGGCGAAGTGCATGGTCTGTGGAGCGACGATGCCGATCGATTCCATTCGTTCCGCCTTATGCCTTATGACTGGGCGGCTAAATGGTGTCGGCGAGGCGCGGAGTCGAAGGTGCGCGGCTGACGACCTCTTTAGCCGCATTTGTAGTGAACCGCCGGGGAACGACGCAGCGACGCATCAAGGCCCCGGCCGGTTCGCGCGCCCGCAATCGAGTCAGCAAATCGGCGCGCTTCCGGCCTGCCGCCAGGGAGGCGGCAAGTCGGACGAGTATAGCGGAATTCGGCAGGGCACGGATTTCGCGGCACAGCCGCCGGTTTGCAGGCGCGAATCGTCGAGTATCGACGCAGAGGTGCCCGGCATGAACAGGGGCGACGCGCAGTCGCCAGTCGTGCCGGAGCGGCGAGCGTGGATTTGCTGTCGGCGAACGCTTCGCTTACTGCAGGATCAGCCGTAGATGCGCATCGGCCTGCTCGCCGGGCGGTTTCTGGAATCCGCCTTTCGCGAAGCGGTGCCACCGGCCGATCACGTAGCTGACGAGCAGGCTCGCGCGCGCCGCGGGATCGTAGTCGGCCGGCAGTACGAACGGCGTCGAGCCGTCCTGCGGTGCCTGCGCCTCGGTACGCGCGACCCGCAGGCACTGCTTGACGGTCGCCTCGATGCGGTCGAGCAGCTGATTCACACGCTCGGTGAGCCGCTCGTCCTCGCCGACCAACGCCTCGCCGGTCAGCACGCGCGTCATCCCGGGGTTCTTCGCGGCGAAATTGAGCATCGTCAGCGCGATCGTGCGTGCCTGCAGCACGCCGTTCGGCTCTTTCGCGACGATCTGGTTGACGAGTCCGAACAGCGCCTGCTCGATGAACTCGATCAGCCCTTCGTACATTTTCGCCTTGCTGGTGAAGTGCCGGTACAGCGCGGCTTCCGATACCTCGAGCCGGGCCGCGAGCGCGGCCGTCGTGATTTTCTCGGGTTTCGGCGCCTCCAGCATCGCCGCGAGCGTCTGCAGGATCATGACGCGGCGCTCGCCCGGCTTCGGGCGCGGGCGGGAGGGTGTGGCCTGGCTTTCCGTTACGGCTTGGTCCTGCGGGTAAGTCGGCTGCATTTTTGTCGCCCCGATCGTGTGCCCAGTCGAAGCGATTTTAGCGAACGAATGCGCTGGTCGACATAATGGGGACGCCCGGTAACCGGCAGATGGCCCGGCAGGTGGCCGGTGATCCATACCGTGCCGATGCCGAGACGCTTGTAGCGCTTCAGGTGGCCGCGCGTATCTTCGACGAGGATCGCGTCGGACAGGCTTGCATGCGCGGCGCGCAGCGTCCGGCGCAGCATCGTGTGATCGGGCTTCGCACGCCACGTGCGGCGGTCGCGCATGTGCTCGATCGCGATCACGCGCTCGAACAGCCGCTCGATGCGCAGCTCGCGCAGCACCGCGCGCGCATAGTTCTCCGGCGCGTTGGTCAGGATCAGCTTGCGGCCCGGCAGCGCGGCGACGATGCGCGCGAGGCCGCGCTCGGCGCGGATCATGGCGGGCAGGTCGGAAAACGTGTGGACCACGCGCAGGAAGTCGTGCGGGTCGATCGGATGGTGGCGCGTGAGACCGAGCAGCGCGGCGCCGTAGCGCTCGGTGTAGCCGGTGCGCAGGCGGTCGGCTTCGGCGCGCTCGACCTGCAGCGTGTCGATGATGTATTGCGTCATCGCACGGTTGATCTCGGGAAAGATCGCGTGCGATGCATGGTGCAGCGTGTTGTCGAGATCGAACAGCCAGACGGGCGAGCCGGCGCGCGGCCGGCTGCGCGAGATGCGCCGGCGTCGCAGTGGCGCCGGCAGATCGGGACTGATGGTTTTGCGGCGCGCGCTCAATGCGAGCGGATCATCGTGCCGAACGGCTGCTCGGTCAGGATTTCCAGCAGCACCGAATGCTCGATCCGGCCGTCGACGATGTGCACCGACTTCACGCCGCTCTTCGCGGCGTCGAGCGCCGACGAGATCTTCGGCAGCATGCCGCCGGAGATCGTGCCGTCCTCGAACAGCGCGTCGATCTCGCGCGCGGACAGATCGGTCAGCAGGTTGCCGTCCTTGTCCATCACGCCGGGGATGTTGGTCATCATCAGCAGCTTCTCGGCGTTCAGCACGGTCGCGAGCTTGCCCGCGACGAGGTCTGCGTTGATGTTGTACGAGAGGCCGTCTTCGCCGAAGCCGATCGGCGAGATCACCGGGATGAACGCGTCGTCCTGCAGCGCCTTCACGACCGCCGGGTTGATCGCCTCGACTTCGCCGACCTGGCCGATGTCGATGTACTGGCCCGGATTGTCGCGGTCCGGCATCAGCAGCTTGCGTGCGTGGATCAGGCCGCCGTCCTTGCCCGTCAGGCCCACCGCGTGGCCGCCGAAGTGGTTGATCAGCGTGACGATGTCCTGCTGCACTTCGCCGCCCAGCACCCACTCGACGACTTCCATCGTCTCTTCGTCGGTGACGCGCATGCCCTGGATGAAGGTGCCGGCCTTGCCGATCTTCTTCAGCGCCTGGTCGATCTGCGGGCCGCCGCCGTGGACGATCACCGGGTTGATGCCAACCAGTTTCAGCAGGATCACGTCGCGCGCGAAGCCTTGCTTGAGCCGTTCTTCCGTCATCGCGTTGCCGCCGTATTTGATGACCACGGTCTTGCCGTGGTAACGGCGGATGTACGGCAGCGCCTCGGCGAGGATTTCTGCTTTCAGCGTGGGGGCGATCTGCGAGAGGTCGATGGGCTCGGACATGGCGGCGGCTCTGGCTGGGAACGGTTGAAACACGGCGAATTGTACAGGAGTGGCGCAGCGCAGCATCGGGTTTTTGGGCGGGCCGGAACACCGGCGGCGCGAGGTGGGCGCGGCGCGCGGCGGCCCGCCGGCTATGGCGCGGCGCGATTCCGGCGGCGGTGCGCGCCCGGTAGCGGCGGGGGGATGCGCCCGGGTTGGCGGCGCACGCCGGGCGAGCGGCCGGCGTGCAAATTCCGCTCGCCGCGCTATGCTTGTCGCGTGGGGCGAGTTCCCGCCCGTTTCCGCGATTGCGCCATGACCGATACCGCCGCCGACGCCCGTTCCGCCCCGCGCCGCGCGCGCTGCCCGCACTGCGGGCGCGGCTTCGACTGCGGCGCGCATACGCAGCCGTTCGACTGCTGGTGCGCGTCGATGCCGGTGCTGCCCGGCGGCGCCCAGCCGGCGGCCGGCGCGCGCTGCCGCTGCCCCGAGTGCCTCGCCGACGAGATCGCGCAGCGGATGGCCCGCGCGACCGGCTGACGGCACCGGCCCTGCGCGCCGATCCGGCCCCGCTGGAGGCGCTGCCCGCTAAACGGGTAAACTTCCCGGATGCAACGAATCACCACCACCGGGCGCGTCAACCTCAGTCACCTGTTCTGGCTTCGCAATCTCGCGATCATCGGCCAGCTCGTGACGATCGGCGTCGTGCAGACCTATTTCGGCGTGCATCTGCCGTTGCCCGCCATGCTGATGGTCATCGCGCTCGAAATCGTTTTCAACGCGCTGACCTGGGTGCGCGTGCTGCGTGCGCGGCCCGAGACCAATTTCGAGCTGCTCGGCCAGCTGTGGGTCGACCTCGGTGCGCTGTCCGCGCTGCTGTTCCTGTCGGGCGGCACGACCAACCCGTTCGTGTCGCTGTACCTGCCGTCGCTCGCGATCGCGGCGGCCGTGCTGCCGTGGCACCTGATGATCTGGCTCGCGGCGTTCGCGGTCGCGTGCTATGCCGCGCTCGGCTTCGATTCGGTGCCGCTCAACATGGACAATCCGGCGAACCTGTTCGACTACTACCGCACCGGCATGTGGGCGAACTTCATGGTGAGCGTCGGGCTGATCGCGTGGTTCGTCGCGCGCATGTCGAATGCGCTGCGCCAGCGCGATTCGGCGCTCGGCGAGGCGCAGCAGCATCTGCTGCGCGACGAGCGGGCCGTTGCGCTCGGCGTGCAGGCCGCCACCGTCGCGCACGAGATGGGCACGCCGCTGTCGACGATCGCGATGCTCGCCGAAGAGCTGCGCGACGCGGCACGCGCCGATCCGGGGCTGGCGCGCTACGAGGCCGACCTGAAGGTGCTCGAGGAACAGATGACGCTCTGCACGTCGGCGCTCGCGCGCCTGCGCAGCCGTGCGAGCGCGCCGGCGAGCCGCCAGCCGGTGGACGACTGGCTCGAGACGTTCGTCGAGCACTGGCGCCTGCGGCATCCGCATGTGCGGTTCGAGCTGCTCGGCGCGCGTCCGGCGGGCGTCGCGCTCGACGATACGGTCGCGGCCGGCCAGATCCTGACGATCCTGCTCGACAACGCCGCGCGTGCGAGCCCGCAGCGCGTGACGCTGGCCGCGAAGGTCGCGCATGGCGGCGCGGCCGACGAGATCGAATTCGAGGTATGCGACGACGGGCCCGGCATTCCGGCCTCGCTGCGCGAATCGCTCGGCGCAATGCCGGTCGACAGCACGCAGGGTGGGCACGGGGTTGGCCTGTATCTCGCGTTCAGTGCGGCCGCGCGGCTTGGCGGCGAGATCGAACTGTCCGATGTCACGCCGCGCGCGGCGGGCGGCAACGGGCGGGCCGGCGGTGCGGCAAATGGCCACGCCGCTGCCGTATCGGGCCCGCGCGCGGGCCCACGCACGAGCGAACGTGCGGCCGAACGGACGGCCGGCACGCCGGACGGCCGCCCGGCCGCGGCCACTGCCGCGCGCGGCACGCGGGCCGTGCTGCGCCTGCCGGTCGTGCGCGTCGCGGCGCCGGCCGCCTCAACCAACACGTAGACGGAGAAACCACATGAGCGAGAACAATTTCCTGGTGATCGACGACAACGAGGTGTTCGCGGGCACGCTCGCGCGCGGCCTCGAGCGCCGCGGCTACGCGGTCCAGCAGGCGCATGACAAGGAGGCCGCGCTCCGGCTGGCCGCGGGCGGCAAGTTCCAGTTCATCACCGTCGACCTGCATCTCGGCGAGGATTCGGGCCTGAGCCTGATCGCGCCGCTGTGCGACCTGCAGCCCGACGCGCGGATCCTGGTGCTGACCGGCTATGCGAGCATCGCGACGGCCGTGCAGGCCGTGAAGGAAGGCGCCGACAACTACCTCGCGAAGCCGGCGAACGTCGAGTCGATCCTGGCCGCGCTGCAGACCAACGCGACCGAAGTGCAGGCCGACGAGGCGCTCGAGAACCCGGTCGTGCTGTCGGTCGACCGGCTCGAATGGGAGCACATCCAGCGCGTGCTGGCCGAGAACAACAACAACATCTCGGCAACCGCGCGTGCGCTGAACATGCACCGCCGCACGCTGCAGCGCAAGCTCGCGAAGAAGCCGGTGCGGCAGTAAGCGGCGCACCAGCGAAAACGGGCGGCCCCCGATGAAGGGGCCGCCCGTTTCGCATCCGGCGCCGCGCGCGTTACAGCACGTAGCGCGACAGGTCTTCGTCCTGCGACACTTCGCCGAGTGCGCGCTCGACATACTTCGCGTCGATCGTCACGCGCTCGCCGGCATGATTGCCGGCCGAGAACGACACTTCCTCGAGCAGCTTCTCGATCACCGTGTACAGCCGGCGCGCGCCGATGTTCTCGGTCTTCTCGTTGACCGAGAACGCGATCTCCGCGAGGCGGCGGATGCCGTCTTCGGCGAATTCGAGCTGGACGTCTTCGGTCGCGAGCAGCGCCTGGTATTGCTTGACGAGGCTCGCGTCGGTCGCGTCGAGGATCGCTTCGAAGTCTTCCACCGACAGCGAGTCGAGCTCGACGCGGATCGGGAAGCGGCCCTGCAGTTCGGGGATCAGGTCGCTCGGCTTCGCGAGGTGGAACGCGCCGCTCGCGATGAACAGGATGTGATCCGTCTTCACCATCCCGTACTTCGTGTTGATCGTCGTGCCTTCGACGAGCGGCAGCAGGTCGCGCTGCACGCCCTGGCGCGACACTTCGCCGCCGCTGCCTTCGTTGTTGCGCGACGTGATCTTGTCGATCTCGTCGAGGAACACGATGCCGTTCTGCTCGACGTTCTGCACGGCCTTCGTCTTCACTTCCTCGTCGTTCAGCATCTTCGCCGCTTCCTCGTCGGTCAGCAGCTTCAGCGCTTCCTTGATCTTCACCTTGCGGCGCTGCTTCTTGCCGCTGCCGAGGTTCGAGAACATCGAGCGGATCTGCTCGGTCATCTCTTCCATGCCCGGCGGCGCCATGATGTCCATGCCGGCCGACGGCTGCTCGAGGTCGAGCTCGACTTCCTTGTCGTCGAGCTGGCCTTCGCGCAGGCGCTTGCGGAACGTCTGGCGCGTCGCGTTGTTGTCGTCGTTCGCGTGTTCGGCGTTGCCGCCGAAGCCCACCGCGCGCGGCTGCGGCAGCAGGATGTCGAGGATGCGGTCTTCCGCCTGGTCGGTCGCCTTGCTGCGCACCTTGCGCATCTCGGTTTCGCGCGTCTGCTTGACCGAGATCTCGATCAGATCGCGCACGATGCTGTCGACGTCGCGGCCGACGTAGCCGACTTCGGTGAACTTGGTCGCTTCGATCTTGATGAACGGCGCGTCGGCGAGCTTCGCGAGGCGGCGTGCGATTTCGGTCTTGCCGACGCCCGTCGGCCCGATCATCAGGATGTTCTTCGGCGTGATTTCCGTGCGCAGCGGGTCGGCGACCTGCTGGCGGCGCCAGCGGTTGCGCAGCGCGACGGCGACGGCCTTCTTCGCCTTGTTCTGGCCAATGATGTGCTTGTCGAGTTCCGAGACGATCTCGGCAGGGGTCATGGTGCTCATGGTGCGGTCCTTACTCGATCGTTTCGATGATGCGATTGTGGTTCGTGTAGATGCACATGTCGCCGGCGATCCCGAGCGACTTCTCGACGATCTCGCGCGGCGACAGGTCGGTGTTCTCGACGAGCGCGCGGGCCGCGGCTTGCGCATAGGCGCCGCCCGAGCCGATCGCGCAGATACCGCCTTCGGGGTCGAGCACGTCGCCGTTGCCGGTGATCACGAGCGTGGTGGTGGCATCGGCCGTGATCAGCATCGCCTCGAGGCGGCGCAGCATCCGGTCGGTGCGCCAGTCCTTCGCGAGCTCGACGGCCGCGCGGGTCAGGTTGCCCTGGTGCTTCTCGAGCTTCGCCTCGAAGCGGTCGAGCAGTGAGAACGCATCGGCGGTGCCGCCCGCGAATCCGACCAGAACCTGGTTGTTGTAGATCCGTCGCACTTTCCGCGCGCCACCCTTCATGACGATGTTGCCGAGGGTTACCTGACCGTCGCCGCCGAGCGCGACCTTGTCGCCGCGCCGGACCGAAACGATGGTCGTGCCGTGAAATTGCTCCATCTGCGTTCCTTGAGAAAAACGGGGAAGAGTCGGGCGGCGCGAGGCGCCGCCGCGTGAATCCGCAGTGCGCCGGGGAGCGGCCCGGCGCGCGTCCGTTTCATTTTAGGGCGGGCGCCGGGATATCAAGAGGCTGGGAGGCAAATCGGCAAGCCGGGAACCGGTGCCGGAAAAACAAAAAGCGCGCGGCAGGCCGCGCGCTTTCGGGAAGCAGCGTGTCGGAGCGGAACGCCGCTCGATCAGTCGCCGAACAGCTTCTGGCGCAACTCGCGGCGCTCCTGCGCCTCGAGCGACAGCGTGGCGGTCGGACGGGCGAGCAGCCGCGGAATGCCGATCGGCTCGCCGGTTTCCTCGCACCAGCCGTAATCGCCGGAATCGATGCGGGCGAGCGACTGCTGAACCTTCTTGAGGAGCTTGCGTTCGCGATCGCGCGTACGCAGCTCGAGCGCGTGCTCTTCCTCGATCGTCGCGCGATCGGCGGGATCGGGCACGATCACCGTCTCGCGCAGGTTCTCGGTCGTCTGGCCTGCATTCTTGAGGATGTCCGCCTGCAACTGTTCGAGCCGATTTTTGAAGAAGGCGAGCTGATCCTCATTCATGTAATCCTTGTCGCTCATCTTCAGGATTTCGGCTTCGGTCAAGAGTTTCTTCGTCATCTGCTTGCTTCTTCAATGTGCGGCAAATCGAGAGATATTGCCTGCACTTTGGGATTACCCGCAACCGCGCTTGCAATCATTTGCGATTTGCCGCCGCGGGGCCGAAAGCCTCTGGAAAACCGGTTCTCAAATACCAGGATAGGCCTGGCGCGGAGTTGCGCGCGCTGCGAACCGGTGTGCTGCGCGGCACATCGCATCGGCCGCGGCCGGGAGGCGGATTGGCGATCCGGCGCGGTTGCGATGCCCGGAAAACTGGTTCAGCAAGAACCGGGCCTGTTTGTTGCCGTACTCCAGCGGGCACGTATTGTAACTGAATCGCAAGCGGGCGCCGTATCGGGTCGATCCCCGTCAGCTGCGCCAATATCTAGAAAATATAACGCGCAAATCGCGAAAAAGCGATGACGGCGAAACCCTGCCCGAAAAGGGCGCCGCGCAGGCGCCTCGGCCGCCGGGAAAGGCGGCCGGGCGACACCGTGCGCGGCAGGGCCCCGAGTGCGTCAGGCGAGGCAGGCGTCGAGGCCGTCGGTGATCAGGTCCTGCGGCAGATCGACGCCGATGAACACCATCTTGTTGGTCTTCTTCTCGACCGGCAGCCACTTCGCGGCGAGGTCGCTGCCCATCATCTGGTGCACGCCCTGGAACACGACCTTGCGGTCGACGCCCTTCATGTACAGCACACCCTTGTAGCGCAGCATCCGCTCGCCGTAGATCTGCAGGATGCCGCCGAGGAAATCTTCCAGCTTGTTCGGGTCGAACGGGCGGTCGTTGCGGTACACGAACGACTTGATCTTGTCGTCATGGTGCGCGTGGTGGTGATGGTGGTGGCCGTGGTCGTGATCGTGCGCGCATTGACCGTGATCGTGGTCGCAATTGGCGTGATCGTGATCATGGTCGTGATCGTGGTGGTGATGCGCGTGATCGTCTTCGGCGAGGAAGTCAGGGTCGATCTCGAGCTTCGCGTTCAGGTTGAAGCCGCGCAGGTCGAAGATTTCCTTGATGTCGGCTTCACCGAAGTTCACGACCTTGATCGCGGCCTTCGGGTTCATGTGCATCAGGCGGTGCTTGAGGCCGGCGACGGTCTGGTCGTCGACGAGATCCGACTTCGTGATGAACAGGCGGTCGGCGAAACCGACCTGGCGCTGTACGA
The DNA here is from genome assembly GCF_905339975.1 of Burkholderia sp. BCC1999. Classification (NCBI taxonomy): domain Bacteria; kingdom Pseudomonadati; phylum Pseudomonadota; class Betaproteobacteria; order Burkholderiales; family Burkholderiaceae; genus Burkholderia; species Burkholderia sp. BCC1999. The sequence continues at coordinate 91,483 of NZ_CAJPHP010000019.1, read as the reverse complement.
CTTCGTGTTCGTCGAGCTGCGCGTTCGCGTGCTTCGCGTCGACCAGCGTGATGACCGCGTCGAGCAGGAAGTCGTCGGCGATTTCGCTGTCGATGAAGAAAGTTTGCGCAACGGGGCCCGGGTTCGCAAGGCCGGTCGTCTCGATCACGATGCGGTCGAAGTCGAGCTTGCCTTCGCGCTTCTTCGCGGCGAGATCGCCGAGCGCGCGGGCCAGATCGCCGCGGATCGTGCAGCAGATGCAGCCGTTGCTCATCTGGATGATCTGCTCGTTCGAATCCTGCACGAGGATTTCGTTGTCGATGTTCTCTTCGCCGAACTCGTTCTCGATCACGGCGATCTTCATGCCGTGCTGTTCGTTCAGGATGCGCTTGAGCAGCGTCGTCTTGCCGCTGCCGAGGAAGCCGGTAAGGATGGTGACGGGAGTGGCCATGTCGGTCGCCTGTGGTTCGTGAATCGGGGTCAAAACCAGGATGTGCGTCGCGCCCTCGCGCTGCGAGCCGGGGCGCACAACCATTCATTGAAACATACCTGTCAAGCCCCCGCCCGTCGTCCGAACGACAGGCGAAAGCGGGAATCCGCCGGGCGCAAGGCCGCGGCTGGCGGACGGCTACGCGCGTAGATCGGGGCGATCAGACGATTTGCAACAGCAGGCCCTTCAGATATTCGCCTTCCGGGAATGCGGCGAGCAGCGGGTGGTCGACGCCCGCGCCGAGCCGCTTCAGGATGCGCGCGTCGACCTTCGCGTCGGCGGCCGCGCCCGCGACGATCTTCTGGAACAGGTCCATGTCGATCGCCCCCGAGCACGAGTACGTGAACAGCAGGCCGCCCGGACGCAGCAGCTTGAAACCGCTCAGGTTGATGTCCTTGTACGCCCGCGCCGCGCGATCGACGCTGTCGCGGGTCGGCGCGAACTTCGGCGGATCGAGCACGATCAGGTCGAAACGCTCGCCTTCGTCCACCAGGCGGCGCAGCGTCTTGAATGCATCGGCGTCGAGCCAGGTCGCGCGTTCGGCGTCGAAGCCGTTGGCCACGACGTTCTGCTGCGCGAGCGCGAGCGCATCGCCCGACGAGTCGATCGACACGACGCGTTTCGCGCGGCCCTTGAGCGCCGCGAGCGAGAAGCCGCCGGTGTAGCAGAAGCAGTTCAGCACGTCGCGGTCGGCCGCGTACTGCGCAACCAGCGCGCGGTTGTCGCGCTGGTCGACGTAGAAGCCCGTCTTGTGGCCGTTCGGCACGTCGACGTGATAGCGCACGCCGTTTTCGTTCGAGATCAGCGTCGCGGGCGGTGCATCGCCGGCCAGCACGCCGGTCGTCTGTTCGAGCCCTTCCTTGTCGCGGATCGACACGTCCGAGCGCTCGTACACGTTCGGGCAGCCGGTCGCGCCGGTGAGCGCCGCGACGATCGCGTCCTTCCACGCTTCGACGCCCGCGGCCATGAACTGGCAGACGAGCTGGCCGCGCGGCGCGGCGCCGGCTTCGGCGGTGTCCGCGACGTAGTAGTCGACGATCAGGCCCGGCAGCCCGTCGGCTTCGCCGAACACGAGCCGCACCGCGCCCGTGCCCGACACCATCGTCGTGCGGTGCGCGACCGCGCGCTGCACGCGGCGCTTGAAGAACGCGTGGTCGATCGGCTCGTTCTCGTCGAAGCTCCACACGCGCACGCGGATCTGCGATTCCGGGCTGTACGCACCGCGCGCGAGGAAGCGGCCGTCGTGCGCACGCACAAGCACGGTCGCGCCGGGCGCGGGCTTGCCGTCGACGCGGTCGATCGCATTCGCGTAGACCCACGGATGGCGGCGCAGCAGCGATTTTTCCTTGGACGGCTTGAGGGTGACGGTTTGCATGATGAGATCGAAATGGGCTGCGCCGGAAGCCGACCGTGACCGGTCGCCGGGCGCGGCGGGTAACACGGGAAGCGCGTCAGTCGCGCTTCTTCGCGCGCGGATGCGCGCTGTCGTAAATCTTAGCGAGGTGCTGGAAGTCGAGCGACGTATAGACCTGCGTTGCGGACACGCTCGCGTGGCCGAGCAGCTCCTGCACCGCGCGCAGGTCGCCGCTGGACTGCAGCACGTGCGTCGCGAACGAGTGGCGCAGCACGTGCGGATGGACGTTGGCGGGGATGCCCGCGGTGAGCGCCGCGCGCTTCACGCGCTCGCGCACGACGCCCGGCGACATCCGGTTGCCGCGCACCGACACGAACAGCGGATGCGGATCGTGCTTCACGAATTCGCCGCGCACCGCGAGCCATGCGTTCAGCGCGTCGATCGCGTTGCGGCCAACCGGTACCTTGCGCTCCTTGTTGCCCTTGCCGCGCACGGTGACTTCGGCTTCGGCGAGATCGAGCCAGCCGGCCGAACGGTAGCCGTCGGCCTGCGTGTACATGACGTCGAGCCCGATCAGCTCGGCGAGGCGCAGCCCCGACGAATAGAACAGCTCGAGGATCGCGTGATCGCGAATGCCTTCGGTCGTACCGGCAAGCGGCGCGTCCATCAGCGCGGACGCGTCGTCGACCGACAGTGCCTTCGGCAGGGTTTTCGGGCGTTTCGGCGCGCGCACCGCGGCCACCGGGTTCGCGGGCATCTCGATGCGCTGCGCGAGCCAGCGGTAGAACGCGCGCCACGCGGACAGCCGGTGCGAGATCGACCGCGCGGACAGCCCGCCCGCGTGCGCGCGCGCGACCGCGCCGCGCATGTCGGCGGCCGTCAGTGCTTCGAGCGGCCGGCCGGCCGCGAGCTTCTTCAGCTCGTCGAGTTCGTGCGTGTACGCGCGCAGCGTATGTTCCGACAGCTGCCTGACGTGTTTCAGGTTCGACAGGTAGGCGGCGATCGGGTCGTCGGTCATCGCGTGCGGCGGATCAGTGCGGCAGCAGGCGCGTGAGCGCGGCGCTCGCGAGCGTCGCGATCTGCGCGAGGAAGTCGGTGGCCATCCCGTCGTGGAAGCGGCGCGGATCGGGCGAGCCGAGCACGAGCAGGCCGAACGCGGGCGCATCGGTGCCGGCGAGCGGCGTGCGCAGCGCGAGCAGCGCGACCGACGTGGCCGAGCCGTCGCCGGCCGGCGCGGCTTCGGCGCCTTCCGCCGCATTCGCGGCCGGTGCGGCGACCGCGGGCGCGAGCCATTGCGCGGCTTCGAAGCCCGTGTTCGCGCCGCAGTACGGCGTCGACAGCCCGTTCGTGAAGAGGCGCACTTCCTCGCCGACCTGGCGGGCGAAGTCGGCTTGCGCGTAGGTGTCGGCGACGTCCCACACGCGCAGTGCCGTTTGCGGCACGTCGAACACGTCGGCGATGCCGTCGGCGATCGTGCGCGGCAGCGCGTACGGATCGCGCTCCGCGATCACGCGCGCGGTCCAGCGGCTGAACTTCGCGGACAGGCTGTCGTTCTCGTGGCCGTAGCGCACGAGTTCGGCGAGCCGGCGCTCGAGATGCTTGTTCTTGTCGCGCAGCATCTCCATCTGCCGCTCCTGAAGCGAGATCGCGGCCTTGCCGTGCGGGTTCGCGAGACGGATCGTCGCGAGCAGTTCGGCGTGCTGCGCGAAGAATTCGGGATTGGCGAGCAGGTAGTCGGCGACTTCGCGATCGTTCATGTGGCTGGAGCGTTCAGTTATCAAGGACGTTGCAGGGTCAGGCGTTCAGGTCGATCTCGCCTTCGAACACGGTCGCGGCGGGGCCGGCCATCATCAGCGCGGCGGCTTCGTCGCGCGTGCCGTCCCAGCCGATCGTCAGCGTGCCGCCGTGCGTGTGCACGGTCACGGGCGAATCGAGCAGGCCGCGCCGGATGCCGGCCGCGACCGCAGCGCACGCGCCGGTGCCGCACGCGAGCGTCTCGCCCGCGCCGCGTTCGTACACGCGCAGCTTCACTTCGTTGCGCGACACGATCTGCATGAAGCCGGCGTTCACGCGCTGCGGGAAGCGCGCATGGCGTTCGATCAGCGGGCCTTCTTCGAGTACCGGATACGCCTCGACATCGTCGACGACCTGCACCGCGTGCGGATTGCCCATCGACACCGTCGAGATCCAGCGCGTTGCGCCGCCAACGTCGAGCGGCCACAGCGTGTCGCGACCTTCGTGGCGGCCGTCGAGGCCCGCCGCGTCGAACGGCACCTGCGCCGGCGCGAACACGGGTGCACCCATGTCGACGACGACTTCGCCGTTGTCCTGCAGCGTCAGCGTGATCAGCCCCTTCATGACCTGGACGCGCACGCTGCGCTTGTCGGTCAGGCCGCGGTCGCTGACGAATTTCACGAAGCAGCGCGCGCCGTTGCCGCAGTGTTCGACTTCGCCGCCGTCGCAATTGAAGATCCGGTACTTGAAATCCGCACCGTCGACGGTCGGTTTCTCGACGAGCAGCAACTGGTCGGCGCCGATACCGAAGTGGCGGTTGGCGAGTGCGCGTACTTGCGCTTCGGTAAGCGGCGGCAACGCGTGCGAATAGCCGTCGAGCACGACGAAGTCGTTGCCCGCGCCGTGCATCTTGGTGAACGAGAGTTTCACTGGGTCCGGAATTCCATGGCGAACAAGGCGGTCGGCACGGTGCGAACGGCCGGCGGCCACGCCGGGCGGCTTCGTTCGTCGTGCAGATCTCAACCGCAAATGATACATGCAGCCGACAGGGGCGTCCTGCGCGGGCGTTCCGGGCTTTTTCGTACTCGTTCAATTGATGATGCTACCCGCGGATGCGTATTGTTTCGCGATACGCCCTGTAACCCGCCAGCGAGGTGATTCAAGCCATGACCCGCATCTTCAATCCGCCCCATCCGGGCGAAACGCTGTGCGACGATGTGCTGCCGGCGCTTGGCCTGACCGTCACCGAAGCTGCGTCGCAGCTGGGGGTGACGCGTGCCGCCCTGTCGCGGATCCTGCATGGCCATGCAGGCATCTCGCCGGAAATGGCGCTGCGCCTCGAAGCGTGGCGCGGCGAGGAAAATGGGGGGGCGGGCCGATCTGTGGCTCGCGCAACAGTCGGCCCACGATCTGTGGCGGGCGCGCGCGAAGGGCGCGCCGAAGGTGGCACGAGCGCAGGCGCGCGCATGACGGCGCGTCTGCGAACGTCTTCCGGCAGGGTCAGTACAGGCTCGGCTCGCCGGGCGGGCGCGTCTTGAAGCGCTTGTGGACCCAGTAGTACTGCTCGGGCATCAGCGGGATCTGTTCCTCGAGGAATTCGTTCATCCGCCGCGCGTCGAGATCGTCGTCGCCGGTCGGGTAGTTGGCCCACGGCTTGAAGACCTTCAACCGGTAGCCCTTGTAGTTCGGCAGCACTTCGCCGATAAAGGGCAGAACCTGCGCGTGGCCGGTCTTGGCGAACCGGCCGACAGCCGTCAGCGTGCAGGCGGGTATGCCGAAGAAGGGCACGAACGTCGAGTTGCGCAGCCCGTAGTCCATGTCGGCGCCGAGCATCACCGGTTTGCGGTCGCGCAACCAGCGCAGCACGGTGCGCGCGCTGTCGGCCCGGCTTGCGAGTTCCGCACCGAAGCGGCTGCGGCCGGCTTTGGCCGCGGCTTCGATTTCCGGGCTCTTCATCGGCGTATAGAGCGAGCCGCACGGGCGATCGAGTGCGAGATTGATCGCCATCGAGCCGGCCTCGATGCCGACGAAATGGAACCCGAGCAAGAGGGTCGGCGGCATGTCCGGATCGGTGAGGTCGACTTCGCTTTCGACCGTAAACAGCTTGCGGTAGGCCTGCTCCGATGCGAACCACTGGTAGCTGCGCTCGACGTAGCTGCGGATCGCATGGCGGAAATGCTGCCCCGCCACTTCCTCGCGTCGCTCGTCGCTCCAGTCAGGGAAGCAGAGTTTCAGATTGGTGTGTACGATGCGTTTTCGCCGGCTGGGGATCTGGTACAGCAGCCAGCCGAGACCATCGCCGAACCGTGCGGTCAGGCCGTACGGCAACAGGGCGAGCAGTTTCAGCAAGCCGATGGCGAGGTTCGTGCCTAGACGACCTAGCATGCGAAACCTCCATGGGACCGGCTGGCCGGCATGTCGAGAACAGGGTGGTAAGACAGCGGAAGATGCAGCACGGGCGGCGCTCTGTGACAATTCAGGAAAGCCGCTATAATACGGGCTTCGCCGAGTTAACTGACAACTTGCGGGGCGAAGCCGGCTGGTGCGACACGCGCTGCCCGGTCCTGGTAATCCGCTAAAGCGTCGCCGCTTCAGGCCCAACGAAGCTGGCTACGTGAAACCACCCGTAACCACACAGGAGCCTGAAAAAGTGGCAAACGATTATCTCTTCACGTCCGAATCCGTCTCCGAAGGCCATCCGGACAAAGTCGCGGACCAAATCTCGGACGCGATTCTCGACGCCATCCTCGAGCAGGACAAATATTCCCGCGTTGCGGCTGAAACGCTGTGCAACACGGGTCTCGTCGTTCTGGCCGGTGAAATCACCACGACGGCCAACATCGATTACATCCAGATCGCGCGCGACACCATCAAGCGCATCGGCTACGACAACACCGAATACGGCATCGACTACAAGGGTTGCGCGGTGCTCGTCGCGTACGACAAGCAGTCACCGGACATCGCGCAGGGCGTCGATCGTGCACACGACGACAACCTCGACCAAGGCGCGGGCGACCAGGGCCTGATGTTCGGCTATGCGTGCGACGAAACGCCGGAACTGATGCCGCTGCCGATCTACCTGTCGCACCGCCTCGTCGAGCGCCAGGCCAGCCTGCGCCGCGACGGCCGCCTGCAATGGCTGCGCCCGGACGCGAAGTCGCAGGTGACGGTTCGCTACGTCGACGGCAAGCCCGATTCGATCGACACCGTCGTGCTGTCCACGCAGCACGCACCGGACATCGAACTGCCGGCGCTGCGCGAAGCCGTGATCGAGGAAATCATCAAGCCGACGCTGCCGGCCGACCTGATCAAGGGCGACATCAAGTTCCTCGTGAACCCGACCGGCCGGTTCGTGATCGGCGGCCCGCAGGGCGATTGCGGCCTGACCGGCCGCAAGATCATCGTCGACACGTACGGCGGTGCCGCACCGCACGGCGGCGGCGCGTTCTCGGGCAAGGATCCGTCGAAGGTCGACCGTTCGGCTGCGTATGCAGGCCGTTACGTCGCGAAGAACATCGTCGCCGCCGGCCTCGCGTCGCGCGCGCTGATCCAGGTGTCGTACGCAATCGGCGTCGCCGAGCCGACCTCGGTGATGGTCAACACGTTCGGCACGGGCCGTGTGTCGGATGCGGTGATCACGCAGCTCGTCCGCGAGCATTTCGACCTGCGTCCGAAGGGCATCATCAAGATGCTCGACCTGCTGCGTCCGATCTACGAAAAGACCGCTGCCTACGGCCACTTCGGCCGCGAAGAGCCGGAATTCTCGTGGGAAGCGACCGACAAGGCGCTCGCACTGGCCGAAGCGGCTGGCGTCGAGCCGACGGCACGCGTCGCGTAAGCGTCGTTCGCCCGCAAAGAAAAACCCCGGCTTGCCGGGGTTTTTTTATGGGTTCCGATCGCCGGCGTAACGGTGGCGATCGTCGCGGGTCGTGCCCGCCAGCGCGCGTTCAGCGTGCGCCGAACCCGAACCAGCCGTTGCTGGCCGCGAGGCGGCGCGGGCGGTTGACGCGGCGCTGGGGCCCAAGCGCACGGCGCAGCGCGAGCGCGCGCAGCGACGACGGCTTCTGCAGCAGCGAGCGCAGGCCGGCACGGCGTGCGAACGCCTGCGCGCTCATCATCGAGAAAAATGCGTGGAACCACGCACGGATACCGTCCAGCCGGCTGTGTGCGGGCGCACGCTCGGCCAGCGCCTGCGTGCGGGCGCGGTGATGGCGCAGCGAGCGGGCAGGAGCGGACGGCACGACGCGCTTCGCAGCGCGGCTGAGACGGGAAGTCAGACGGAATGGCATGTGAACGATGCTTCGCTTGTATGGATGGCGCCCTTGGGAGCGCACTGGTATGAACGGCCTCGGATGGCGCAACGGATCTTACCGAAACTTGCTGCGCGCCGCGCCCGCCAGAATTGACAGGCCGCGACAGGCTACAGGGGATTCATGACGGGCAAAAGTCGCGATAAACCCTTGTGCCACAAGGCGTGTGCCGCATACCGCCTGTCGGTGAGGCAGGTGCTGCGACGAACAGTTCCCTTGCGCCGGATCAAATCAGCGATTGGCATGCCCCTGCGTACGACAATGGTGCTGTTCGCGGCATCCGGCGCCGATTTACAATCGTCACATTCACACAATAAACGTCTGGCATCCCATGTCGTCTCCATTGCAGTCGGAATCGATCCGCGCGCAAGTCGCGGAATTGCGCGAGCGCGGCTTCGTCGTCGCGCGTGGCCTCGTCGGCGAGCAGCAGTGCGCGACGCTCAGGCAGATCGCGGAGCGCCAGTTGCGTGAGGCCGCCGAGCCGATCGAATTCGAGGCCGACCTGCGCTACCCGGGCGCGCCCGAGTCGAAGCATGCGCCGGGCGGGCACACGGTGCGGCGGCTGCTCGATGCGTACTCGCGCGATCCGGCGTTCGCCGAGCGCGCGATCGCGCCCGAAATCGGCGCGTGGATGCGCGAGTATTTCGGCGAAGAACCCGTGCTGTCGCGCGCGCATCACAACTGCATGATGACGAAGCATCCCGCGTACGGCAGCCTGACGGGCTGGCACCGCGATTTCCGCTACTGGTCGTTCGCGCGCCCGGACATGGTGTCGGTGTGGCTCGCGTTGGGGCCGGAAACGAACGAGAACGGCGCGCTTTGGCTCGTGCCGGGTTCGCATACGGCTGAATTCGGGCCGGAAGCGTTCGACGATGCGAAGTTTTTCCGCAGCGACCTGCCGGAGAATCGCAAGATGATCGACGCGGCCACGTGCCCGTCGCTGCAGACGGGCGATGTCGTGTTCTTCCACAGCAACACGCTGCATTCGGCCGGGCAGAACCGCTCCGACCAGGTGAAGTTCTCGCTCGTGTACACGTATCACGGCGCGAGCAACCGGCCGGTGCCCGGCACGCGCTCGGCGTCGAAGCAGGAAGTGCCGTTCTAGGCGTGAATCGGGCAGCGCGGTGAGGCCGCGATGCCAAGGCGATGCGGCGCATCGCCGGCGAACGAAGCAACGGGCGGCCTGGCCGCCCGTTTCGTTTGGCGTGGCCCGGTCGGTTGACGCGGGCCGTGCGTAGATCGTGCGGCTAGGCGATCAGCGCTTGCCGCCCGGCATCGCGAGGCCGATCAGGCCGACGAACGATGCGACGGCGCCGCCGACGATCAGCAGGATCGTCTTCGTCGCGGGTGAACCGGTAAAGAAGCGCGACACGTTGTCGTTGATCGAATGGAACGACTGGCCGCCGAAGTACAGCAGCGCGACGCCGCCGACGAGCAGTGCAACCGAGATGACCCGGGACATACCAACCTCGCTGAAACGGTGATTCGAGACGCCGCAGTGTAGGCGACGACCGCGGTCGCGTCCATCGCCTTGCCCGCCGTGCGCGCGCGGGCCGCTTTCGTTACCATAGTCGTCGTATGACTCCTTCGCCGTCGCCGCGCCGTGCGCGCGGCAAGCGCGTCCCTTCCTCGATCTCCAGACGGAACAGACTCATGGCCTACGAAGCAGCTTCCGAACGTTATGCCGGCATGCAATACCGCACCTGCGGCAAATCCGGGCTCAAACTGCCCGCCCTGTCGCTTGGCCTGTGGCACAACTTCGGCGACTCGACGCCGATTTCGACGCAGCGCGAGATCCTGCGCACCGCGTTCGACCTCGGCATCAACCACTTCGATCTCGCGAACAACTACGGGCCGCCGTACGGCAGCGCCGAGACCAACTTCGGCCGGCTGCTGAAGGAGGATTTCCGGCCGTATCGCGACGAGCTGCTGATCTCGACGAAGGCCGGCTGGGACATGTGGCCGGGGCCGTACGGCAGCGGCGGCGGGTCGCGCAAGTACGTGCTCGCGAGCCTCGACCAGAGCCTGCAGCGGATGGGGCTCGACTACGTCGACATCTTCTATTCGCACCGCTTCGATGCGCACACGCCGCTGGAGGAAACGGCGGGCGCGCTGGCAGCGGCCGTGCAGCAGGGCAAGGCGCTCTATATCGGCATTTCGTCGTATTCGGCCGCGAAGACGCGTGAGATGGCCGAGCTGCTCACGCAGTATCGCGTGCCGCTGCTGATCCACCAGCCGTCGTACAACATGCTGAACCGCTGGATCGAGAGCGATCTGCTCGGCACGCTCGACGACGTCGGCGCGGGCAGCATCGCGTTCACGCCGCTCGCGCAGGGGCTGCTGACGTCGAAGTACCTGAACGGCGTGCCGGCCGACGCGCGCGTGAACAAGCCGGGCGGCGGCTCGCTGAAGCAGGATCACCTGAGCGCGGACAACCTCGAGCACGTGCGCAAGCTCAACGCGATCGCCGAACGGCGCGGGCAGAGCCTCGCGCAGATGGCGTTGGCGTGGGTGCTGCGCAATGGCCGCGTGACGTCCGCGCTGATCGGCGCGAGCCGTGCGGAGCAGGTGCGCGAAAACGTCGGCGCGTTGAAGAACCTCGAATTCTCGGCGGAGGAACTCGCGGAGATCGATCGTTACGCGACCGAAGGCGGCATCAATCTGTGGGAAAAACCATCCACCGATCAGGCGATCTGACCGGGAGTCGATACGGCATGCGAAACAATATCGCGTGCCGTATCGCAGGCTTGCGGGCAGCACATCGCATCGCTGCGCCGCAGCGATGCGCGTGATACGCCGACAGTCGCGCTAGATCAGCGCAGGCAGCCCTTCAACGAGCAATACCGCGACGCCGACGCCGAGGATGACGCCGAGCACGCGTAGCAGGTTGTGACGGAATTCGGTTGCACACGGTACCGCGCCGAGAAATAGCGCTCCGGCCAGCGCCATCGGAATCAACAGGATGAAGTCGCCGATCGTGAAGTAGGTCGTCATGCGTGTCTCCAGGTCTTGACCGAAGCCAGCGTGTCAGCGCTTGATTCGGCCCCATGCCGGGTGTTTCTAGTGTTGGTCCGACCCGTTTGCGAGCGGGGCGGGCAATTCGAGTATAGGCAACCGGCGGCGCTTTTCGCTATCCGAACCATTAAAAATCAGCGGAAAGCCGCGCGAATCACGCGTTTTTCCCGCAAGGTAGACGAACGCCTTGCACGCATCTTTCCCGTTCCTTTCGATTTGTGCGAAATGGTCGCATGTGTCGAGGCGGGCCGCCGCACCCGCAGGCGCGGCGGCCCGTCCGCTTACGCGCGCTCGGGTTGCGCGCGGGTGGCCGACGCGCGGAACACGAGCGCGAGCCCCGCGATGATCGCGCCCATGCCGGCGAGCGCGAGCGGCTCGGGCCGGTTGCCGAGCCACACGGCATCCATCAGCGTGGTGACGACGGGCACGAGATAGAACAGGCTCGTCACGTTGACGAGATCGCCGCGCTGCATCAACCGGTAGAACAGCAGTTGGGCGATCACCGAAATCACGATGCCGAGCCACAGCAGCGGTACGACGAATGCCCAGTTCATCTCGAACGACACCGGCCGGAACGGCAGGATCGCGACACACAGCGCGAGGCCGATCGCATTCTGCAGCGGCAGCACGTCGGCGGGCGCCGCGCGTACGCGCTTTTGCAGCAACGAGCCGGCGGTCAGCGCGACGAGTGCGGTGAGCGCGCACGCGATGCCTGCAGCCGACAGGCCGCCCGTACTGCCGTCCGCGCCACGGCACACGACGAGCGCGAGCCCGGCCAGCGACAGCGCGAGACCCGCGACGCGCACGGGTTGCCAGCGTCGCTCGACGATCGCGAGCGTGAGGATCGGCTGGACGCCGAGGATCGTTGCGAGCACACCGGGCGCGATTCCGCGCTCGAGTGCGAGCAGGTAGAAGATCGAATAGCCGCCCATCATCAGCAAGCCGGTCAGCGCGGCCATGCGCCGCTCGCCGCGCGGCGGCAGCCAGCGTTTGCGCATGAAGGCCAGCGCGAGCAGCACGAGCGAGGCGAGTGCGAAGCGTGCGGTGAGAAAGACGAACGCGGACGCGTGACGCAAACCGAGTTCAGAGAAGATCGCGCCGCTGCTCCACAGCAGCACGAAGAGCGACGTCGCGCCATGCGCGGCAAGCGCGCGTTTGAACGAAACCATGTGAATCCACCTGTCGAACGGATCGGAACGTTCCATTCGCGCGCGCAGCAACATGCGGTGCGTCACGACGCACACACTGAGGCCAACGGGGGCGAATGGAAGACGAAACGGAAGCCGGCTGGTCAGCCGGCGCGCACCGCCGGAGGGGGCGGCGCGGCGCCGACGAGCGGCGGTGCGACAGGAGGAGGCAGGACCGACGGATGCGCGCACGCCTGCGGCCGCGAGTCGAACTGCGGCCGGGATTTTGCGAGGGCGGACGTGAGCGGATGCATCGTGTCGGAATGCGATTGAACGCGAATGAGCATCAAAGGTACCGCAAGGCCGGTATCGGACGCAACGTCTGTCGGCGACGTCGCGTGTCGAAGGGGGCGGGTGCGTGCGCAAGCGTTGCCGCGTCGGCCGCGTTCGAGGCTGGGGGAAGGCGATGACGGTGTGCCGTGGTTCGGCAATCGCAGTCGCGCGAATTTGCCTGGCGACGCGGCACCGGGCCCACGATGCGCGCGGGGCGTTCGTCACGTGCTCGCCGCGGTGATGCCGGGGATTCGGCGGACAGTCACATTCGACAGGGTATGATGGGGGTAACCGGGCGGGCAAGCGTCTGTCCGGCGCAGTGGTTGATTGGAGACATTCGACGAATTCGCGGCACTTCGCCTGCTTCTTCTTCTTTTCGCGCTTCGATAAACCGTGAACAATGGGATTACGCGCAACGCTCCGACGAGAGCGCGCGGATCGTGCATTTGCCGGCTCGCCACCGAGCCGGGTTTCAAGATTCAAGAGTGGGGAACCATCATGCATGTCGGGTCGATTGTCTGCACTACCCATATCGCGGTGCCGAAGGGCGCGCGCGGCATCGTCCAGCGCGTTCTGGGCGACATGGCCATGGTGACCTGGTACGCGGGCGTACCGGGCGAGTCGAAGGAACTCAACACCGAGCCGTTCTTTCTCGAGGACCTGATCGACACCGGCGAATCCGTGCTGCCGGCCGGCGCGGCGCTCCACTGAGCGCATCCGCCGTATCGGGCGCTCGTCTTTCGGCCAGGCTGGCGGCACAATGCGGGGCATGACTGACGCTACTTCCGCTCCTGCTTCTCCCGCCGGCCCGCCGTTCGCCGGCCTTACGCCCGAGTGCGTGCTCGACGCGCTCGACAGCGTGCTGATACCGGCCGGCCTGCGCACCGACGGGCGCCTGCTCGCGCTCAACAGCTACGAAAACCGCGTCTATCAGGTCGGCATCGAAGACGGCCCGCCGGTCGTCGCGAAGTTCTATCGCCCGGCGCGCTGGTCCGACGACGCGATTCTCGAAGAGCATGCGTTCGTCGCCGAACTCGCCGCGCGCGAGATTCCGGCGGTGCCCGCGCGCGCATTCGACGGCCGCACGCTGCACGCGTTCGACGGTTTCCGCTTCTCGGTCTTCGAGCGGCGCGGCGGTCGCGCACCGGATCTCGACCGTAGCGACACGCTCGAATGGCTCGGCCGCTTCATCGGCCGGATTCACGCGGTAGGCGCGACCGAGCCGTATGTCGAGCGCCCCGTGCTCGACATCAATACGTTCGGCTACGAGCCGCGCGACTACCTGCTCGCGCACGATTTCATTCCGGATGACGTACGACCGGCCTACGAGACGGCCGTCAGGCTCGCACTCGAAGGCGTCGAGGCCGCGTTCGAGCGCGCGGGCGACATCCGCCTGCTGCGCACGCACGGCGACTGCCATCCGAGCAACGTGCTGTGGACCGATGCGGGCCCGCATTTCGTCGACTTCGACGACAGCCGGATGGCGCCGGCGGTCCAGGATCTGTGGCTGCTGCTGCCGGGCGATCGCGAAGGCGCGTCGCGCGCGCTGGCCGACCTGCTCGCCGGTTACGAGGATTTCTGCGAATTCGAGCCGCGCGAGCTGCATCTGGTCGAAGCGCTGCGCACGCTGCGGCTGATTCACTATGCGGCATGGCTCGCGCGGCGCTGGGACGACCCCGCGTTTCCGGCTGCCTTCCCGTGGTTCAACACGCATCGTTACTGGGAAGCGCGCGTGCTCGAGTTGCGCGAGCAGATCGGCGCGATGCAGGAAGGGCCGCTCTGGCCCGTGTGATCGCACGCGCGGCATCCACGCCGCGCGGCAGACTGGCGCGGGCCGCGGCGCGATGCGCGCGGCCCGTCCGGTGCGACTACCTTAGAACTTCATCATCAGCTTGATCACCGCGGCGAAGCGCTTGCCGTACGGCGGCGCGATCAGGCCGCGCGTGTTCAGCCGCGCCTGCGTGAGCACGGGCTTCATCTTCGAGAACGTCACGAAGCCATCGTAGCCGTGATACGCGCCCATGCCGCTCGCACCGACGCCGCCGAACGGCAGGCTGCCGCATGCGATGTGCATCAGCGCCTCGTTGATCGTCACGCCGCCCGAGATCGTTTCGCGCATCACGCGATCGATCGTGCCGCCATCCTCGTCGAACAGGTAGAGCGCGAGCGGACGCGGGCGTGCATTCACGTACGCGATCGCCTCGTCGAGCCGCTCGTACGGCACGAGCGGCAGCAGCGGCCCGAAGATTTCTTCCTGCATCAGTTGCGACGCGGCCGGCACTTGCGTGACCGCGCACGGCACGAAGCGGCGCGACGCGGGATCGGATTGGGCGTCGGACAGCGGATGCAGTTGCGCGCCGCCCGCCTGCGCGTCGCTCGCGAGTTGCTGCAGGCGCGCGTAGTGACGCGGCGACACGATCGTCGTGTAGTCGCCGTTCGTCGACAGGTCCGGATACATCTTCGCGAAGCGTGCCCGCGCGCGCTCGATGAACGCGGCTTCCATTCCGCGTGGCAGCAGCACGTAGTCGGGCGCGATGCAGGTCTGGCCCGCGTTCAGCGTCTTGCCGGCGACGATCGCATCGACAGCCGCATCGAAGCGTGCGTTCGGGCCGACGATCGCCGGCGACTTGCCACCGAGTTCGAGCGTGACGGGCGTGAGGTTGTCGGCGGCCGCGCGCATCACGTGGCGGCCGACATGCGTCGAACCGGTGAACAGCAGGTGATCGAACGGCAGCCCGCTGAACGCGGCGCCGACCTCCGCATCGCCGTTCACGACCGCGACGTGATCGCGCGTGAAGGTCTTGCCGATGAGCTGCTCGAACAGGGCCGACGTGCGCGGCGTCAGTTCGGACATCTTGATGATCGCGCGGTTGCCGGCCGCGAGCGCGCAGATCAGCGGGCCGGCCGCGAGCAGCACCGGATAGTTCCACGGCACGACGATGCCGACCACGCCGAGCGGCTGCGGAATCACTTTCGCGCGCGCCGGGCGCAGCCACTTGTTCATCGGCTTGCGGATCGGCTTCATCCAGCGCTTGCCGTGCTTCAGCGCGTCGTCGATCTCTTCCTTCGCCATCCAGATTTCCGACAGCAGCACTTCCTGCTTCGCGCGATGGCCGAAATCGGCGCTGATCGCTTCGGCCAGTTCATCCGCGTGGTCGATCAGCATCGTGCGCAGCGCGCGCAGGTGCTGCATGCGCGTTTCCCATGCGGGATACGGCGTGCGCAGGTACGCCGCGCGCTGGTCGCGCAGCAGCGCCGTCAGCGCGTCGACCGACGGCAGTGCTTGCGGGGCCAGTTCGGGCAGGTCGTTCTTCATGTCGTCTCCTCCAGTTGGGCCTGGCTGGTCGGCCGGCCGTCACGCCGCACGCGCACGCTCGGCGAGCGCGGCGACGCGGATCGGGTGATGCGGGTCGCGCGGCGCGGGGCCGGATGCGACGTGTGCTCGAAAACCGGTTGCAGCGTGCGGCAGGCGTCGCATCCACGCGACGGTGTGCGCGTCGGGAAACCGTGTCGCGGCGCTTGGACATGCAATGCGATGCGACTGTTGCCGGGCGCGCGACGCTGCGGCGCGACTGCCCGCTGTTGCACCGAAGCAGGGCAGCGCGACGGGTCCATCAAATCGTGCCGCAGCGCATCGCGCCGCCGCGGCGACAAACCATCCAAACGGTCGGCGACGAAGCACACCGTTCGATTTCGATCGACTGCGCGCATGATGCCGAGCATCGCCGCGAGCACAGCCGTTTGAAATGAAATGCGGGCTGCGCGCGTTGCATCCGGAGAACCCGGTCGGCACACGGCCTGCAGAACCTGGTGCTGCATCGTCGTCTCCCCCGTTTCGCGACGAATCGACTTCTCGTGGTCGACGTATTGCGCGAAGCGAATCGATACATCTTAAATTTAGTTCACGCGGGCGTTTAGAGGAATCGCTCTTGAATCCGCGCGCCGCACGCATGACGGCCGTTCCTACAATGCCCGGACGCTAGGGTCTGTTTGCATATGGAACGCACATGCGTTGCCCCGAGAAGGGCCGCTCGCGAGGCGCGCGACGCCGCGAATACTGACGTATTCGCAAGGAGCGCAACGTGGCGAGCGGCCCTTCTCGGGGCAACCCCAAATTGAAGAGTTCATGTCACGGGAATGCCCGAAATCGCCCGTATGGCGGCGTCGCTCGTCGCTTGTTTGGCTCGGCCAAACGGCGCTCCTCACTTCTTGCCCTACGAGCGATTTCGGGCATTCGCATGTGCGTTCCATATGCAAACAGCCCCTATAGAGGGGACGCGGTCGCGCGGCGGTGCCGGGCGCCTTCCATGACACGACGGAGACGTGACATGCAATACGACTACATCATCGTCGGCGGCGGTTCGGGCGGGTCGAGCCTGGCAGGCCGTCTCGCCGATGCCTGCCCCGATGCGACGATCGCGCTGATCGAGGCCGGCTCGCATACGGAGCGCAACCTGCTCGTCAACATGCCGGTCGGCATCGCGGCGCTGGTGCCGTTCAAGCTCGGCACGAACTACGGCTACGAGACGGTGCCGCAGCCGGGCCTTGGCGGGCGGCGCGGCTACCAGCCGCGCGGGCGCGGGATGGGCGGGTCGAGCGCGATCAACGCGATGATCTACACGCGCGGCCATCCGGGCGACTACGACGAGTGGGCGCAGCTCGGCGCGACGGGCTGGGGCTGGCAGGACGTGCTGCCGTATTTCCGCCGCGCGGAAGGCAACGAACGCGGCGCGGATGCGTGGCACGGCGCGGACGGCCCGCTGTCGGTGTCGGATCTGCGCTTTCGCAATCCGTTCTCCGAACGATTCATCCAGGCCGCGCACGCGGCCGGCTATCCGCTGAACGACGACTTCAACGGCGCAACGCAGGAAGGCGTCGGCTTCTATCAGGTCACGCACCGCGACGGCTCGCGCTGCAGCGTGGCGCGCGCGTATATCTACGGCCGCAACCGGCCGAACCTGCACGTGATCACCGATGCGACGGTGCTGCGCGTCGGCTTCGACGGCAAGCGCGCGGTCGGCGTCGCGGTATCGCGCAACGGCCGCGTCGAGACGCTCGGCGCGCGCGCGGAAGTGATCCTGTCGGCCGGCGCGTTCAATTCGCCGCAACTGCTGATGTGCTCGGGGATCGGCCCGGCCGAGCAACTGCGCCGGCACGGGATCGCGGTCGTGCAGGATGCGCCGGACGTCGGCGCGAACCTGATCGACCATATCGACTTCATCATCAACACGCGCGTGAATTCGTCGGAGCTGGTCGGCGTGTGTCTGCGCGGAATCGCGAAGATGACGCCCGCGCTCGCGCGCTATTTCTCGAGCCGCACGGGGATGATGACGAGCAACGTCGCGGAGGCCGGCGGCTTCATCAAGAGCGATCCGTCGCTCGAACGTCCCGACCTGCAACTGCATTTCTGCACGGCGCTCGTCGACGACCACAACCGCAAGATGCACTGGGGGTTCGGCTATTCGCTGCACGTGTGTGCGCTGCGGCCGTTCAGCCGCGGCACGGTCGCGCTCGCGACCGGCGATGCGCGCGACGCGCCGCTGATCGATCCGCGCTTCTTCAGCGATTCACGCGATCTCGACCTGCTCGTGCGCGGCACGCAGGCGATGCGCCGGATCCTCTCGCAGGCGCCGCTTGCGTCGCAGGGCGGGCGCGAGCTGTACACGCGGGCAGACCAGAGCGAAGCCGAGCTGCGCAAGACGATCGTCGAGCATGCCGACACGATCTATCACCCGGTCGGTACCTGCCGGATGGGTTCGGATGCGCGCGCGGTCGTCGATCCGCAACTGCGCGTGCGCGGCGTCGAAGGGCTGCGTGTGGTCGATGCGTCGGTGATGCCGACGCTGGTCGGCGGGAACACGAATGCGCCGTCGGTGATGATCGGCGAGCGCGCCGCGGACTTCATCGTCGCGGCGCGCAAGGGTGGCGTGCCGCGCGGCGAGGCGGCTGCCGCGGTGCACGGCCGCTGAACGCGGCGCGCGCACGGCAGCGGCCATGCTCAGGCAAACGTATCGACGAGGCCGGCGCGGCTCACGCTTGCGGCGGCCGGTGCGGATTGCGCAACGTCGGCCGGTGCATCGACGGCTGACGATCCGCCGTTCCCGCGTCGCGACGACTGGCCGCCAGCGAAGGTCTGTTGCGGGTTCTGCTGCTGGGAGGCGAAGCCGCCGTCGCTGACGGTGGTGCTGCCGAGCCCGAGCCCGCCCGCTTCCATCGCCTCGCGCAGCTTCGGCAACGCGGCTTCGACGGCCTCGCGCACCTGCGCGTGCTGCGACACGAACAGCGCGTGCGCATGGTTGTCCGCGACGCGCAGCACGACTTGCAGCGGCCCGAGATCGGGCGGGTTGAGCGTCAGCTCGGCGCTCTGCTGGTGCGCATTCGACAGGAACACGACCTTCTGGCTCAGTGCGTCCGTCCAGTCGGCGGTGCCGACGTGCGGTGCGAGCGCGTGCGCATTGGCCGCGGCGATCGCACTGGCGGCCGGCGACAGCTGCAGGTTCGCCTGCGCGGCGGCCGCGGCCGTTGCGCCGGCCGCGAGCGTCGCGCTGGCGGCCGGATCGGTCGCGTCGCTGGCGGCTGCGAGTGCGTGCTGGGCGCCGGATTGCGCGTTCGCGTCCGCCTGCAACGCCTGCGGCGTGGCCTGGGCCGGCGTCTGCTGGGTGGCGAGCGCGCCTTTCGCATCGGCGAGCGACCGGTCGAATGTCGGCACCTTCGGCGTCAGCGGTGCGGCGGCGGTCGAAGCGCTCGCTGCCGGTGCGGAAGCCGTCGCGGCGGCGGACGCGCCGGTCGCCGGCATCGCGATCGCGCCTGCGCCGCCCGTCAGCTTGGCGAGCGCGGCTTGCAGCGCGTCACGGCTCGACGTCGGTTCGAGCGCCTGGGCGGCTGCATCCTTGGCGGCATGATCGGCCAGCGTCGCCGTGGCGTCGGGCTGGCCGGACACGGCCGTCTTTTGCGCCGCGTTGGCGACAGCGGCAGCGGCGGTGGCCGCGTCGGCCGGCGCCGCATTGTCCGTGCACGCCTGCAGCTGTGCCTGCAGGGCCGCGGCGGCCGCGAGCGCGGCGGCGTCGGGATTGGTCGTCGCGCTCGCGTCGTCGGTCGACGTGTCGTCGTCCGTGCCGGACGGCTTCGTGCCGGCGGACGGCTTCGACGCAGCCTGCTTCGTCGATGCATCGGGCGTGGCGGTATTCGATGTGTCGCGACGCGTGACGACGCTTTGCTTCAGCGTCTGCGCGAACGGCACGGCGGTCGCGCTCGCCGACGCGTCGTTGCCGGCGGCGGACGAACCCGAGCCGCGGGCGGCCTTGAGTGCGGCGCCGGCGGTGTCGAGCAGCGCGCCGAGCAGGGGCAGGGGAGGCATGACGGTTCTCTCGTTCGAATGCGGTGGTCGGTTACGACGAGCGGGCCGCGTCGGCCCGCATGCGCAGGATCTTCGCGGCGTGTTCGTCGGCGTCGCGCTGTTCGCGCCGCGCCTCGCGCGTCGCTTCCTGCGCGACGCCGCGTGCCTGCAGGATTTCATACGAGCCGACGGTGCGTTTCTTTTGCTGCCAGTTCGGGCGCGCTTCGTCGATGCGGACTTCGGCGGCGGCCAGCACGTTGCGCTGCTGCGCGATCGCCGCGTCGAGCGTGTCGATGAACGCCTGGAAATTGCGCCAGTTGCCGGCAGGCATCCCGTGTTGCGCGGACTGCGCGAAGCGCGCGTGATACTCGTCGCGGTAGCGCAGCAACGCGTCGAGCTGTTCGGCGGCCGAGGTGCGGTCGCGCTGCGCGGCGCCGAGCTGCTTCGTGGCCGAGTCGAGGTCGTCCTGCGCGCGGTCGAGCAGCAGTTGAAGGGGAAAGCTGTGAGCCATCGGGATCAGCCTCCGTAAGCGTCGAACAGTGCATCGAGCCCGGCGAGACTCGATGCGAACGGCGCGCATTCGCGAAAGCCCTGCTGCAGGAATGCCTCGATGCGCGGATAGAGCGCGATCGCGCGGTCGAGCTGCGCGTCGCGGCCGGGTGCGTACGCGCCGACCGCGATCAGGTCGCGATTGCGCTGGTAGCGCGACAGCATCTGCTTGAACTGCCGCACGTGGTCGAGATGGCCTTCGTCGATCAGCGCCGTCATCGCGCGGCTGATCGATGCCTCGATGTCGATCGCGGGGTAGTGGCCAGCCTCGGCGAGCGCGCGCGACAGCACGATGTGGCCGTCGAGGATCGCGCGCGCCGAATCGGCGATCGGGTCCTGCTGGTCGTCGCCCTCGGTCAGCACCGTGTAGAACGCGGTGATCGAGCCGCCGCCTTCCGGCCCGTTGCCGGTGCGCTCGACGAGCGCGGGCAGCTTCGCGAACACCGACGGCGGATAGCCCTTGGTCGCGGGCGGCTCGCCGATCGCCAGCGCGATCTCGCGCTGCGCCATCGCGTAGCGCGTCAGCGAATCCATCAGCAGCAGTACGTGCTTGCCCTGGTCGCGGAAGTACTCGGCGAGCGACGTCGCGTAGGCGGCGCCCTGCATCCGCAGCAACGGCGACACATCGGCCGGCGCGGCGACGACGACCGAGCGCGCGAGCCCGTCCTCGCCAAGGATCTGTTCGATGAATTCCTTCACTTCGCGGCCACGTTCGCCGATCAGCCCGATCACGATCACTTCCGCGCTCGTGTAGCGGGCCATCGTGCCGAGCAGCACCGACTTGCCGACGCCGGAGCCTGCGAACAGGCCCATGCGCTGGCCGCGGCCGACGGTGAGCAGCGCGTTGATCGCACGCACGCCGACATCGAGCACGTGGTGGATCGGTTCGCGCTCGAGCGGGTTGATCGACGGCGCCGACAGCGGCGCGTCGATTTTTGCCGCGAGCGGGCCGAGGCCATCGAGCGGGCGGCCCGACGCGTCGACGACGCGCCCGAGCATTTCCCAGCCGACCGGCAGCCGCTTCGCGCCCGCGAGCGGATCGGCGACGGGCGCGCTTTCGAGCGGCCACACGCGCGCGCCGGGCAGGACGCCTGCGACATCGGTGGTCGGCATCAGGAACAGGCGGTCGCCGGCGAAGCCGACGACTTCGGCTTCCGCATGCGGCAGCGTGCTGCCGGGCGGCAGTTCGATCGTGCATTCGGCGCCGACCGACAGGCGCAGCCCGATCGCTTCGAGCACGAGGCCGGCCGCGCGCGTGAGGCGCCCGCACGGCCGCAGCGGCAGCGCGCGGTGGCTGCGCGCGGCGAGCCCGTTCAGGTGCGTGCGCCAGTGCGCGAGATGGGGATTGTGCGGCGCGCGCGGCGCGGCGCCGGCGGTGTCGGCGGCCGTGTGCTGCGTCGCATCGTGCGCGGGGTCGTGCGCGGCAGCCGGGCCGAACGAAGCGAGCGCGAGCTCGCGTTCGAGCGGCGTCATGCCGTCGTGAGCGAACGCCTCGGGCGGCCGCGTTACCACGTGCTCACCTTGCCGATCGCGGCGGCGACGCGCTGCCAGCGCGTGGACAGCGTCGCGTCGACCTCGCCGGTCGCGGCGTGCGCGCGGCAGCCGCCGCGCTCGATCGACGCGTCGGTGCGCACGTTCCAGCCGAGCGTATCGAGATCGTCCTGCAGATAGGCTTCGACGACGGGCAGGTCGGCCGGATTCACCGCCAGATGCGGCGCGCCGGACAGCGCGGGCTCGGCCGCGAGCACGTCGCGCACGGCCGCGACCAGCGCGGCCGGGTCATGCTTCACGTGCTGGCGCACGACCTGCTGCGCGATGTCGAGCGCGAGTTGCGCGATGTCGGAGGCGAGATCGTGTTCGACGGCCGATACGGCTTCGCGGAACGACGCGGCGAGCGCCGCGAGCTGTGCAGCCTGCTCGCGCACGTCGGCCTGGCCGGCCTCGAAACCCTGTTCGCGGCCCTGCTCGAAACCGGCCTGGTAGCCGAGCGCCTGGCCTTCGACGTGGCCGGCCGCATGGCCCTCGGCGTGCGCGGCGTCGCGCACGCGCTGCAGATCCTCGGCGAGCGCGGCGGCAGCGGCTGCCGCGTCGTCGGGCGGCGGCGGGGGCGGTGGCGGGTCGAACGACGCCATCTCCCACCGCTGGTATGCGGTGAGGGTGCCCACGCGATCGCTCGCCGAATCAGACATAGGCGTCTTCCGCCTTGCCGCCGATCACGATCTGGCCGCTCTCGGCGAGATTGCGCACGATCTGCAGGATGCGGCGCTGCTGCGTTTCGACTTCGGACACGCGCACCGGGCCGCGCGCGTCGAGATCCTCGGCGAGCAGTTCGGCCGCGCGCTGCGACATGTTCGCGAGGAACTTCTGGCGCAGCGCGGGCGGCGCACCCTTCAGCGCGATGATCAGCGTTTCCGACTCCACTTCCTTGAGCACCATCTGGATCGCGCGATCCTCGAGTTCGAGCAGGTTCTCGAACACGAACATCTGGTCGACGATCTTCTGCGCGAGATCGGCGTCGTACTGGCGCACGCTTTCGAGCACGCCTTCTTCATGCACGCTCGTCATGAAGTTCAGGATCTCGGCCGCGGTGCGGATGCCGCCCATCGGGCTGCGTTTCAGGTTGTCGCTGCCGGACAGCAGGCCCGTCAGCACGTCGTCGAGTTCGCGCAGCGCGGCCGGCTGGATGCCGTCGAGCGTCGCGATCCGCAGCATCACGTCGTTACGCAGCCGCTCGGTGAAGCACGATGCGATTTCCGACGCCTGGTCGCGGTCGAGGTGCACGAGGATGGTCGCGATGATCTGCGGATGCTCGTTCTTGATCAGTTCGGCCACGGCGCCCGAGTCCATCCACTTCAGGCCCTCGATGCCGCTCGTGTCGCTGCCCTGCAGGATGCGGTCGATCAGCACGCCGGCCTTGTCCTCGCCGAGCGCCTTCGTCAGCACCGAGCGGATGTACTCGCTCGAATCGAGCGACAGCGCGGTGTGCTGCTCGGCTTCCTTCGCGAACTCCTGCAGCACGTCCTCGACCTGCTCGCGCGTGACGTTCTTCAGCGCGGCCATCGCGGCGCCGATCTTCTGGACCTCGCGCGGCGCGAGGAACTTGAATACCTGCGCGGCCTCTTCCTCGCCGATCGACATCAGCAGCAGCGCGCTTTTGGTCAAGCCTTCAGCGTTCATCGGACACCCAGTTCTTCACGACGGTGGCGACGATCTTCGGATCCTGGCGGGCGATCGTGCGCGCGTAGTCGAGGTTGCGTTCGTAGCGGTTCTTCTCGGTTTCGAAGCCGAGCAGCATCGGATCGGGCTCCTCCGTCTTGGCCAGCGCGGGCAGGCCGTCGAGCGCGACCGGATCGTCCGGTGCCGCGAGCGCTGGCGCGGCCGGCTCGGGCGCCGGGAACGCGCGGCGCATCGCCGGGCGCACGAACATGAAGTAGAGCGCCGCCGCGGCCGCCGCGATGCCGAGCCACTTCGCGGCTTCCTTCGCCATCGCGATCATGTCGGGCTGGCGCCACCACGGCAGGTCGGCGTACGGGTCGGCGACGGTCGAGAACGCGCTGTTCACGACGTTCACCGAGTCGCCGCGCTTCTCGTCGTAGCCCATCGCGTCCTTCACGAGCTGCTCGACCTGCGCGAGCTTCGCGGGCGGCAGCGGCTGCATCGTCACGTGGCCCTTCGCATCGGCGACCGGCTGGTAGTTGACGACGACCGCGACCGACAGCCGCTTCACGTTGCCCATCGGTTGTTCGAGGTGACGGATCGTCTTGTCGACTTCGTAGTTGGTCGTCTGGTCCTTGCGGTCGCTGACGGGCGTCGTCTGCGGCCCGTTCTGGCCGTTGCCGGCGACGATCGGCGCGGAAGCCGGCTGCGGCGGCGTGTTCGACAGCGCGCCCGGCACGCCCGACGCGCCGCCCTGCGCGAGTTCGGTCGCGCTGCTGGTTTGCTGGCTGCGGATCGCGGATTGCTGCGGATTACCGTTCGGGCCGTAGCTTTCCGACGTCTGCTCGATCTTCGAGAAATCGAGGTCCGCGCTGACCTGCGAACGCGCGTTGCCGGCGCCGAAGATCGGCGCGAGGATCGCGTCGATGCGCTTCTGCGTGTTGTGCTCGACCTGCTGCACGTACTTGAGCTGGCTTGCGTCGAGGCCGGAGGCGGATGCGGTCTGGGTCAGCAGGTTGCCGTCCTGGTCGACGATCGTCACGTTCTTCGCGGGCATGTCGGGCACGCCGGACGACACCATCCGCGTGATCGCCTGGACCTGGCCCTCGTCGAGCACGCGGCCCGGGTAGAGGTCGACGAACACCGACGCGCTCGGCGCTTCCTTGTCGCGCACGAACACCGACGGCTTCGGGATCGCGAGATGCACGCGCGCGCCGCGCACGGCATTGATCGATTCGATGGTGCGCTGCAGCTCGCCTTCGAGTGCGCGCTGGTAATTGATCTGCTCGGCGAACTGGCTGATGCCGAATTTCTGGTTGTCCATCAGCTCGAAGCCGACCGAGCCACCCTTCGGCAGCCCCATCGCGGCGAGCTTCAGGCGCGTTTCGTGCACCTGGTTCGACGGCACGAGGATCGCGCCGCCGGCATCGGCGAACTTGTAGGGAACGTTTGCCTGCTGGAGCGCGGTAATGATCGCGCCGCCGTCGCGGTCCGACAGGTTGCTGTACAGCACGCGGTAGTCGGGCGCGCGGCTCCACAGCACGAGCGCGGTGATCGCGGCGATCGCGAGCGCGACGACGATCAGGAACGGCAGCTTCGGGTTGCCCTTCATCCGCGAGATGCCGGGAATGCGTTCCGCGAAGCCGCCCAGCCCGAAGTCAGCGCCGGCGACGCCCGCGCCCGGCAACGCGGCGGCCGCGGCGGCGCCTGGCGCCGGGCTGGCGAGGCCCGCGCGGGCGTCGGGGTTGATCAGCGAGTTGGCCTGCGAATCCATGCGTCGAGTTTCTCCGGAGCGGGACCACTGAGCTCGCTCGGACGAGCGGGCGGACAATGACACGATGCGATTATCGTGATCCGCGCCGCACTCCGATCGACCGAAAAGAGCGGGGTTTCCCCCGTACTTTCTCGGCTTTGACGCGCGGCGCGCTGCTATCCTTTTTCGCGATCCGGCATGGTGCGCGTGGTGCGGCGCCGGCGGATCCGCCCGGTGCGTCCGGGTCTTCTCTAAGTCTGGGGACAGCATGACTGCGAACGTCAGCGGAATCGGTTCGGTGTTGCAACAGATGCAGTCGATGGCCGCGCAGGCGTCCGGCGGCGTCGCGAGCCCGACGGCGGCGCTTGCCGGCTCGGGCGCGGCGACGGCCAGCACGTTCGCGAGCGCGATGAAGGCGTCGCTCGACAAGATCAGCGGCGACCAGCAGCACGCGCTCGGCGAGGCGAAGGCGTTCGAGGTCGGCGCGCCGAACGTATCGCTGAACGACGTGATGGTCGACATGCAGAAAGCCAACATCGGCTTCCAGTTCGGACTCCAGGTCCGCAACAAGCTCGTGAGCGCCTACAACGACATCATGCAGATGTCGGTGTGACAGGCGGGCCGGGCGGGCCGGCGAGCCGGCTTTCCGTGCCCGGCGGCGGCCGCGTGCGCCTAAAGCTTTTCAAATCCCTTCCGATAACTCCGGAGAAGGCCGCGCCGTGCGACGCACGGTGGCGGCGACCGTATAGCCAAGGCAGAACAAGGAGAAGCGCATGTTTTCCCCAGGACACGCTGGAGCCAGTGCATACGCGCGTGTCGGCGTCGAGACGGGGGTGATGGGCGCCTCCCCGCACCGGCTGATCGCGATGCTGTACCAGGGCGCGCGGCAAGCGATCGCGCTGGCGCGCATGCATTTGCAGCAAGGTAACGTGCCCGCGCGCGGAGAAGCGATCGGCAAGGCGATCGGGATCGTCGAGAGCGGCCTGCAGGCCTCGCTGAATCGCGACGCGGGCGGCGAGATCGCAGAGCGGCTGTACGCGCTGTACGCGTATATCGGCCGGCGCCTGCTCGACGCGAACGCGCAGGCGAGCGACGCGATGCTGGTCGAGGTCGACGGGCTGCTCGCGACGCTCGAGGAAGCATGGACGGGCATCGCCCCGGAAGTCGCGCGGATGGCCGCGCAACAGGCAGCGGAAGCATCACGATGAATCACAAGGCCGAATACTTCGCACGTTACGAGGCGCTCGCCGCCGTGTCGGGGCGCATGCTGTGCGCCGCCCGCGGCGCCGACTGGAGCGCGTTGCCGGGGTTGCAGGCCGAATTCATGCAGCTTGTCGACGGGCTGAAGGAAGCCGATCCGGGCGTCGCGCTCGACGAATCGGATCTCGGCCGCAAGCTCGACCTGATCCGCCGCATCCTGGCCGACGACGCGGCGATCCGCGATCTCGCGAGCCCGGACGTCGCGCGGCTGTCCGCGCTGTTCGAGGCGCGGCGCTCGACCAAGGTATTGACCGATCTCTACCGCGCGCGCGGGTAGGGCCCGTTTCCGGGGAGACGGACGCGCTGTACCCGTGGGCGGCACCGGCGTGCCGTGCCCGGATTCGCAACGATGTGGCTGAGGTGAGCAGGCTCCGATCATGACCGGTATCGACACCGTTGCGGCCGCGCTGCTGGCGAGCCGCCTCGACAGCCTGCTGACCGACACCGTATCGGCGCCCGCCGGCGGCGGCGCGACCGCGCAGGTCGGCACGCCGGGCGCCGGCGCGTCGTCCTCGCCCCAGGCCGGCAGCCCGCCGGCCGCGCCGCCGGCCTCCACGCAGACGGCGCTGTCCGACGTCGGACGCGTGCTCGACGCGATTTCTCGCGCGGGCGGCGATGCGACGCCCGCGATTGCCGGGCGCACGCCGCTGCTGGCCGATCCCACCGTGCTGCTGACCGATCCGGCCGTGCCGGCGCCCGTTCCCGCTACGCCGGCGTCAGCGGCCTCTGCCCCGGCCACGTCGTCTCCGCCTGCCTCCGCAGCGGCATCGTCCGCGGCCACACGTGAAGCGGCCGCACCGTTGCCGGTCGCGGCGCTGCGTGCGGCGCTCGCGCAGGCCGTGAGCGAGAGCGGCCTCTTCTACGAATCCCATCTGGCGCAGTGGCTGGCCGGCCAGCGTCCGCTCGCGGCGCTGATGCGCGAGCCGCAGGCGCGCCTGACGGCCGCGCTCGCGCCGGCCGACCGCGATGCCCTGCCGCCCGGCGCGACCGACCTGCTCGACGAACTGCTGGCGCAGCGTCCGCCGCTACCCGCGACCGCGCGGGCGGCCGCGCAGCCGGGCACACCGGCCCAGGGCGGCGCGCCGGCCCGCGATCCCGCGCAGGCGATGCCGGCGGCTGCCCGGCAGGGCGCATCGTTGCCGGGCGATACTGCCGATCCGCTGGGCGCGCATGCCGACACGCGCTGGACGCCTGCGCGGGCCGACCTGGCTGCCGCGTCGTCCGATCCGCAGGCGCAGACGCTCGCGACCGTCCATCCGGCCGCCATACCGATCGTCAGGCAGCAGCTCGATGCGCTCGCGACCGACCAGTTTCGCTGGACCGGCGAGGCCTGGCCGGGCGCGCGGCTCGACTGGACGATCGAGCCCGACGAGCCGGGCAACCGTGGGCAGCGCGACGGTGGCGACGACGCGGGCGACGGCATCGCCTGGCGCACGCGCCTGACGCTGACGCTGCCGTCGCTAGGTACGGTCGACGCGGAACTCGTGCTGAACGGTACGCAGCTCGTCGCGCGGCTGCGCGCGAACCAGACGGGCGCCGATCGCCTCACGCGAAACGAGGCGGCGCTGCGGCAGCGGCTCGAGGGATCGGGGCTCAAGGTTGGCGGACTGTCGATTCGCGCGGTCGACGACGGGCCGGACGGCTTCGACCTGTTCGCGGCCCAGGCTGCTGCCGCCGCGTATGCGCGCGGGGCGGCCAGCGCCGAGCCGACGCATGTAGCCGACGACGAGGCGCCGCGATGAGCATGACGTCCCGCAAGCGCGCGGCCGCGCTCGTCTACGATCCGAAGGGTGGCGACACGGCGCCACGCGTGGTCGCGAAGGGCTACGGCCTGCTCGCCGAGATGATCGTCGCGCGTGCCCGCGATGCGGGGCTGTACGTGCATACGGCGCCGGAGATGGTGTCGCTGCTGATGCAGGTCGATCTCGACGACCGGATTCCGCCGCAGCTCTACCAGGCCGTCGCCGATCTGCTCGCGTGGCTGTACGCGCTCGATCGCACCGAACCCGCGCCGGACGACGCCGCGCCGCGCTTTTCGCTGCCGCCGCTGCGCTGAAAAGGGCCCGCGTCGCGCGATTTCTTACGAAATGCTGTCTCGGCCTTGCAAGGTCGTTCTGGCGATATGTGTCGCCTATCTATCGGCATTTCCGCGCAACCTGCGCGCATCGACTGCATTCCTCCGCGAATCCGACCTGCCGCCCGGGGGCGTGACGGATTGAGTCCGCAATAGATTTATGTAATGATATCCATTCTCATTTTCATGTTGATCGGCCGGCGTGCACACACTGCGCGCCGGCCGTTGTTTTGAACGAATGGATACTTTCGCGTGAACGCGCCCGAAACGATCGACCCGCCCAAGACGGGCATGCCGCGCGCCGGCGTCACCGTGCTGCACCCGGCGGGCCGCCATCTGAGCGACGACGAACTGGCCGCGCGCCGCCAGCGCTCGCGCCGCGCCACCTTCATCAAGTGGCTGCGCAAGGTACACGGCTGGGTCGGGCTGTGGGGCGCGGTGCTCGGGCTGCTGTTCGGCGTGACGGGCGTGCTGCTCAATCACCGCGCGCCGCCGCTGAAGATCCCGACCGGCGAGCCGCAGGTCGAGGAGATGCAGATCGCGCTGCCGAATCCGGTGCCGAAGACGCCCGCCGCGATGACGAAGTGGCTGCAGCAGGAGCTGCATTTCGACGGCAAGCCGGGCCGCATGCGCAAGGAGCCCGCGCAGGCCGTCGCATGGGGCGACAAACGCGTGATGCAGCCCGAGCACTGGCAGTTCGGCGTGTTCGGCCCGCACCAGAACCTGCAGGCCGAATACTGGGTCGGCAACGGCTACGTGTCGGTGAAGCGCACGGGCAATACGTTCCTGACGACGCTGAACAACCTGCATCGCGGCGTCGGGATGAACCTCGGCTGGGTGCTGCTGATGGATACGATCGCGGGGTCGCTGATCCTGCTGTCGCTGACCGGCGTGCTGTTGTGGACCGAGCTGAACAAGCGCCGCACGGTCGGTGTCGTGCTGGTGGTCGGTTCGGTCGCCGCCGCGCTGGCTGCCGGCCTGACCTGATCGGATTGGCGCGCGCGCCAGGCTGCCGCCGGCGCGAACCGGACGGGCGGCGCGCCGCGGCGGATCAGAGCCCGCAGGCCGCGCCGCTGTTCGCCGCGATCTCGCGCGCGGCCTTCGCGCCTTCGACCTGCAGGATCGTCGGCAGCGACACGTGATTCTTCGCGGCGGTGATCTCGGCGAGGATCGAGATCGCGATTTCCGGCGGCGTCCTGCTGCCGATGTAGATGCCGGCCGGCCCGTGCAGCCGGGCCAGTTCCGCTTCGTTCAGGTCGAATTCGCGCAGCCGTTCGCGCCGCGCCGCGTTGTTGCGCCGCGAGCCGAGCGCACCCACGTAGAACGCGGGCGTCTTCAGCGCCTCCATCAGGGCAAGGTCGTCGAGCTTCGGATCGTGCGTCAGCGCGATCACGGCCGAACGTGCGTCAAGTTTCATGTCGAGCACCGTATCGTCGGGCATCGTGCGCACGACCCGCGTGCCCGGCACGTCCCACGCATCCGTGTATTCCTCGCGCGGATCGCACACCGTCACCTGGTAGTCGAGCCCGACCGCGATCTGGCACAGATAGCGCGACAACTGGCCGGCGCCGATCACGAGCATCCGGTAGCGAGGCCCGTGGATCGACACGAGCCGCTCGCCGTCGAACGCGAGTCCGTCCGTCGCCTGTGCGGGCGAAAGCGACGCGCGGCCGGTCGCGAGCGTCATCGTGCGCGTGACGAGGCGGCCGGCCTCGACTTCCGCGCATAGCGCGGCAATCCCGCTGTCGCGCGTGAGCGGCTCGAGCACGAGCTGGATCGTGCCGCCGCACGGCAACCCGAAGCGGTGCGCTTCCTCGGCCGTCACGCCGTACTTGAGCGCCTCCGGGCGCGCGTCGGCCGCGATCCCGCTCGCGTGCACGCGAGCGATCAGGTCGTCCTCGATGCAGCCGCCGGACACGGAGCCGACCACCAGGCCGTCCTCGCGCACCGCGAGCATCGCGCCCTCGGGGCGCGGCGACGAGCCCCACGTCTTCACGACCGTCACGAGCAGGACTCGGCGTCCTTCTTCGAGCCAGCGCGCGCTGGATTTCAGTACATCGAGATCGACGCTTTCCATCATCTTTTCCTGTTGCCGGACGGCCCGTTGCCGGGGACCGTCGTTCGATGGCGGGATTATGAACCGCGTGGCGCGCGCGTGCAGGCAGCGCGCAAAACGTGCGCGCAAATCCGCAGGATCGGGCAAGACATCGCGACGATCGGACAGTGCTCGATCGCGGGAGCGGCGCAGCGGCCGGTTCGGGGGAGGCGGTTGCCGCGCGGGGCCGGCGGCGGCCCCGCGGGGTGTCGCGTCATCGCGCACGGTGAGCGCGCGATGACGGCGTTCAGTGCGCGTCGTGGTTGCCGTGCGCGAGCTTCGAGTGGTGGCGCGAGTACAGGAAGTAGATCACGAGGCCGATCACGAGCCAGATGCCGAATGCGGCCCACGTGACGGGCTGCAGGTTCAGCATCAGGAACAGGCACGCGGCGACCGCGAGGATCGGCACCACGGGCACGCCCGGGCAGCGGAACGCGCGCGGCAGGTCGGGATGCGTGCGGCGCAGCACGAGCACCGCGATCGACACCATCGAGAACGCCGCGAGCGTGCCGATGTTGATCAGCTCGGCGAGCACGTTGAGCGGCACGAGCGCGGCGATCAGGCCGAAGAACAGGCCGACGAGCCAGGTCGTCAGGAACGGCGTCGCGTAGCGCGGGTGCACGCGCGAGAGCATCGCCGGCAGCAGCCCGTCGCGCGACATCGCGAAGATCACGCGCGTCTGGCCGTAGCTCATCACGAGGATCACGGTCAGCATGCCGAGCACGGCGCCGAGATCGATGAAGCCCGCGACCCACTTCTCGCCGGCGACTTGCAGCGCGTACGAGATCGGGTGCGAGATGTTCGCGTACTGGGCCGCCGGCACGATGCCGGTCGCGACCGCGGCGACCGTCACGTACAGCACCGCGCACACCGCGAGCGACGCGATGATGCCGATCGGCAGGTCGCGTTTCGGGTTCTTCACTTCCTCGGCGGCCGACGACACCGCGTCGAAGCCGATGAACGCGAAGAACATCACGGCTGCCGCGCCGAACACGCCGTTCCAGCCGTGCGGCATGAACGGTTTCCAGTTCGCGGGCGTCACGTGGAACAGGCCGACCGCGATCACGAGCAGCACGACCGACACCTTGATGAACACCATGATGTTGTTGATGCGGGTCGATTCGCGGATGCCGATCGACAGCAGCGTCGTGATCACGATCATCACGAGGAACGCGGGCAGGTTGAACCACGTAACGACGCCCGGCACCGCGCCGGGCGCGGCCGTCAGCACGGTCGGCAGCGACAGCCCGAAGCCCTGCAGCAGCGACTGCAGGTAGCCCGACCAGCCGACCGACACGGCCGACGACGCGAGGCCGTACTCGAGCATCAGGTCCCAGCCGATGATCCACGCGACGAGCTCGCCGAGCGTTGCGTACGAATACGTGTAGATCGAGCCGGCGACGGGGATCGTCGACGCGAATTCCGCGTACGACAGCGCCGCGAGGCCGCACGCGATCGCGGCGATCACGAACGACAGCATCAGCGCGGGGCCGGCCTGCACGGCGCCGGTGCCGGTCAGCACGAAGATGCCGGTGCCGATGATCGCGCCGATACCGAGGAAGGTGAGGTCGATCGCGCCGAGCGCTTTCTTGAGCCCGGCGGCGTGCGCGCCGGCGATCATGCGATCGACGTTTTTCTTGCGGAAAAGAGACATTGCGGATGAATCGCCAGCGCGCGCAGGCGCGGGGGCGCTGACTGAGTGAAAACCCGTAATTTTAGCCGATTTGACGAACAAGACCCGCTGCGGCGCAGCGGCGCGTCGCGGAATCGTCCGATAAAACAAGCGCTTGCGCTTGATGCGGGCGGCAGTTGAGGGAGACGCGGCGTGCGCCGCGTCATGGAATCGGACGAAGCCGAGGTAGCGGGCGAAGGCGAATCGGGCCGGTCAGGCGCCGGCCGCGGGCGCCATGTCGACGAGCCTGTTGCTCATCACGTAGAACGTGAGTTCCGCGTTGTTCGACAGCCGCATCTTCTCGAGCAGCCGCGACCGGTACACGCTCACCGTCTTCACGGACAGCGACAGCGTGTTCGCGATGTCGGTGAGCCGCTTGCCCGACGCGAGCATGCAGAGGGTCTGGTATTCGCGGTCGGACAGCTTCTCGTGCGGCAGCGGTTCGTTCTCGAACGACACGTATTCGGCGAGCGCCTCGGCCATCGCGGGGCTCACGTACTTGCGACCGGCCGCCACCTGCTGGATCGCGCCGATCATCTGCGCGGCGTTGACCGTCTTCGACAGGTAGCCGGCCGCGCCGGCCTTCAGCGCGCGGACCGCGTACTGGTCCTCGCGGTACATCGAGAACATCAGCACCGGCGTGCGCGTCAGCTTGCGCTTGAGGCGCTTGAGCACCTCGATGCCGTTCGTGTCCGGCAGCGAGATGTCGAGCAGGATCACGTCGAATTCCTGTTTGTCGACGGCTGCCATCGCGTCGCCGCCGGTTTCGGCTTCGGTGACGTCGCGCGCGATGCCGCGGTCGATCAGCAACTGGCGAATCCCTTGCCGGACGATCGCGTGATCGTCCACGAGCAGGATGTTCAGGCTCATGACGACCTCACGAAAGCGACGCGCGGCGGGCCGCGGCGGGCACCGCGAGCAGCGAATCCCACGCGAAGCGCGCGGTGACGCGCGTGCCGTGGCCGGTTTCCGGCATGGCCGTCTCGAAGCTGCCGCCGAACGCTTCGCAGCGGGCGCGCATGCCGGCGAGGCCGTAGCCGCTGCGGCGGCTACGGGCGAAACCGGTCCCATCGTCGGCGACAATCAGTGACAGATGCGTGCCGTCGGTGACGATCCGCACGTCGACCGACGTCGCGCGGGCGTGCTTCGCGACGTTCGACAGCGCTTCCTGCGCGACGCGGAATACCGCGAGTGCGCTGGCGCCGGCGATCTGCGTGAGGCGCGCGTCGGCTGCACACACGAAGCTCGTGCGCAGGCCCGTGCGGGCCGCGTGAGTGTCGATCCACGACGACAGCGCGCCGATCACGCCCGCGTCGAGCGCCGGCGTGTCGCGTTCGTCGATCAGCCGGCGATTCGCGTCGGTGGCGGCGTCGAGCGCCTGCTGCGCCAGCTCCAGCGCGCGCAGGCAGCCGTCCGGCGCATCGGCCGGCAGCCACGTTTGAACGTTTGCGAGCGCGAAACGCGCAGCGGTCAATTCGGCGCCGAGCCCGTCGTGCAACTCGCCGGCCAGATGGCGGCGGGCTGCTTCGTCGGCGGCGAGCAATTGGGCGGACAGGGCCGCGATCCGTGCGGCGGAGGCGTCGCGTTTCGACGCGGTGTCGGCAACGGGCGGAGTAGCGGCGCAGCTGTGCACACGCTGCCGCGACGGGAACGGGGCGTGGGCGCCCGAGGGCGCGTTAAGCGACGTATCCATGACTCTCCCTGCTGTCAGAAAGCGGTTCAGACACCGGCTGGCTGCGTGGATCGGCTGCCATTACGACGACGGTCGCCGCCAGAGAATCGCTCCATGCCGAGGTAACAAAAGTTACACCTTGTAACACTTGCATCCGACCCTTCCACTCTCATTCAAACGGCAACCACGCGCGGCGAATAATATCTCAAAATTTCTGAAAAGGTCATGTCGGGCGGACATTTAAGGGTAAATGTGAATAATCGGAATGAACGTGTTGTAGGAAAAACACTGACACCCGAACACCCGGCGGTGACGTATCCAAATGTAACTATTTGAGATGAGATG
Source organism: Burkholderia sp. BCC1999 (assembly GCF_905339975.1). Classification (NCBI taxonomy): domain Bacteria; kingdom Pseudomonadati; phylum Pseudomonadota; class Betaproteobacteria; order Burkholderiales; family Burkholderiaceae; genus Burkholderia; species Burkholderia sp. BCC1999. The sequence continues at coordinate 57,229 of NZ_CAJPHP010000019.1, read as the reverse complement.
GTCCCAGTTTGTTACGAATTCGCCAAGTAGGGACGAAAAAAAACCGGAGCTTTTGCTCCGGTTCTTGATGACGCGCAAATTTGGGGGCCGATCAATCCACGAATGCGCGCTCGATCACGTAGTGGCCCGGCGCGCTGTTCTTGCCTTCGACGAGGCCGGCCTGCTTCAGCAGGTCGGTCGTGTCCTTCAGCATCGCGGTGCTGCCGCACAGCATCACGCGGTCGTTTTCCGGCGAGAACGGCGGGACGTCGAGATCCGTGAACAGCTTGCCCGTCGCGATCAGGTCGGTGATCCGGCCTTCGTTGTCGAACGCTTCGCGGGTGACCGTCGGGTAGTAGACGAGCTTTTCCTTGATGATGTCGCCGAGGTACTCGTGGCCCGGCAGGTCGTGCTTGATGTAGTCCATGTACGCCAGCTCGCCCTTCAGGCGGCAGGTGTGCGTCAGGATCACCTTGTCGAAGCGCTCGTAGATCTCCGGATCGCGGATGATCGACATGAACGGCGCGAGGCCCGTGCCCGTCGACAGCATCCACAGCGTCTTGCCCGGCAGCAGGTTGTCGGCGACCAGCGTGCCCGTCGGCTTCTTGCCGATCAGCACCGTGTCGCCCACCTTCAGGTGCTGCAGGCGCGACGTCAGCGGGCCGTTCTGCACCTTGATGCTGAAGAATTCGAGATGCTCTTCGTAGTTCGGGCTGACGATCGAGTAGGCGCGTGCGAGCGGCTTGCCGTCGACCTCGAGGCCGACCATCGTGAATTCGCCGTTGTTGAAGCGCAGGCTCGCCTCACGGCTGCAGGTGAAGCTGAAAAGCGTGTCGGTCCAGTGATGGACGGATTGGACGGTGGCGGTGTCGTATTTGCTCATGGCTTTGAAAACGGACGCGCGTAGCGGACGCGTGTAACGGGCCCAAAAATGGGCAAAAAAACCGAGTGCGACGGCCCGATCGCGGATCGGCCGGCCGGCGCGTCGGACACGCGCCTTCTCGATGACAGACGTTTGAGGAACTCGTTATTTTACCCTGTTGGCGCGGATCGCGGGCTTGACCCCCGTGGTTGCGCGGATTTGGCGCAACAAATTCTTTCACCGGGCTTTCAGCGATCGGCCGCGAGTTTCGCGCCGAGACCGACGAGCGCGACGCCGCACAACGCGTCGAGCGGGCGCCGCACGCGCCGGTAGCCGCGCTGCGCGCGGGGGCTCGCGAACAGGTACGCGACGCACGAATACCAGCCGGCCGACAGCACGCCGATCGTCACCAGCACCGCGCCGTTGAACCACAGCGGCACGTGCGCGGGCAGCATCGCCGCGAACACGCTGGTCCAGAACGCGCACGATTTCGGGTTCGTCAGGCACGTGAACAGGCCGCTGCGATACGCACGCAGGTAGTCGAGCGCCTGCGGTGCGGCCAGCGGCGCGGCGGCGTCCGGCGCGTCGGCCGGCGCCGCGTCGCGACGCACGCCCGAGCGCAGCAGCTTGAAGCCGAAATACACGAGATACACGGCGCCGCCGATCCGGATCGCCTCGTACAGCCATTCGACCTGATGCAGCACGGCCGCGAGGCCGAGCATCGCGAGCGTCGCCCACGCGACCGACGCGGTGCCGACGCCGAGCGCCGACGCGGCGCCCAGGCTGCGGCGACCCGCGAGCGACAGCTGCGAAATCATGAAGAAATTCGGGCCGGGCGTGATCGCCGCGACGAGGTAGACGACGGCGATTTGCAGCAGGATCGGCAGGTAGGTCATGGCGGCGCGGCCCGGCGGCGGGGCGATGGCGGAATGGGCAAGCCGCTACTTTAGCGCGGGCGGCGCGGCCGCGCTCCGGCGGCGCGCGATCGGGGGTGGCCGACGAAGGTTATTGCGGATCGAGGCGCAGGCGAGCGATGTACGGCAGGTGGTCCGACAGCCACGCGGCTTCGCCGGACGGCGCGCGCCATTCGAGCGGCGTCAGGCCGCGCACGAACATCTTGTCGAGCGCGAGCGCCGGCGAGAACGCGGGGAACGTGCGGCCCGATTCGCCGAGCAGCGTCGCGACCTCGGACATCCCGATCTCGCCGAACAGCGCGACCGAATCGTTGCGCCAGTCGTTGAAGTCGCCGGCGAGCATCAGCGGGCCGTCACCCGCGTTGCGCACGATCCAGTGCGCGATCCAGTGCATCTGGCGCAGCCGCGCGGCGCGCGTGAGCGCGAGGTGCGCGCACAGCAGCGTGACCGGGCGCGCGCCCGCGAGCGTTGCACGCGCGACGAGCAGCCCGCGCCGCTCGAAGCGGTGCGCGGAGATGTCCCAGCGGCCGCCGAGGTCGAGCGGATGCGGCGACAGGATCGCATTGCCGTGCCGCCACGACGGCTTGAACACGTTCGGCCCGAGCGCGATCTGCCAGTCGAGCGCATGCGCGATCTCGGTGGCCTGGCAATGCCACACGTCGTCGACCGCGTCGTCCATCTGCGCGCCGAAGCCGGACGCGAGCACGGGGCGCGGCATGCGGCGCGCCATCGCTTCCTGCAGGAAATACACGTCGGCGTGCGTCGACTGCATCCAGTTGCGCATCGCGTTCCACGCGGTGAAGCCCAGTGGCGAGCGGCCCTTGTGCAGGTTCCAGCTGACGGCGGTGATTTCGTCGGGGGCCGCGTGCGGTTCGGCGAACGGCAAGGACAGGGCGTCGGCGGACATGACGCTCAGTCCTTCGCGACGTGCGCACGCACGCGGTACACGAGGTGCGGATGCTGTTCGACGAGCGTCCAGTCGGTCCATGCATCGGCGCCGACCGACAGGCCGGGGTGGCTCGCGACAATCTGCCGCGGCGACGCGGGTACGCACGGATCGATGCGCGTCGCGTTTTCGTCGTCGAGCGTTTCCTGCACGTCGAGCGCGAGCGACACCGTGTTCGCACTGGTGTCGACGGTGAGCGGCGCGACGGTGACCGAACGCGAACGCTCGGTCGGCACGACGCGCGCGTCGTTGCCGCACCCGACCGGCACGGCGGACGGATAGCGATGGGTATCGGTGCGGGTCTGACCCACGGTGGTGCGTTGCTGGAACGTGTCGATCGTCTGACCGTCGCGCACCACCTGGATCTCCCACGCGACGGAGGCTGGCGCGGGGCTTTGCGCATGGGCGGCGAGCGTGAGGCTCGCGAGCAGGACGGCCAGGCCGTGTTTCAGCATGAAACGTCTCCGGAAACGCGCAATAGCGGGGAACGGACGCACATCTTACGCCCGATCGATTTCGATCGTGATGTGACAGGACGCACTGCGACAGGTTCGCAGCACGATGCGGTCCTGCCCGACAGGTAAGGCCGAGCCGTGCATTTTCAAGCGAAAAAGCGCGCGAACTCGGCGACGGGAGCGCGCTCGGTGACGAGGCTGTTCTCGATCGCGTCTGGGTCCGCATGGCCGAGCGACATCCCGCAGACGAACTGCTCGTTGGCGGGAATGCCGAGGTGGTCGGCGACGATCCGGTGAAACGGCACGAACGCGGCCTGCGGGCAGGTATCGAGCCCGCGTGCGCGTGCGGCCGTCATCACGCCCTGCAGGAACATCCCGCAATCGAGCCAGGCCCCTAACGTCATCACGCGGTCGAGCGTGAAGAACAGCGCGACCGGCGCATCGAAGAAACGGAAGTTGCGCGCGTGCTGCGCGTGCATGCGCGCCTTCTCGTCGCGACCGATGTTCAACAGCCCGTATAGGTCCCAGCCGACCTTGCGGCGCCGGTCGATATACGGCGACACCCATTCGCGCGGGTAGTAGTCGTATTCGGCGACGTATTTCTCGTCGCGCGCGGGATCGTCGTGCGCCGCGGTCAGCGCGGCGGCGAGCGCATCGCGCGTGGCGCCCGTCGCGACGTACACGTGCCACGGCTGGATGTTGGTGCCCGACGGCGCGCGGCTCGCGGCTTCGAGGATCGCCTCGAGCGTGTCGCGCGGCACGGGGGTCGGCAGGAAGGCGCGGATCGCGCGGCGCGACGTGAGCGCCGCGTCGACGGCGTCGATCGCATCGGCATCGACGCGGGGGGAAGCAGCGGGGACGGACATCGGCATACCTTTGGGGCATCGCGCGACGCGCCGTGCGGGCGCCGTCGGCAAGGCCGGCGCGGCGGGTGGGGGAACCATCGATCATACGCTGCAGCGCGCGGCCCTGCAGCGCACGCGAAGTGTTAGCAGCAGACTCGCGTGGCTGCTTGCTTGCGCGGGGATATGGGATCGCTACACTGAAATCGTAAGGGTCTGATGGTCGTGTGACGGCAAGTGCAGCGAGGTTGGTATGACGACGGCGATGGTGAAACAGGAACTGGCGGTGGCGTCCTTCAGCACGGTGTACGACCTCGAGCAGGTCGAGACGGCGCTGAGCGACCTGAACGAGAGCGCGAGCGACGCACTGCGCGCCACTTACGAGCGGATGCTCAAGACGGGGAATCTGCGCTTCTGCGTGAAGCCGAACCGGATGCCGTCGTTCGATGAACTCGGCGACGCCTTGCCGAATTTCGGCGAGCCGCTCGACGACGTGCGCAAGCAGGTCGCGCTGTGCCTCGAAACGGACGACCGGCTCGAACTGATGCCGATCCTGCTGCTCGGGCCGCCCGGGATCGGCAAGACGCATTTCGCGAAGGCGCTCGCGCAACTGCTCGGCACCGCGTATCACTACGTGCCGATGAGCTCGCTGACGGCCGGCTGGATTTTGTCGGGCGCGTCGTCGCAATGGAAGAACGCGAAGCCCGGCAAGGTGTTCGAGGCGCTCGTGAACGGCAGCTACGCAAACCCGGTGATCGCCGTCGACGAGATCGACAAGGCCGGCAGCGATGCGCAATACGATCCGCTCGGTGCGCTGTACGCGTTGCTCGAGCACGACACCGCGCGCGCATTCGTCGACGAATTCGCGGAAGTGCCGATCGATGCGGGCAACGTGATCTGGATCGCGACCGCGAACGACGCGCAGGCGATTCCGGAGCCGCTGCTCAACCGGATGAACGTGTACGAGATCGCGCCGCCCGATGCGGCCGGCGCGCGCCGGATCGCGCAGACGATCTACGACGAGATCCGCACGTCGCATGCGTGGGGGCGGCGCTTCCCCGACACGCTCGGCGACGACGCGCTCGACGTGCTGGCCGCGACGCCGCCGCGCACGATGCGTCGCGCGCTGCTGCACGCATTCGGCGCCGCGCGGCTCGACGGCCGCGATGCGATCGGGCCGCACGACATCCGCGCGGACGAGGGCGCCGCGAAGCGCCGGCCGATCGGCTTCTGACACAGCGGCGCGCACCGCCGCGGCGTGTGCGCGCCGCGTCGTCGGCTGCGTCGTCGCGACGCGCTGCGGATGCGTTCTGCACGCGGGCGAACCGGGACGTACAATTCTCTTCTCTCCCTTCGACGCGTTAGCGGCGCGAACTGTCATGGAGCAGATGGATTGTGTCGTGATCGGCGCGGGTGTCGTCGGTCTGGCGATTGCGCGGGAACTGGCCGCGCGCGGGCGTGAAACGATCGTGCTCGAGGCGGCCGACGCGATCGGCACGGGCACGAGTTCGCGCAACAGCGAAGTGATTCACGCGGGGCTCTACTACCCGCGCGGGTCGCTGAAGGCGATGTCGTGCGTGCGTGGCCGCGACATGCTGTACGAATTCTGCGAAACGCATCACGTGCCGCACCGGCGCGCGGGCAAGCTGCTGGTCGCGACGAGCGCCGCGCAGGTGAAGCAGTTGAAGGCGATCGCCGCGCGCGCGGTCGAAAACGGCGTGCTCGACCTGCTGCCGCTCACGCGTGCGGAGGCGCAGACGCTCGAGCCCGCGCTCGAATGCGTGGAGGCGCTGTTCTCGCCGTCGACCGGCATCGTCGACAGCCACCAGCTGATGCTCGCGCTGCTCGGCGACGCGGAACGCAACGGCGCGATGTGCGCGCTGAAATCCCCGGTCGAATCGATCGACGTGCTGCGCGGCGGGCGCTTCGTCGTGCGCACGGGCGGCGATGCGCCCACCGAGATCGAGGCTGCCTGCGTGATCAACAGCGCGGGCCTCGGTGCACAGGCGCTCGCGCGCCGCACGCGCGGCCTCGACCCGCGCTGGGTGCCGCCGCTCTATCTCGCGCGCGGCAATTACTTCAGCCTGTCGGGGCGCGCGCCGTTCTCGCACCTGATCTACCCGATGCCCGATCGCGCGGGGCTCGGCGTGCACCTGACGCTCGATCTCGGCGGGCAGGCGCGCTTCGGCCCGGACGTCGAATGGTGCGATTCGCTGCGCTACGAAGTCGATCCGGCGCGTGCGACCGCGTTCTACGCGTCGATCCGCGCGTTCTGGCCGGCCCTGCCCGACGACGCGCTGCAGCCGGCGTATGCGGGCATCCGGCCGAAGCTCGCGGGGCCCGGCGAGCCGCCGGCCGACTTCATCGTGCAGGGCGCCGCGCAGCATGGCGTGCGCGGGCTCGTGAACCTGTTCGGCATCGAATCGCCGGGGCTCACCGCGTCGCTCGCGCTCGCGCAGCGCGTGGGCGAGATGACCGCCTACCGCTGACGCGACGCACGGGCAGCCGTGTGAAATCCCTTATCTCTGGAATTTCGGCGCGCACATTTATTCGCTTGGGCGTTATTCTGTCGAACGGCTGTCGCCAGAACAGCTTTCAAACCGATAACGTTGGAGCGAGTCCCCCATGAAAACATCCCGTCGGAGTTTCCTGATTACGAGCATTGGTGCCGTGTCCGCGCTGGCGCTGTCGCGCGAAGCGCTGGCCGATGCGCCGATGCTGTCGGAAACGGATCCGACCGCCGTGGCGCTCGGCTACAAGGCCGATGCCACGAAGGTCGACAAGACGAAGTACCCGAAATACGCAGCGGGCCAGGATTGTGCGGCCTGCATGCTGTACCAGGGCAAGAAGGGCTCGGCATCGGGTCCGTGCGGCGCCTTCCCCGGCAAGCAGGTGTCGGCGAAGGGCTGGTGCAGCGCCTTCTCGAAGATGGGTTGAGTCCCGTGCGGCATCGTGCGATGCCGCATTGTGGCGAAAACCGCAAAACGCCCGCCGTCGAAAGATGGCGGGCGTTTTTTATGCTTGAAAACGGTTCCGTCGCTTTCTACACTCGCTGCAAACCTGTGCGCCGCGACCCACCCGCGCGCCGCGCCGCCCGACACGGCGAATTCACGAGGACGAGGCACGCATGGCGACGATTGCGAATTCAACGAAAACGATCCGGCCCGAGCGTGCGCTGAATCGCCGCGCGGTGGCCGCCGCCGTGATCGGCAACGCGCTCGAGTGGTACGACTTCACGGTGTTCGGCTTCATGACGGTCGTGATCGCCGAGCTGTTCTTCCCGACCTCCAGCGAATATTCGTCGCTGCTCCTCACCACCGCGACGTTCGGCGTCGCGTTCTTCATGCGCCCGATCGGCGGCATCGTGTTCGGCCTGTACGCGGATCGCGCGGGCCGCAAGGCCGCGCTGTCGCTGGTGATCCTCCTGATGACGGCCGGCATCTTCCTGCTCGCGATCGCGCCGCCCTATGCGGCGATCGGCATTGGCGGCCCGATCCTGATCGTGCTCGGCCGGCTGCTGCAGGGCTTCTCCGCGGGCGGCGAATTCGGCAGTGCGACGGCGCTGCTGATCGAAGCCGCGCCGTTCTCGAAACGCGGCTTCTACGGCAGCTGGCAGATGGCGAGCCAGGCGGCCGCGCTGCTGATCGGCGCGCTCGTCGGCGCAGCCGTCACGCGCGGGCTGTCGCACGACGCGCTGCGCAGCTGGGGCTGGCGCGTGCCGTTCATCCTCGGGCTCGTGATCGGCCCGATCGGCTTCTACATCCGCCGCCATCTCGCCGATTCCGAAGCGTTCCTGCATGCGCAGCAGAGCGCGCGCCGCGCGACGCTCGGCGAAGTGTTCACGCGCCACCCGCGCGAGGTGTTGTGCGGGCTCGGCTCGGTGATCGCGCTGACGGTGACGATCTACGTGCTGATCAGCTATCTGCCGACCTTCGCGGTGAAGCAGCTGAAGCTGCCGTACGCGGAATCGTTCTACGCGGTGATCGTCGGCAACCTGCTGCTGATGGTGCTGTCGCCGGTCGCGGGCGCCTGGTCCGATCGCATCGGCCGCAAGGGGCTGTCGCTGTGGTCGCTCGTGCTGACGCTCGCGCTGATGTATCCGCTGTTCGCGTGGCTCGACGCGGCGCCGAGCATCGGGCGGCTGATCGCGGTGCAGGCCGTGCTGTCGGTGACGCTCGCGGGCTACTACGGGCCGTTCGGCGCGATGATCGCCGAGCTGTTCCCGGCCAACGTGCGCTCGACCGGGCTGTCGATCGCGTACAACGTCGCGGTGATGCTGTTCGGCGGCTTCGGCCAGTTCATCGTCACGTGGCTGATCAAGGTCACGGGCACGCCGCTCGCACCGACCTACTACGTGATGGCCGGGATCGCGCTGTCGATCGTCGCGGTCGCGTTCGTGCCGGCGCGCAGTGCCGACCTCGACGCGCCGGTGTGATCGCATGACGATTTGAAGACGGTCATCGGATCGTTTCGTAAAACGCAATGATGTGCTGCAGGGCACGGGGAACGGCGCATCGAGCCGTCGTGTTCGCGCCCGAATTGTTTAGTCGTCGAACGAAACTTGCGCGAGATGAACGGAATTGTCGCTCGCGCGCGTTTTCGCATTTTTTACCCACACTAAACATCGGCACAAACCCGTGCGGGGCAGATAGAAGAGTTTTTTCTCCAGCTTGTTGCCACATCGTTAGCTCAAGTAATATCCGCGTACGCCGGCCCCTGGCGGGCCGGTTCCGATCTGGAGACCTGGAGGAAACATGGAATACAACCGTCTGTTGCACACCCTGCGTGTTACCGCCATTGCAGGCGTGGCAGCGGCATCGCTCGGCGTCGCGGGCTCTGCATTCGCACAGATCCCGAACAAAACGCTCGTCTACTGCTCAGAAGGCAGCCCGGCGGGTTTCGATTCCGCGCAATTTACGACCGGCGTCGATTTCACCGCCGCCACGTTCACCGTCTACAACCGCCTCGTCGAATTCGAGCGCGGCGGCACGAAGGTCGAGCCGGGCCTCGCCGAGAAGTGGGACGTATCGCCGGACGGCAAGGTGTACACGTTCCACCTGCGCCATGGCGTGAAGTTCCACACGACCGACTTCTTCAAGCCGACGCGTGAATTCAACGCGGACGACGTGCTGTTCTCGTTCCAGCGCATGCTCGACCCGAACCAGGCGTTCCGCAAGGCATACCCGGTGTCGTTCCCGTACTTCACCGACATGGGGCTCGACAAGCTGATCACGAAGGTCGAGAAGGTCGATCCGTACACCGTGAAGTTCACGCTGGCCGAGCCGAATGCGCCGTTCATCCAGAACATGGCGATGGAATTCGCGTCGATCCTGTCGGCCGAATACGGCGACCAGCTGATGAAGGCAGGCAAGGCCGCCGACATCAACCAGAAGCCGGTCGGCACGGGCCCGTTCATCTTCCGCAGCTACACGAAGGACGCGACGATCCGTTTCGACGGCAATCCTGATTACTGGAAGAAGGGCGAAGTGAAGCTGTCGAAGCTGATCTTCTCGATCACGCCGGATCCGGGCGTGCGCGTGCAGAAGATCAAGCGCAACGAATGCCAGGTGATGAGCTATCCGCGTCCGGCCGACATCGCGACGCTGAAGGCCGACTCGGGCATCGACATGCCGTCGCAGGCCGGCTTCAACCTCGGCTACCTCGCGTACAACGTCGAGCACAAGCCGGTCGACAAGCTCGAGGTGCGTCAGGCGCTCGACATGGCGATCAACAAGAAGGCGATCCTCGAGTCCGTCTACCAGGGTGCCGGCCAGGCCGCCAACGCGCCGATGCCGCCGACCCAATGGTCGTACGACAAGAACCTGAAGATGGCGCCGAACGACACCGCGAAGGCGAAGGCGTTGCTCGCGAAGGCCGGCTATGCGAACGGTTTCGAGATCACGCTGTGGGCGATGCCCGTGCAGCGCGCATACAACCCGAACGCCCGCCTGATGGCCGAGATGATCCAGGCCGACTGGGCGAAGATCGGCGTGAAGGCGAAGATCGTCACGTACGAGTGGGGCGAGTACATCAAGCGCGCGCACTCGGGTGAGCAGGACACGATGCTGATCGGCTGGACGGGCGACAACGGCGATCCGGACAACTGGCTCGGCACGCTGCTCGGCTGCGAAGCGATCAAGGGCAACAACTTCTCGCACTGGTGCTACAAGCCGTTCGACGAGCTGGTCCAGAAGGGCCGCACGACGACGGGCCAGGACGCACGGACGAAGCTCTACACGCAGGCCCAGCAGATCTTCGCGCAACAGCTGCCGTTCTCGCCGATCGCGAACTCGACGGTCTACCAGCCGGTGCGCAAGAACGTGGTCGACATGCGTATCGAACCGCTCGGCTATGCCCGCTTCGACGGTGTTAGCGTGAAGTAACGCGCCTGTCGTAAGCTGTCGCAACTCATCCGGCGGCGGGAGGCCAAAAGCTTCCCGTCGCCGGTCGCACATTTCCCACAAGAAAATACGAGACGCATCATGTTCACATTCGTGTTGCGCCGCGTGGGCATGGTGATCCCGACTTTCATCGGCATCACCATCCTGGCGTTTGCGCTGATTCACCTGATACCGGGCGACCCCATCGAAGTGATGATGGGCGAGCGCGGCGTCGATCCCGCGATGCACGCAGAGGCGATGAAACGCCTCGGGCTCGACCAGCCGCTGCCCATGCAGTACTTCCACTACATCGGCCGGGCGCTGCATGGCGACCTCGGCACGTCGATCATCACCAACACGAGCGTCGCGGGCGAATTCTTCGCGCGCTTCCCGGCGACCGTCGAGCTGTCGCTGTGCGCGCTCGTGTTCGCGCTCGCGGTCGGGCTGCCGGCCGGCGTGATCGCCGCGCTTCGGCGCGGCTCGGTCGTCGACCACGGCGTGATGGGCACCGCGCTCACGGGCTACTCGATGCCGATCTTCTGGTGGGGGCTGATCCTCATCATGGTGTTTTCGTCATACCTCGGCTGGACGCCCGTGTCGGGGCGCATCGCCGTCGAATACGACTTCCCGCACCCGACGGGCTTCATGCTGATCGACGCGCTGCTCGCGCCGGATGAAGGCTCGTTCAGGTCGGCGGTCAGCCACCTGATCCTGCCCGCGATCGTGCTCGGCACGATCCCGCTCGCGGTGATCGCGCGGATGACGCGCTCGTCGATGCTCGAAGTGCTGCGCGAGGACTACATCCGCACCGCCCGCGCGAAGGGGCTGTCGCCCGCGCGCGTGGTCGTCGTGCATGCGCTGCGCAACGCGCTGATCCCGGTCGTCACCGTGATCGGCCTGCAGATCGGCACGCTGCTCGCGGGCGCCGTGCTGACCGAGACGCTCTTTTCGTGGCCCGGTGTCGGCAAGTGGCTGATCGATGCGATCGGCCGCCGCGACTATCCGGTCGTCCAGGGCGGCATCCTGTTGATCGCGACGCTCGTGATCGTCGTGAACCTGGTCGTCGACCTGCTGTACGGCGTGCTGAATCCGCGCATCCGCCACACGAGGTAATCCCATGAGCAATCTGCAAAACACCCTGCCGACCGAATCCGCGCCGGCCGGCGGCCGTGCGCTCGCGCTGCGCGAGTTCTGGGCCAACTTCTCGCGCAACCGCGGCGCCGTCGGCGCCGGCATCGTCGTGCTCGTGCTGATCCTCGTCGCGCTGCTCGCGCCGCTGATCGCGCCGCACAGCCCGGTCGAGCAATACCGCGACTACGTGAAGATCCCGCCCGCATGGCTCGACGGCGGCAACTGGAAATTCATCCTCGGCACCGACGAAGCAGGCCGCGACATTCTTTCGCGGCTGATGTTCGGCGCGCGGATGTCGTTCTGGATCGGCTTCGTGTCGGTCGTGCTCGCGCTGATCCCCGGCATCGTGCTCGGGCTCGTCGCCGCGTTCTTCCAGAAATGGGCCGACACGCCCGTGATGCGCATCATGGACGTGCTGCTCGCGCTGCCGTCGCTTCTGCTCGCGGTCGCGGTCGTCGCGATCATCGGCCCGGGCCTCACCAACACGATGTTCGCGATCGCGATCGTCGCGCTGCCGGCCTATGTGCGCCTCACGCGCGCATCGGCGCTCGGCGAGCTGCAAAAGGAGTACGTGACGGCGTCGCGCGTGGCCGGTGCCGGCACGCTGCGCCTGATGTTCTCGCAGGTGCTGCCCAACTGCACGGCGCCGCTGATCGTGCAGGCGACGCTCGGCTTCTCGTCGGCGATCCTCGACGCGGCCGCGCTCGGCTTCCTCGGCCTCGGCGTGCAACCGCCGACCGCCGAGTGGGGCGCGATGCTGGCCTCCGCGCGCGACTACATCGACAACGCGTGGTGGATCGTGACGATGCCGGGCCTGTCGATCCTGATTTCGGTGCTCGCGATCAACCTGCTCGGAGACGGGCTGCGCGACGCGCTCGATCCCAAACTGAAACGGATGGCGTGAACATGAGCCAAGATCTTCTGACCATCCGCAATCTCGCGGTGAACTTCAATGGCCTGCCCGCTGTCGACCGGATCAACATGTCGATCGCGCCGGGCGAGGTGGTGGGCGTCGTCGGCGAATCGGGCTCGGGCAAGAGCGTGACGATGATGGCGCTGATGGGCCTGATCGACGCACCGGGCAAGGTGACGGCCGACGAGGTCACGTTCAACGGCGTCGACCTGCTGAAGGCGTCGCCGAAGGCGCGCCGCAAGATCGTCGGCAAGGACATCGCGATGGTGTTCCAGGACGCGCTGACGAGCCTGAACCCGAGCTACACGGTCGGCTACCAGATCAAGGAGGTGCTGAAGCTGCACGAAGGCCTGCGCGGCGACGCGCTGAACCGGCGCGCGCTCGAACTGCTCGACCAGGTCGGCATTCCCGACGCGAAGAACCGCATCGCGTCGTTCCCGCACCAGATGTCGGGCGGGATGAACCAGCGCGTGATGATCGCGATGGCCGTCGCGTGCAACCCGAAGCTCCTGATCGCCGACGAGCCGACCACCGCGCTCGACGTGACGATCCAGGCGCAGATCATGGATCTGCTCGTGAAGCTGCAGAAGGAACGCGGGATGGCGCTCGTGCTGATCTCGCACGACCTGGCCGTGGTGTCGGAGGTCGCGCAGCGCGTCGCGGTGATGTACGCGGGCGAGATCATCGAGACCAACAGCGTGCCCGACATCTTCCGTGCGCCGCATCATCCGTACACGGAAGCGTTGCTCGCGGCGATTCCCGAGCACAATAAGGGTGCGCGTCGCCTTGCCGCATTGCCCGGCATGGTGCCCGGCCGCGATGATCGCCCGTCCGGGTGCCTGTTCGCGCCGCGCTGCAAGTATGTCGTCGACGATTGCCGCAAGGCGCGGCCGGCGCTCGACACGCTGGTGTCCGGCAACGATGCGATGCGTGCGCGCTGCATCAAGCCGCTCAACGTTTCCAACCTCGACCTGACGGGAGGTGCACGATGAATGCAGTCAATCAAGCGCGTGCCATGCCGCACGACGAGGAAGCCGTACTGGTGGCCGACGGCCTCGCGAAGCACTATTCGGTGAAGCGCGGGATGTTCGGGCAGGGCACCGTGAAGGCGCTGAACGGCGTGTCGTTCTCGCTGAAGCGCGGCAAGACGCTCGCCGTCGTCGGCGAGTCGGGCTGCGGGAAGTCGACGCTCGCGCGCCAGCTCACGATGATCGAGACGCCCACGTCGGGCAGCCTGACGATCGACGGCAAGAACGTGGCCGGCGCGAGCCGCGACACGGTCGCCGACCTGCGCCGCCGCGTGCAGATGGTGTTCCAGAACCCGTTCGCGTCGCTGAACCCGCGCAAGACCGTCGAGCAGACGCTTTCCGAGCCGCTCGAGATCAACGCGAACCTGACGGCCGCCGAGCGCGCGCAGCGCATCGCGCAGATCATGCGCACGGTCGGCCTGCGGCCCGAGCATGCGAAGCGCTATCCGCACATGTTCTCGGGCGGTCAGCGCCAGCGTGTCGCGATCGCGCGCGCGATGATCCTCGACCCGCGCATCGTCGTCGCCGACGAGCCGGTGTCCGCGCTCGACGTGTCGATCCAGGCGCAGATCCTGAACCTGTTCATGGATCTGCAGGAGCAGTTCAAGACGAGCTACGTGTTCATCTCGCACAACCTGTCGGTGGTCGAGCACGTCGCGGACGACGTGATGGTGATGTACTTCGGCAGCGTCGCCGAGCTCGGCGACAAGGCAACGATCTACGCGCGGCCACGCCACCCGTACACGCGGGCGCTGATGTCGGCGACGCCGGCGATCTTCGAGGAAGACCGCCGCGTGCAGATCAAGCTGCAGGGCGAACTGCCGTCGCCGCTCAATCCGCCGTCGGGCTGCGCGTTCCACCAGCGCTGCCCGTATGCGGTCGAGCGGTGCCGCGCGGAGGAGCCGAAGCTGCGCGAGGTCGATGGCCGGCAGGTGGCGTGCCATCGTGCCGAGGAGGTAGGGGAGGCGAATGCCTGATGTGTTGGCGGCGCGCGTGTCCGGCGTGCGCCGTGCGGGGACAAGCGGCGCGCGCGTGATGCGCGCGTACCGCTACGCGCGGCGCTGGAGCGTGCGTACCGTCACGGGCGCGGCGCTGGCCGGCGCGTGCGTGGCGGCCAGCCTCGTGGTTCCCGTCGAATCCGCGCGCGCCGAAGGGCGCGCGCCGGCCACTTCACCGATCCATCCGTCGCAAGTCCCGCCGCCCGGCATGAGCCTGCCGGGCTTCCACGCACCGTCCGTATCGGACGGCACGGTGTCGCGCGGCACGGTGCGCGTGCAGCCCGCGCGCATGCCGTTCTACGTCGCGACCAAAGGCAACGTCACGCTCTACGTGCTCGGCACGCTGCATACGGGCGATCCGTCGGATTACCCGAGCGCGCAGCCGTTCCGGCCGCGCATCCTCGCGGCGCTCGCCGCGTCGCCGACGCTCGCGCTGGAGCTGTCGCCCGACGATCTGCTCGAATCGCAGGACGACGTGTCGAAGTACGGCGTGTGCCGCTACCCGTGCCTGCAGCGCCTGCTGCCCGAACCGCTGTGGCAGCGGCTCGCGGCGCGCCTGCGCGGCAACCCGGCCGCGCTCGCCGAGATCCGCAAGATGCGGCCGTGGCTCGCGGCGCTCGTCGTCGAGACCTACGATTCGCTGTCGGCCGGCCTGCAGACCGAATACGGCACCGAGGCACAGCTGCAGAACGTGTTCCTGAAGAAGAAGGGCGGCCGCGTGATCGGGCTCGAGACGCTCGCCGAACAGATGCGCGCGTTCACCGGGCTGACGCTGGCCGAGCAGCGCGAGATGCTCGCGCAGGACATGGTGCAGACGCCCGCGCAAAACGCCGACGACATCAAGGCGCTGCACCGGCTGTGGCGAATTGGCGACGCCGATGCGATTTCCGCGTGGGCCGTCGCGAAGAGCGAGCGGCTCGCGCGTTCGAAGGCGCTGTCGGCGTCGATCGACAACAAGATCGTGTACGAGCGCAACCGGCGCTTCGTTGCACGAATGACGGCAATCGCCGCGCCGAACCGGCCGCTGTTCGTCGCGATCGGCGCGCTGCATCTGGGCGGCCCGCGCGGCGTGCTCGAATTGTTGCGTCAACAAGGTTACAGCGTCGACGCGAACTGAGCGTCGTCGTCGCGTCCGAACCGATCCTCCCCTGTTTGATTGACGTCGCGTGGGCACGTCAAACGCCTGTATGGGCGCGCGATTCGATAAGGAAAACCCTCGATTCGTCGGAAAATAGCGTTTCAAACGATTGACATCCCGTTCTGCCAATATCTATTCTTCGATCCACAAGTTGAAAAAATGAAAAGAATAGAAAAAGTTCTACGGGGTAGCAGAAAATAAAGCGCGGGGTTAGCGCGTTGCCGGCACGTGGTGCATACGTGCCGGCCGCGGAAAGTGTCTGCATGTACGGCGGGGCCAATCATCGTCGGACAACAAGAATGCATGCAGGCCGACTTGCACATAAGCAACGCTCCGTCGTCTGACCGGGGAATGCAGTGATCGGGCGGCGGCGGACGTTTTTTAATCCGGAAGATTTTTCCGGTCACCGTCGAAAGACGGTTTCGGGGGGTGCATCGACAGACGGCGAAGCCGCAGCGATTGCGCCAACGGAAAAGCGCCACGAGGGCGCTTTTTTCTTTTGTGCGGCCGATACGCGCAACGTGCGTTGCACGGGATGAATGCGCGTCACGCGCCCTCGTCGGCCTGCAGTGCGCCGGGCGCGACGACGTCGACGCCGGCGGCCTCCAGCGCCGCGCGAATCCGCTTCGCGAACGCCAGCGCATGCGGCCCGTCGCCGTGCAGGCAGACGGTCTGCGCGTTGAGCGGCACCCATTCGCCGCTCAGGGCGCGCACCTGCCGGTTGCGCACCATGTCGAGCGTGCGCGCGAGCACGGCGTCTTCATCGTCGATCAATGCGCCGGGCTGGCTGCGCGGCACGAGCGAGCCGTCCGCGCGGTAGCCGCGATCGGCGAACACTTCTTCCACGGCGGCGAGCCCCGCATGCCGCGCGGCCGCGACGAACACGCTGTTGGCGAGCCCGAACACCGCGAGCGACGGATCGAAGTCGTGGATCGCGGACACCACCGCATCGGCGATCATCGGGTCGCGCGCGGCCTGGTTGTACAGCGCGCCGTGCGGCTTCACGTGGGCGATGCGCCCGCCTTCGGCCTGCGCGATCGCCGACAGCGCGCCAAGTTGATAGAGCACGCCCGCGTAGATGTCGCCGGCCGGCAGCTGCATTTCCTTGCGGCCGAAATTCTCCGGATCGTGAAAGCTCGGGTGCGCGCCGATCGACACGCCTTTCTGCACGGCCCAGCGCACACAGTCGCGCATCGCGTTCGCGCCGCCTGCATGCCAGCCGCATGCGATGTTCGCCGACGTGACGAGGTCGAGCAGCGCCTCGTCCGATCCGCATCCTTCGCCGAGATCGGCATTCAGATCGATTTCCATGTTGTTCCTCGTCCACTGATGGCGTGGCGCGTCTTTCGTTACTGCTTCCGCCATTGTCACGCTGCGCGCGATTGGGCGCGGCGGCGCGCTTCTTCTCGCATGTCGATCGCAACGTCGATCTGCCGCAGATAGGCACGTTCTGCGGAGAGGGCGGCGTGCGCGGCGTCAGGTGTCGTGCGCACGAAGCGGATCGGCAGGTTGAGCCGCGCCTGTGCGAGTTTCCACAGATCGGCGCGGATCACCGTGCCGATCTTCGGGTAGCCGCCGGTGGTCTGCGCGTCGTGCATCAGCACGATCGGCTGGCCGTTCGGCGGTACCTGGATCGTACCGGGCAGCACCGCGTGCGACAGCAGCTCGACGGGCCGCTCGCGCACCAGCTCGGCGCCGGCGAGGCGGTAGCCCATCCGGTTGCTGTTCGCGGTGACGAGCCATTCCTCGTCCCAGAACGCCTGCTGCGAATCGGCCGCGAACGATGCGTAGTCGGGGCCCGGCAGCACGCGCACGGGCATCGCCCACGGCGCATGCGCGGGGCGGTGACGGCGCGGTGGCTCGTCGACGCGTACGAAGGCGCACCACGCGGGCGCCTTCACGCCGAATTCGGGCGCATCGGCCGCGAGGCAGCCCGCGCCGGCCGGTGGCACGCCGACCGGGAGCCGGTCGCCGTCGCGCAGCGTGCGGCCGCCGAGGCCGCCGAAGCGCGACGCGAGATCGGTACTGCGCGAGCCTAGCATCGGCAGCACGTCGATGCCGCCCGCGATGCACAGATAGCCGCGCATTCCACGTTTCGCGGCCGGCAGCACGAGCGTCTGCCCGGCCTCGACCGGCAGGCTCCACCACGAATACACGCGCTGGCCGTCGAGCGTCGCGCCGAACTCGGTGCCGGTGATCGCGATGCGCGTCGCGCGCGTGAAGCGGAACGTGGCGGGGCCGATCGTGACTTCGACAGCCGCCGCGTCGGGGCGGTTGCCGACGAGCCGGTTGCCGACCTCGAGCGCGAGGCCGTCGAGCGCGCCGCCCTGCGCGACGCCGAGGTGGCGTGCGCCGCGGCGCCCGAGATCCTGCACGGTCGACAGCGGGCCGGCGCGCAACACCTCGATGGTGCCCGGTGCGTTGCTCTGGGTCATGACGCGTCGACTCCCGCAATGGTGAAGCGCACGCGATCGCCGGGCAGCAGCAGCGTCGGCTGCGGCCGCGCCGGATCGAACAGCACCTGCGACGTGCGGCCGATCAGCTGCCAGCCGCCGGGCGACGTGGCCGGGTAGATGCCCGTCTGCGCGCCGCCGATGCCGACCGAGCCGGCCGGCACCTCGAGGCGCGGCGCCGCGCGGCGCGGCGTGTGCAGCGACGCGTCGAGGCCGCCGAGATACGCGAAGCCCGGCTGGAAGCCGACGAAGAACACGACATAGTCGCCAGCCGCGTGGCGGGCGACGACTTCGTCGGCCGGCAGGCCCGTGTGGGCGGCGACGGCCGCCAGGTCGGGGCCGGCGGCACCGCCGTACTCGACCGGAATCTCCACTTCGCGGCCGTCCGCGTGCTCGACGTCGGCCGTCTCCCACGCGTCGCGCAGCGCGGGCGTGAGCGATTCGGCCGTCGCGGCGAGCGCGTCGAACACGATGGTCAGGTTGTTCATGCCCGGCACGACGTCGATCACGTCGGGCCACGCGCGCGCGGCCTCGGCAACGGCCCAGACGCGGCGCTGGCAGTCGAGCGTGGCGGGCGGCGGCACCTCACAGACGAGGGCGGCATCGCCGAGCGGATAAATGCGGGGTTGCGTCATCGGACTGGCACGGTTCGGACGGCAATGTTAGCGCACATTGTCAATAAAATATCGACAACTTCCCAATAAGCGTTTTCGCCTAGCCCGTATGTCCGGGCTTCTGGCGTACACTCGGCACTCCCTGTCATCCGGCTTGCTCCGCCTTTCCATGAAGCGTCCTGCGACCAAGATCGTGTCATCCGAACACCTCGTTTCCGATTCGAGCGCGGAGCTGTCGGAGCTCGAGTACGGGCTCATCATGGCAGGCAACGCTTTCAACCGGTGGATGGTGCGCTGCATGTCGGCAGCCGGCGCGAAGGACATGACGGCGGTCGAGGTGTCGCTGCTGCATCATGTCAGCCATCGCGAACGCAAGAAGAAGCTCGCCGACATCTGCTTCGTGCTCAATATCGAGGATACGCACGTCGCGACCTATGCGCTGAAAAAACTGATCGCCCGCGGCTATGTGAAGAGCGAGAAGAACGGCAAGGAAGCGTTCTTCTTCGCGACCGACGCCGGCCGCGACCTGTGCCTGAAATATCGCGAGGTGCGCGAGCACTGCCTGATCGAGACGCTGAAGGACAGCGGGCTCACCAACGAGCAGATCGGCGACGCGGCGCAGTTGCTGCGCCACGCATCGGGCCTCTACGACACGGCCGCGCGCGCGGCGGCGTCGCTGTAAACGATTGCGGGGACCAGGGCGCGCGGGCCTGCGCTGACGGGCGCGAGACGACCGCGGCGCCGCGCGCCGCGTCATCCGGCGTCCGGGTAGAGCGCGCCGTCGGTCACGATCCAGCGCAGTGCGAGATCGTGTGCTTCGGCCGGCAGCGCATCGACGCGGCATGCTTCATACGCGATGCCGACCGTCACGGGCAGGGCGTCGGCCGGCCATGCGGCAAGCGTGCGGTCGTAGTAGCCGCCGCCGTAGCCGAGCCGGTAGCGCTGCGGATCGAATCCGACACAGGGAATCAGCAACAGGTCGGGCACGACGACGATTCCCGACGCCGGTTCCGGAATCCGGTGATGACCTTCGCGCATCGGTGTATGCGCATCCCACGCATGGAACGCGAGCGGCGTGTGCCGCTCGCCGATCACGGGCAGCGCGGCACGCCGGCCGGCATCTGCCGCGCACCACGCGAGCACCGCATCGCGCGCATCGAATTCACCGGGCAGCGGCCAGTAGAACCCGACCGTGCGCGGCGCCAGACGGTCGAGCAGCGTACGCAGCCGCGCGTCGAGCGCGGCGTTCGCGGCAGGCTGCGACGCGGCGTCGCGACGCGCACCGGACAGCGTTTTGCGCAGCGCAACCTTCGGGTTTGGCACAGGGTTGCATGCTATGCTTTCGCTCACTTCGCGCTCCATTCAAAACGATGTCGAACAGCCTTTACCGAGTATATCGCGCGGTCGCGCTGACGCTTTCGGCCACCGCGCTCGTCGCGGGCACCGCCGCGTGCGCCGCACCGAACGACGATGCGGTCTCCGGGGACGACCAGACCTTCGTGCAGCTTCGTGAAGCCGCACGCCGCAACGACGCCGCGAAAGCCGCGCAGCTCGCGTCGATGATCCCGAACTATCCGGTCCCGTCCTACGTCGAGTATTTCCAGATCAAGCCGCAGCTGTTCGATTCGACGGGCCGTGCGCGCGTCGATGCGCCGGACGCACCGGTGCAGTCGTTCCTGCAGCGCTACGACGGCCAGGCGATCGCCGACCGCCTGCGCAACGACTACCTGCTCGTGCTGGGCGCGCGCCACGACTGGCGCAACTTCGACGACCAGTACAAGCGCTTCGTGCTCGACGACGACACGCAGGTCAAGTGCTATGCGCTCGAATCGCGCGCGGCGCGCGGCGAGAACGTCGCCGATGCGGCGCGCGCGCTGCTCGTCGAGCCGAAGAACTACGGCGACGCATGCGTCGACCTGATCACCGCGTTGACCGTCAACCAGCAGTTCACGAGCGACGACGTGTGGCAGCAGGCGCGCCTCGCGTACGAGCAGAACTACACGACGCTCGGCGGCAAGATCGTCGACGCGCTCGGCCCGCGCCCGGTCGGTTTCGACCAGGCGACGAGCGCGCCGCCGCTGTACCTCGCGCGCGGCGTCGGCGCCGACGCGACGTCGCACCAGCTCGCGCTGATCGCGCTCGGCCGCATGGCGCGCAACGATCCGGACGCGGCCGCCGGCATGCTGACGACGGTCGCGCCTTCGCTGACCAAGCAGGAACAGGCGATCGCGTGGGGCGCGATCGGCTACCAGGGCGCGATCAAGCGCTCGCCGCTCGCGTCGGTCTGGTACGCGAAATCCACGAATGCGCCGCTGTCGAACCCGGGCTACGAATGGCGCACGCGCGCCGCGCTGCTCGCCGGCAACTGGCCGATGGTGCGCTGGTCGATCGAGCAGATGCCGCCGTCGCTGCGCGACGATCCGGCGTGGATCTACTGGCATGCGCGCGCGCTCAAGCAGAGCGGCGACACGCTGCAGGCGAACCAGGAATTCGAGCAGGTCGCGGGCCAGTTCAACTTCTACGGGCAGCTCGCCGGTGAAGAGCTCGGCCAGCGCACGTCGATCCCGCCGCGCACGAAGGTGAGCGACGCCGAGGTCGACGCGATGGGCAAGATTCCGGGCTTCGCGCTCGCGCAGCGCTTCTATGGGCTGAACCTGCGCCTCGAAGGCAACCGCGAATGGAACTGGCCGCTGCGCGGGATGACCGATCGCCAGCTGCTCGCGGCCGCCGAATACGGCAAGCGCGTCGAGCTGCTCGACCGCACGGTCAACACGGCCGACCGCACGAAGGCCGAGCACGACTTCACGCTGCGCTACCCGTCGCCGTACCGCAACATCGTCGAACGCTATGCGCAATCGACCGGCCTCGACGTCGAATGGGCGTACGGGCTGATCCGCCAGGAATCGCGCTTCATCATCAGCGCGCGTTCGTCGGTGGGCGCGGGCGGCCTGATGCAGCTGATGCCGGCCACCGCCCAGATGGTCGCGAAGAAGCTCGGCATGGGCACGATCACGCGTGCGCAGATGCACGACATCGATACCAACATCCAGCTCGGCACCTGGTATCTGGCGGACATCTACAACAACTTCGACAGCTCGCCGGTGCTCGCCACCGCCGGCTACAACGCGGGCCCGGGCCGGCCGCGCCAGTGGCGCCAGGTGTTGACGCAGCCGGTCGAAGGCGCGATCTTCGCAGAAACGATTCCGTTCAACGAGACGCGCGACTACGTGAAGAACGTGCTGTCGAACACCGTCTACTACGCGGCGCTCTTCGAGGGCAAACCGCAGTCGTTGAAGAAACGTCTAGGCATGATCTCGCCCTGATACGCAATCTTCACACTGCCGCGCGAGACGCGGCAGTGTTCTTTTGAGGCTCTCACGACATGGATCGCCAGACCGTCGCGCTGCTGGGCGGCACCGGCTTCATCGGCAGCCGGCTCGTCAATGCGCTGATCGACGCCGGCAAGCAGGTGCGGATCGGCACGCGCCGGCGCGACCACGCGCGCCACCTGCAGATGCTGCCGGTCGAGATCGTCGAGCTCGAAGCACTCGACACGCGCACGCTCGCGCGCTTCGTCGCCGGCGCGCATGCGGCGATCAACCTGGTCGGCGTGCTGCACGGCGGCCGAGGTACGCCGTACGGGCCCGGCTTCGAGCGCGCGCACGTCGCGCTGCCGGCCGCGCTCGCGACCGCCTGCACCGAGGTGGGCGTGCGGCGCCTGCTGCACATGAGCGCGCTCGGCGCCGATTCGCGCGGCGCAAGCATGTACCAGCGCTCGAAGGGCGACGGCGAGGCCGCGCTGCATGCGATCGCGGCGACCGATTCGCTCGCGTTGACGATCTTCCGCCCGTCGGTCGTGTTCGGCCCCGGCGACGCATTCCTCAACACGTTCGCGAACCTGCAGCGCACGGTGCCCGTGCTGCCGCTCGCGATGCCCGATGCGCGTTTCCAGCCGGTATTCGTCGGCGATGTCGTACGCGCGTTCGTCAACACGCTCGATCTCGCGGCTGCGCACGGCAAGACCTACGAACTCGGCGGCCCGACCGTCTATACGCTCGAGCAGCTGGTGCGCTATTGCGGCACGCTGGTCGGCCGGCAGGCACGCATCGTGCGGCTGCCCGACGCGCTCGCGCGGCTGCAGGCGAGCGTGTTCGAATGCCTGCCCGGCGAGCCCGTGCTCACGCGCGACAATCTCGCGACGATGTCGGTGCCGAACGTGCTGTCGGGGCCGCTCGCGCCGGAACTCGGGATCTCGCCCGCGAGTCTCGAAAGCATCGCGCCCGCGTATCTCGGCGAAGCCACGAAACGTTCGCGGTTCGACTGGTTCCGCTCGCGCCGCTAGCGTCCGCGCGCATTGCCGTCGTCCGGCCCCTTTCCTTTCCCTTTTCGCGTTGTCCGGAACCCCGTCATGAAACTCGTCATTGGTGACAAGAATTACTCGTCGTGGTCGATGCGGCCCTGGTTGCTGCTCGCGCATTTCGGCATCCCGTTCGACGAGATCGCGGTCGAGCTGCGCCGCGACGACACGGCCGCGCGCATCCGCGAATACTCGCCGACCGGCAAGGTGCCGTGCCTGATCGACGACCACGGCGTCGCGATCTGGGATTCGCTCGCGATCGCCGAGACGCTCGCCGAGCGCTATCCGCAGTTCCCGATGTGGCCGGCCGATCCGCTGGAGCGGGCGCATGCACGCTGCGTGTCGGCCGAGATGCACTCGGGCTTCGCGGCGCTGCGCACGCAGATGGGCATGAACGTGCGCGCGTCGATGCCGGGGCGTGGCGCGACGCCAGACGCGCTCGCCGACGTCGCACGCATCGATGCGCTGTGGAGCGCATGTCTCGAGGCGTCGGGCGGGCCGTTCCTGTTCGGCGAATTCGGGATTGCCGATGCGATGTACGCGCCCGTCGTGATGCGCTTCAACACGTATGAGCCGGGCCTGTCGCCGGACGCGGCCGGCTATGCGGCGCGCGTGACGGCGCTGCCGGCCGTGCAGCGCTGGATCGACGCCGCGCGCCGCGAAACGAACGTGATCGCCGAATACGAGCCCACGCCATGAACATTTACGCGGTAGGCGGAGCGATCCGCGACGAATTGCTCGGCGTGCCCGTGCAGGACCGCGACTACGTGGTGGTCGGCGCGACGCCCGAGCAGATGGCCGCGCAGGGCTTCCGGCCGGTCGGCAAGGATTTCCCGGTGTTCCTGCATCCGCGGACGCAGGAGGAGTACGCGCTGGCGCGCACCGAGCGCAAGACGGCGGCCGGCTATCACGGCTTCCAGTTCCATTACGCGCCGGACGTGACGCTCGACGAGGATCTCGCGCGGCGCGACCTGACGGTCAACGCGATGGCGCGCGAGGTGAGCCCGGAGGGTGCGCTGGTCGGGCCCGTGATCGATCCGTTCGACGGCCAGGCCGACCTGCGCGCGCGCGTGTTCCGGCACGTGAGCGACGCGTTCGTCGAGGATCCGGTGCGGATCCTGCGGATTGCGCGCTTCGCCGCGCGGTTTGCCGATTTCACGGTGGCGGACGAAACGCTCGCGCTGATGCGGCGGATGGTCGACGCGGGCGAGGTGGACGCGCTGGTGCCCGAGCGCGTGTGGCAGGAAATCGCGCGCGGGCTGATGGAGGCGAAGCCGTCGCGGATGTTCGCGGTGCTGCGCGAGTGCGGCGCGCTCGCGCGCATCCTGCCCGAGGTCGACGCGCTGTGGGGCGTGCCGCAGCGCGCCGACTATCACCCGGAAGTCGATACCGGCGTGCACGTGATGATGGTCGTCGACTACGCGGCGAAGCAGCGCTATTCGCTGCCGGTGCGCTTCGCGGCGCTCACGCACGATCTCGGCAAGGCGACGACGCCCGCGGACGTGCTGCCGCGCCACGTCGGCCACGAAGGCCGCAGCGTCGATCTGCTCAAGCCGTTGTGCGAGCGGCTGCGCGTGCCGAACGAATGCCGCGATCTTGCGCTCGTGGTCGCGCGCGAGCACGGCAACCTGCATCGCGTGATGGAGATGGGCGCGGCCGCGCTGGTGCGCTTGTTCGAGCGCAGCGATGCGTTGCGCAAGCCGGCGCGTTTCGCCGAGATGCTGCAGGCGTGCGAATCGGATGCGCGCGGTCGGCTCGGGCTCGATGCGCAACCGTATCCGCAGGCCGAGCGGCTGCGCGTCGCGCTCGCGGCCGCGCGTAGCGTCGATGCCGGCGCGATCGCGCGCGGCATCGGCAACGACGCGGAGAAGATCAAGGATGCCGTGCATCGCGCGCGGATCCGGGCCGTCGCGCAAGCGCTCGAGATCGACGAGTAGGGGCGACGAATACGGGGAAGAACAGGGTGGCGCGCGTTCGCGGCCGTTACGACTTCTTCTTGCGCGCCGGGGTGGCGGCCGCCGGGCGTTTGCCGGTGGACGCGAGCGGTTTCGCCGAAGCCTTCTTTTCCGCGGCGCCGGCCCTGGCCGGCCGGGCTGCCTCGGCGTCGCGGTCGCTGCGTTTGGAGGCCGGCGCGGCGCGGCGGCTCACGCGCGGCTCGCCGGGCGCCGGCGGTCGGATTTCCATCGTCGCGGACACCAGTTCGGCGCACCTGTCGTCGAACAGCGGCAGCGTGCCGACCGCGATCAGCTCGGCCGGCCCGTCGCCGACGTTCGCGACGCGATGCCGCTTGCGTGCGTCGAAGTGCAGCGAATCGCCGGGCGCCAGCGGGTAGACCTTCTTGCCGACCGTGTAGCAGATGCGGCCGGCCAGCACGTACACGAACTCGTCGCCGCCATGTGACACCCATTCCGAACGGTAGCCTTCCATCATCCGCACCTTGAGCGCGTTGACCTGGCTGCCTTCGAAGGTGGTGGAGAGCCGCTCGTACCACTGCGACGTGGCGTCGAGCGCGTACGGCTTGCGGCTGCCTTCGTGCGAATCGGGCTGCGCCTGGCGCGGCTGGTCGATCAGCGCGCCGAGCGGGACGTCGAGCGCCTTGGCGACGTTGACGAGCGAAGACAGCGAGATGCCGGTGAGATGCCGCTCGACCTGCGACAGGAACCCGACCGACAGCTTCGCTTCGGTCGCGACTTCCAGCAGCGTCTTCTTCGCTTCCCGGCGCAGGCGGCGAATGCGCAGGCCGATACGCATGATGTCTGAATCCATGAATCTCTTTCGTGGCAACGAGTCGGGAGACGAGCGGAGAGGCGGTGCAGTCGCCGGGACTTGCTTTCCGCGCATCGCACGAAGCACGGCCGTCGGGACGGCGATGCCGGCGCATTGTACCGCGCAGTGCTGCCGGGCGAATTCGCGTTGTGCCGGGATCCGCGTCCGTCACGCCGATTTTAGTCCTACGAAAATTTTAGCTTGACCTCAATTTCGGCGTGCTCTAGATTCTGTCGCGCATCAAACAAAGTTAAGTGAGACAAAAATTCCCCGAAGACCTGCCGCCGGAACGGCACCGCGGGCCGGCTGTGCGCCGGGCCGCGCGTGATCCGCGCCACGGCGACGAGTCGTTTGCGGCATGCGCCATGCCGCGTCACGCCGCCGACCGCCGACAACAATGAATAACGGGCACACGATGATCGATCGACTGAAATACAGCTTCTCCGGCCTTCCCCAGTACGACGCGTCCGTCGCCGACACGCAGGCCGGCCTGTCGCGCCTGCTCGACGCGGCGCGCCTCGACGCGGTGATCGTCACGTCGCAGGACGAATACGTGACCGAGTACCTGCCGCGCAGCAACAACCCGCGCTACGCGCTGTCGGGTTTCGACGGGTCGGCCGGCTGCGGGATCTTCCTGAGCGCGGCGACCGCGCAGGCGCTCGGCGTGCCGCCGTTCGTGCTGTTCGTCGATGGCCGTTATCACCTGCAGGCCGAGCAGCAGTGCGATCCGGCGCACGTGCATATCGAGAAGCTCGGGATGAACGTGACGATCTGGCAGGCGATGGCCGACTGGCTGGTTGCACATGCGAGCCGGCTCGCGCGGGTCGGCTACGACGCGCTGCGGGTCAGCGTCGCGCAGCGCGACCGGCTGCTCGCGCAGACGCAGGCCGCGTCGCTCGACTGGACGAGCCTCGCCGATCGCGAGATCGACCGTGCGATCGCGCTGCCGGGCTGGAACGTCGAGCGGCCGATCTTCGAGGTGCCGGAAGCGATGACCGGCCTGAGCGTCGCGCAGAACCTCGACACGCTGAACCGCCAGCTCGCCGCGCACACCGGCGCGGCCGACGGCAAGACCGCGTTCTTCTCGTGCGCGTCGGACGATCTCGCGTATCTGCTGAACAGCCGCGGTTATCACATCCCGAATGCGTCGTCGCACCTCGGCTTCCTGTTCGCGGTCGGCGGGCAGGTCGCGCTGTTCCTGCCGGAAGGCTGCGACGGCTGCGAGGTCGCGCTCGATTCGTATCCGGCGCTGAACGTGATCCGCCGCGATGTGGCGGCGCTCGAGCGTTTTCTCGCGCAGTTCGCGGTCGAGCACGTGTGCTACGGCTTCGAATCGGTGAACTGCGCGCTCGTCGATGCGGTGAGCCGCGTGTGGCCGCACGCGCGGCATGCCGATTTCAACCCGGTCGAGGCGATGCGGGCGAGCAAGACGCCGGCGGTGCTCGACCGGTTCCGCGACGCGTTCGCGCGCAGCTCGGCGGCGATCGCCGAGACGATGCGCTGGGCGAAGACCGGCGAGCCGGGCGCCCGCCACACCGAATACGACCTCGCACGCACGATCAACGACGCGTACGGCGCGCGTTCGGCCGTCGCGCTGACGTTCCCGTCGATTGCGGCGAACGGCGCGAACAGCGCGTTCGCGCATTACACGGCGGCAAGCGCCGGCGTCGAGCTGACGGAAGGCGAGCTCGTGCTGCTCGACAGCGGCGCTTATTACGAAGCCGGCTTCGCGACGGACTGCACGCGCGTCGTGCTGCGCCGCACGCATCCGGACACGGTTGCGCAGCCGTGGCAGCGCGAGATCTACACGGTCGCGCTGAAGGCCTGCATCAAGGGGCTCGTCACGCGCTTCCCGAGCACGGCGACGGGCGCCGACGTCGACGCGCTCGTGCGGCAGGTGTGCCGCGACCACGGCCACGATTTCGGCCACGGCACCGGGCACGGCGTCGGGATTCACGTGCACGAGGGTGGCGTGCGGTTCGCGCCGGGCGCGAAATACGGGCTGGTGCCGAATGCGGTGATTTCGGTCGAGCCGGGCATCTACCTGGCGGGCAAGGGCGGCGTGCGGATCGAGAACATCGTGATCATCCGGCCCGACGAAACGCAACCGGACACGGTGAGGTTCGAGAACATCGTGACGGTCGGCTACGACTGGGACCTGATCGATCTCGACCTGCTCGACGACGACGAGCGCGCATACCTGCGCGACTACGAGCGGTTGTGCGTGGAACGCGGCACGCAGGTCACTGCGTGTCCGCTGCTGTAAGCGCCGCCGCCCGCCGCGATCAGTTCAGCAGGCGCGCGCGCACGAACGGTGCGATCCGCTCGGCGAGCCACGCGTGCGTGCGCGTCGTCGGGTGCAGCGTGTCCCAGAACACGAAGCGCGCCGGATCGCGGCAGTCGGCGCGCGGCGTCTGCGCGCTCAGGTAGGTGAGCGACGACGGCTTCGGGATGTCGAGACAGGCGCGCGTCGCGTCGTCGAAGCCGTACCGGGCCGGGTGGGTCAGCAGGTCGTCGAACGGCGCGTAGGCGTCGAACACCTCGAGCCGCAGCGTCGCGCCGTAGCGATCGCGCAGCGCGGCGGCCGCGTCGACGAGGCGCCGGTTGTAGTCCTTGACCTGCGCGGCGACGCTCGCCGTGTCGGCACGGGTCGCGAACACCGGCGCGCGCGACACGTCCGGCAGCGTGACGAGCATGATCCGCGTCGCGCCGGCCGCGGCGAGCCGCTCGAGGCTGTCGCGCACCGCATTCGCCGCCTGCTCGGGCGAGCGCCCGTAGTTCACGAGATCGTTGCCGCCCGCGAACACCGCGAACAGCGTGTTGGCTGGCCGGTAGTCCGGGGCGCGCTCCATGTATTCGCGCCACGAGTCGATCTGCTGCACGAGGCCCGGCACGACGAGGTGCTGGTCGGTCGCCGCACCGCCGATCGCCCAGTTGTAGAACGGCAGCCGCAGCGCGTTCGCGAGATATTCGGCCCACACGGGGCCGTTGCTGAAGCGCCCCGCATGCCAGCTCGTGCCGTTAGGCAGCTTCCACTGGCTCGCGTTGAACATGTTCTGGGTGTCGGACAGGCTGTCGCCGAACACGATCAGCTTGTTGACGCGCGCGTCCTGTTGCGCGGCGTCGATGGTCCACACCGTGTAGTTGAACGACAGCGCGTTGTTGGCCGCGACCGCCTGCGTGAGATCGGACCGGATGCCTTTCGCCGCCAGCGTCTTGCGGCACACGTCGGCGAGCGTGTCCTGCGTCGTCGTGCTGTAGAACATGTTCTTCCACTGCGTGATGCCGTCGGCCCACCAGTAGCCGGACACGCGATACCAGTCGCCGCCGGCGGGGTCGCGCGCCCATTCGTAGGTCGCGGCCGGCTTCAGCGGATCCGCGTCGATCCGGTACCAGCAACGCAGGTACGTGTAGGTATCGGACCCGCGGCGCGCGGCGCGCGACGTCGCGCCAGGCGCGCTCGATGCGGCCGGCGGCGCGACGTCGGGGCCGGCCGGCGACAGCGACATGTCGCCCGTCGGCGTGGGCAGCGGCGCGGGGCTGGCGGCCTGTGCGGCGGGGAGCGTCAGCGTGGCGGCCAGCGCCGCGACAGCGGAAGCGACGACGATGCGGCTCGACAACGGAATGCGGAAACAAGACATGCGGCCCTCTTCTGATTGTTGTGACGAGGCGGCGGCGCGGTTGCGCGGCCGTGTATCGGAAGGGACCGTGGGCGCCGGGCTCGGGCCCGGTCTGTCGAAACGTGAAGTGCCGCGAATGGCGGCGAGAGGCGGTCGATACGGTATCGGCGGTACTGCCGGCCGGTCAGCGCGTCAGCGCCGAGACGCGCCCGTCCGGGCCGTACACGCCGGTCGGCGCGGGCGCCGAGCGCAGCACGGCGAGCGCGCGCTCGTTGTAGTCCATCCGGATGCGGATCAGCATCCCGTTGTTCGCATTGGCCTGGCGCGCGCGTTCGGCGGCCTGCTGCAGCAACTGCCAGCGGCCGGCGAGGCGTGCATCGCGCTCGGCGGCCTGGTCCATGCCCTTCTTGCCGGCCGGAAAGCCGAGCGCGGAAAGCTGCGTGTCGCGCGTGCGTTCGAGCTGCGCGAGCCGGTCGATCAGCGCGGTTTTCTTTTCGACGATGCCAGGCAGCATCTCGAGCGGCTCGGCCGTCGTCAGTGCCTTTTCCTCGTAGACGAGCAGGGACGCGAACGCCTCGACCGTCGCGTGTTCGTCGTTGACCGTGGCCAGCAGCTCTTCTCTCATCGCGTCATGCTCGTCGCGCCGGCACGCGCGGTGGCGCGCCGGCAAACCGGTGGAACCGGCTAGGGCCTGCTTACGCTAATAACGGGCTCGTTCCCCTGATTGGAAAAAATCCTTTGTGGGGCTGGCCACCAGAAGGGCCGATCGCTGCGTCATACTCCTTGCGAATACGTCGAGTATTCGCTTCGTCGCAATCCTTGCGCTCGGCCCTTCTGGTGGCCAGCGCAAGCCCGTTATTAGCGTAAGCAGGCCCTGGGCCGGCTTAGTTACCCTGCGGGCGCTGCTGTTGCAGCAGCTCGCGGGCGGTATTCAATACGCCGTCGGCAATCTTGTTCGCGTCGATCGTCAACGTGCCGTTGTTCAGCGCGTCCTTGATCGACTGGACAAGGCCGGTGTCGATATCGGCGTCGCCCGACGCGGATACCGAACGCAGCTGGCCGGACAGACCCGACAGGTTCACGGTCGTGTCGCCGCCGGTCGATCCGGCGTCGGCCGCCTGCGCGGACGACTGGGCCGTGCCGGATTGCGCACGGGACGCGCCGTTGCCGGTCGGCGCCAGGGGGCTCGGGTTCGGAGTGGAATCGATTTTCACGATGGGTTTCCTGTACGGTTTGACCCAGATAACGGCCGGGTCGGCCCGAACTTTAGCACCGCGAACCCGAAATGCCCCGAATAAACAATTCTTTACACTCTTGCTGCTGAATCCGTCCCTATAGCGGAATTTCCACGGTGCCGGCGTCCTTGACGATCGCCGTGACGATCTGGCCCGCCGCCATCCGCACCCGCACCGACTGGCCCGGTGCCGCATTCGCGAGCACGCTGCCCTCGGCCGAAATCGTGAAGCCGGGCCCGGCCGCGACGACCCGCACCGTCTGGCCGGCCGACACCGACGCCGCGCTTTTCAGCAGGTCCTGCCGCAGCGGCAGGCCGGCCGAGATGCGCGCGAGCGCGGTCGAGCCGATCGCCTGCGCCGGATCGGTGATCACCGCCAGCGGCATGACCGTCAGGTCGCCGTCGCGGGCGACCAGGTCGGCCGCGGTGAGCGGCTCGCCGGGCGCGATCTGGCGCGCGGCGACGTAATAGGTGGCCTGCACGGCGACCTTCGCCTGCAGGTAGACGGTCCACGGCCGCTCGCCCGCGCAGCGCACGCCGACTGTCGTGCGGCCCCACAGGCGCGCGCCGGTCGGCAGGAACGGCTCGAGCGTCGTGCACGCGGCGAGCCCGCGCGGAAACGAGGTCGTGACCGTCGCGGTGGTCTTGCCGGGCAGGCCGGCGATCTGCTGTTGCAGGAACGCGAGGGCTGCGCGGCGGATCGTCTCGGGATCCTGCTGGCCGGGCGGCGTCGCGGGCTGGGCCGCAGTGGCGGCCGGGGCCGCGGCCGGATTCGCTGAAACCGCCGCCGCGCGCGGCGCCGGTGCGGCCGACGCGGCGCGGGTTGCGGCGACGCGTGCGGCGGCGGCCGACGGTTGCGCCGGCCGAACGGGATTCGATGCGGGCTCGGCCGTGCCGGCGACGACCGTCGCGATGGCGCTCGGGTCGGCAGCGCGCGGCTGCGCGCCGTAGCCGGCGTTCACACGAGCGGCTGCACGAACGGGCGACGGCGCGGGCGCCGGGGGCGGCACGGTCGTCACGACCATCGTGCCGGCCGGTTGCGCCGCGTAGCCGGTCGCGGCCCCTGCCGCCGAAGCAGCACGGCCGGCCTCCGGCGCGATGCCCGCACCCGTAGCCATCCCCGCATTCCCGCCGAACTGCCCGCCGTTCGCCGCGTTGGCATGCGCGAGCGCGGTTTCGGCCGTCTCGCCGCGTCCGGGAATCACGATCATCCCGTCTTCCGCGTGTGCGGCCGGTGCGGCGATCCACAGCGCCGCAGCGAGTGCAACTGCAGGCGCAAACGCACGCTGGACGTGCGTGAGCCGCCCGTTCCTTCCGCGAAGTGCGCTGCCAGTCATCGCCGTGTCCTCGATCCGTTGATCCGATGCGCATTCTAGGGAGCCGGGCCGCTGCGCAAACGATGAATAGAGGGGGCCTTTGCCGCGTTATTCGCCCGATTGCCGGTTGCGTCCGACGCCTACCATCGCTGTCATGGAAAAAAGCCTCTCGGGTCGCCATCCGGCGCGAGGGGCGTGCAGCGCTTCATACGGAGAGACGCACACATGCTGGACAAACTCGATGCGGAATTCGCGTTCGGCCGACAGGCGCTCGACGTGCGCGCCTACCGGCAGGAACTGCTGTCGTCGAACATCGCGAACGCCGACACGCCCGGCTACCAGGCCCGTGACGTCGATTTCGCGTCGACGCTCGCGCGCTCGCTGAAGCAGACGGGCGGCGGCCTGGCGCCGAGCAACGCCGCGCAGCTGCCGATGGCGCAGCCGGCCGGCGTGACGAGCGGCATGTCGATGGTGTCGACGGCGGCCGGTCACATGGCCGGCACCGCGAAGCTGATCCCGACCGGCGGCCCGTCGGACGACTACGGCCGTGCGCAGTACCGGATGCCGCTGCAACCGTCGCTCGACGGCAACACGGTCGATCTCGACGTCGAGCGCGTGCAGTTCGCGAACAACGCGCTGCACTACGAATCCGGGATGACCGTGATGACCCAGCAGATCAAGGCGATGATCGCCGCGATCTCGACGAACTCGTAAGCGCAACCGAACCCGAGCACAAGCACCAGGAGCCACCATGCCTTCGTTGATGAACATCTTCGGCGTCGCCGGTTCGGCGCTGTCCGCGCAATCGCAGCGCCTGAACGTCACCGCGTCGAACCTCGCGAACGCCGACAGCGCCACCGGCCCCGACGGCAAGCCGTACAAGGCCAAGCAGGTCGTGTTCGCAACCGACCCGATCGGCGGCGCGCGCACCGCGTCCGGCCAGGGCGTGGGCGGCGTGCGCGTGACGAAGGTGATGGACGACCCGTCGCCGATGAAGTCGACCTACGACCCGGCGAACCCGTCCGCCGACGCGAACGGCTACGTGCAGATGCCGAACGTCGATCCGGTGCAGGAGATGGTGAACATGATCTC
Organism: Burkholderia sp. BCC1999; assembly: GCF_905339975.1. Classification (NCBI taxonomy): domain Bacteria; kingdom Pseudomonadati; phylum Pseudomonadota; class Betaproteobacteria; order Burkholderiales; family Burkholderiaceae; genus Burkholderia; species Burkholderia sp. BCC1999. Next base: position 24,191 of record NZ_CAJPHP010000019.1, on the reverse strand, counting down.
GGCGTCGCGCTCGTACCAGGCCAACGTCGAGACGCTGAACACCGCGAAGACGCTGATGCTCAAGACGTTGACGATCGGCTCGTAAGCCGCGCGCCGACCTCACAGACCACGACAGAAGGCCACCCAGGATGACTTCCTCCAGCACGACGATCGGCAGCAACGGCACGAACGTGTCGACCCTGCCGACCGACACGATGAACACCAACAACGTGTCGTCGACCAACGGCACGTCGGCGAGCGACCTGCAGGCGACGTTCCTGAAGCTGCTCGTCACGCAGCTGCAGAACCAGGATCCGACGAGCCCGGTCGACAGCTCGCAGATGACATCGCAGCTCGCGCAGATCAACACGGTGAGCGGCATCGCGCAGCTGAACACGTCGCTGACGTCGCTGTCGACGCAGCTCACGGCCGGCCAGCAGACGCAGGCCGCGCTGCTGATCGGCACGAACGTGCTCGCGCCGGGCAACTCGGTCGCGGTGAAGAGCGGCGCGGCGTCGCCGTTCGGCGTGTCGCTCACGAGCGACGTGTCGAACCTGACGATCACCGTGAAGAACAGCTCGGGCGTCGTCGTCAACACGATCAACGCGGGCAAGCAGTCGGCCGGCACCGTGCCGTTCAACTGGACGCCGACCGACGCGGCCGGCAACGCGCTGCCGGACGGCGCGTACACGGTCAGCGCGCAGTACACGGGCACCGACGGCAAGGCCTACGCGCCGACCGTGCTGGCGGCCGCAACGGTGCAGAGCGTGATCAAGCAGGCGGACGGCACGGCGGGCCTGGTGCTGTCGAACGGTACGACGGTGGGGCTCACCCAGGTCGCGTCGATCTTCCCGAACGTCAAGACGTCGTCCACGACCGGCGACACCACCACCAACTGATCGAGCTTTCTCGAAACGGAGACCGAAATGGGTTATCAACAGGGTCTGAGCGGCCTCGCCGGTGCCTCGAACGCACTCGACGTGATCGGCAACAACATTGCGAACGCGAACACGGTCGGCTTCAAGTCGAGCACCGCGCAGTTCTCCGACATGTACGCGAACTCGGTCGCGACGTCGGTCAACACGCAGATCGGCATCGGCACGTCGCTCGGGTCGGTGCAGCAGCAGTTCGGTCAGGGCACGATCAATACGACGAACTCGTCGCTCGACGTCGCGATCAACGGCAACGGCTTCTTCCAGATGTCGAACAACGGCGTGACGACGTACTCGCGCGACGGCACGTTCCAGCGCGACAAGAACGGCTACATCGTCGACTCGCAAGGCCGTAACCTGATGGGCTATGCGGCCGGCGCGGGCGGCGTGATCAACACCGCGCAGACCGTGCCGCTGCAGGCGCCGACGACCAACATCGCGCCGACCGCGACGACCAAGATCACCGGCCAGTTCAACCTGAACTCGCAGGACACGACGCCGACCAAGACGCCGTTCAGCGCGACCGACAGCACGACCTACAACTACTCGACGTCGATCCAGGTGTACGACTCGCTGGGCGGTTCGCAGGCGGTCAACATGTATTTCGTGAAGTCGGCATCGGGCACGTGGGAAGCATACGCGGGTGTCCAGGGCGGCACGACGACCGATCTCGGCACGGTCACGTTCGATACGTCGGGCGCGATCAAGAGCACGACGACGGGCACGCCGCCGGCGCCGACCGCGTCGCTCGGCCAGTTCCAGTTCACCGTGCCGAACACCGACGGCTCGGCGACGCCGCAGAACCTCACTCTCGACCTGACCGGCACCACGCAGTACGGCGGCAAGGACGGCGTGAACAACCTCGCGCAGAACGGTTTCGCGAGCGGCACGCTGACGACCTATTCGATCGGCGCCGACGGCAAGCTGACCGGCAACTACTCGAACGGCCAGACCGCGGTGCTCGGCGAGATCGCGCTGGCGAACTTCAACAACCCGAACGGGCTGGTGAACCTCGGTGGCAACCAGTATGCGGAAACCGCCGCATCGGGCGTGCCGCAGGTCTCCGCGCCGGGCAGCACGAACCACGGCACGCTGCAGGGCAGCGCGCTCGAAAACTCGAACGTCGACCTCACGTCGCAGCTCGTCAACCTGATCACCGCGCAGCGCAACTACCAGGCGAACGCGCAGACGATCAAGACGCAGCAGACCGTCGACCAGACGCTCATCAACCTGTAAGCGCGGATAACCGGCAGCCATGGACCGACTGATCTACACGGCGATGACGGGCGCGTCGCAGTCGCTCGACCAGCAGGCGATCGTCGCGAACAACCTCGCGAACACGTCGACGACGGGCTTTCGCGCGCAGCTCGCGACGTATCGCGCGGTGCCGATGAATTTCGGCGACGGCAGCGCGATCGACCCGACGACGACGCGTACCTACGTGCTCGCGTCGACGCCCGGCGCGGATTACGCACCGGGTCCGATCACGCGCACCGGCAACCCGCTCGACGTTGCCGTGCAGGGCGCGGGCTGGCTGTCGGTGCAGGCGGCCGACGGCAGCGAGGCGTACACGCGCGCCGGCAACCTGCACGTCGACGAGAACGGCCAGCTCGTCAACGCGAGCAACCTGCCGGTGATCGGCAACGGCGGCCCGATCTCGGTGCCGCCGAACGCGGAAGTGACGATCGGCAAGGATGGCACCGTTTCCGCGCTGATGCCGGGCGACCCGCCGACGGCCGTTGCGATCGTCGACCAGATGAAGCTCGTCAATCCCGATCCGGCCACGCTCGCGCGCGGCAACGACGGGCTGTTCCGCACCGCCGACGGCAATCCGGCCGACGCCGACCCGAACGTGGTCGTCACGCCGAATTCGCTCGAGGGCAGCAACGTCAACCCGGTGACCGCGATGGTCGCGATGATCGACAACGCGCGCGCGTTCCAGCTTCAGTCGAAGCTGATCCAGACGGCCGACCAGAACGAGCAGTCGGCGAACCAGCTGCTCAACTTCAGCTGAGCGCCCCCGCCAGCTTACGCAGGAGAATCGACAAGTGAACCGTTCGCTCTACATCGCCGCCACCGGCATGAATGCGCAGCAGGCGCAGATGGACGTGATTTCGAACAACCTCGCGAACACCAGCACGAACGGCTTCAAGGCGTCGCGCGCGGTGTTCGAGGATCTGCTGTACCAGACCATCCGCCAGCCGGGCGCGAACTCGACGCAACAGACCGAGCTGCCGTCGGGCCTGCAGCTCGGCACCGGCGTGCAGCAGGTTGCGACCGAGCGCCTGTACACGCAGGGCGGCCTCACGCAGACCGGCAACTCGAAGGACGTCGCGATCAACGGCGCGGGCTTCTTCCAGGTGGTGATGCCGGACGGCACGAACGCATACACGCGCGACGGCTCGTTCCAGACCAACGCGCAGGGCCAGCTCGTCACGTCGAGCGGCTACCAGATCCTGCCGGCGATCACGATCCCGCAGAACGCGACGTCGCTGACGATCGGCAAGGATGGCGTGGTGACGGTCACGCAGGCGGGCTCGACCAATTCGGTGCAGATCGGCGCGCTGCAGATCGCGACCTTCATCAACCCGGCCGGCCTCGAGGCGCGCGGCGAGAACCTGTTCTCCGAGACGACGTCGTCGGGCGCGCCGAACGTGTCGCAGCCGGGCCTGAACGGCGCGGGCGTGCTCAACCAGAACTACGTCGAAGCGTCGAACGTGAACGTCGTGCAGGAACTGGTCAACATGATCCAGACGCAGCGTGCCTACGAGATCAACAGCAAGGCCGTGACGACGTCCGACCAGATGCTGCAGACCGTCACGCAGATGAAGAGCTAACCGGAAAGTCCCGTCGTCGCCATGAAGCAGGTTCGCCTCCTCCCGTCAGCCCCCGTCCGCGCCGCATGCGCGGTCGCGGTGGCGGCGCTCGCCGGTTGCGCGCAGATTCCGCGCGACCCGATCATCCAGCAGCCGATGACGGCGCAGCCGCCGATGCCGATGTCGATGCAGGCGCCCGGCTCGATCTACAACCCCGGCTACGCGGGGCGGCCGCTCTTCGAGGATCAGCGGCCGCGCAACATCGGCGACATCCTGACGATCATGATCGCGGAGAACATCAACGCGACCAAGTCGTCGGGCGCCAACACCAACCGGCAGGGCAACACCGACTTCAACGTGCCGACGGCCGGCTTCCTCGGCGGGCTGTTCGCGAAGGCGAACCTGTCGGCCACCGGCAACAACAAGTTCGCGGCGACCGGCGGCGCGAGCGCGGCGAACACGTTCAACGGCACGATCACGGTGACGGTCACCGGCGTGCTGCCGAACGGCAACCTCGTGGTCAGCGGCGAGAAGCAGATGCTGATCAACCAGGGCAACGAATTCGTGCGCTTCTCGGGCGTCGTCAACCCGAACACGATCTCGGGTGCGAACTCCGTCTACTCGACGCAGGTCGCCGACGCGAAGATCGAATACTCGTCGAAGGGCTACATCAACGAAGCCGAGACGATGGGCTGGCTGCAGCGCTTCTTCCTCAACATCGCGCCGTGGTGATGACGATGCAGACGACCCTGATCCACCGCCTGTCGGCCCGTGCGCATGCCGCCGCGCGGCTCGCCGTCGCGTTCGCGGCCGTGGCTGCGGCGTGCGCGCTCGGCGCGGTGCCCGCGCATGCGGAGCGCCTGAAGGACCTCGCGCAGATCCAGGGCGTGCGCGACAACCCGCTGATCGGCTATGGCCTCGTCGTCGGTCTCGACGGCACGGGCGACCAGACGATGCAGACGCCGTTCACGACGCAGACGCTCGCGAACATGCTCGCGAACCTCGGCATTTCGATCAACAACGGTTCGGCGAACGGCGGCCCGTCGTCGCTGAGCAACATGCAGCTGAAGAACGTCGCGGCCGTGATGGTGACGGCCACGCTGCCGCCGTTCGCGCGGCCGGGCGAGGCGCTCGACGTGACGGTGTCGTCGCTCGGCAACGCGAAGAGCCTGCGCGGCGGCACGCTGCTGCTCACGCCGCTGAAGGGCGCGGACGGGCAGGTGTACGCGCTCTCGCAGGGCAACATGGCGGTCGGCGGCGCGGGCGCCAGCGCGAACGGCAGCCGCGTGCAGGTGAACCAGCTCGCGGCCGGCCGGATCGTCGGCGGCGCGATCGTCGAGCGCGCGGTGCCGAACGCGATCGCGCAGATGAACGGCGTGCTGCAGCTGCAGCTGAACGACATGGACTACGGCACCGCGCAGCGGATCGTGTCCGCGGTCAACTCGAGCTTCGGCCCGGGCACCGCGACGGCGCTCGACGGCCGCACGATCCAGCTCGCGGCGCCGGCCGATTCGGCGCAGCAGGTCGCCTTCATGGCGCGGCTGCAGAACCTCGACGTGAGCCCGGACAAGGCTGCGGCGAAGGTGATCCTGAACGCGCGCACGGGCTCGATCGTGATGAACCAGATGGTCACGCTGCAGAGCTGTGCGGTCGCGCACGGCAACCTGTCGGTCGTCGTCAATACACAGCCGGTGGTGTCGCAGCCGGGGCCGTTCTCGAACGGGCAGACCGTGGTGGCGCAGCAGTCGCAGATCCAGCTGAAGCAGGACAACGGCGCGCTGAAGATGGTGACGGCCGGTGCGAACCTCGCCGACGTCGTGAAGGCGCTGAACACGCTCGGCGCGACGCCCGCGGACCTGATGTCGATCCTGCAGGCGATGAAGGCGGCCGGCGCGTTGCGCGCCGACCTGGAGGTGATCTAAGGGTCTGCCTACTCATGAAACGTGCATGCGAATGCCCGAAATCGGGCGCAGGGCAAGGAGTGAGGAGCGCCGTTTGGCCGTGCCAAACAAGAGACGAAGGACGCCGCCATGCGGCCGATTTCGGGCATTCCCGTGGAATGCAATTTAAATTTGGGGTTGCCCCGAGACGGGCCGCTCGCTGCGTCACGCTCCTTGCGAATACGTCCAGTATTCGCGGCGTCGCAGTCCTTGCGAGCGGCCCGTCTCGGGGCAACGCATGTACGTTTCATGAGTAGGCAGACCCTTATGGCGAACCTTCCGAACGCGAACGACCTCACGCAGCGCTTCGCGCTCGACGTGCAGGGTTTCGATGCACTGCGCGCGCAGGCGAAGCAGTCGCCGCAGGCCGGCGCGAAGGCGGTCGCCGGCCAGTTCGACGCGATGTTCACGCAGATGATGCTCAAGAGCATGCGCGACGCATCGCCCGACGGCGGGCTGTTCGATTCGCATACGTCGAAGATGTACACGTCGATGCTCGACCAGCAGCTTGCGCAGCAGATGTCGACGCGCGGGATGGGTGTCGCCGACGCGCTGATGAAGCAGCTGCTGCGCAACGCCGGCGCGGGCGCGGGCAGCGACACGGCGGCCGACATCGGCGCGGGCGGCATGGGCGCCGGCGGCCTCGGCACGGCCGGCAACGAAGGCAGCCTCGCCGCGATGAACGCGATGGCGAAGGCCTATGCGAACGCGGCGAACAATGGCGGTCTCGCCGGCGCACGCGGTTACTCGGCCGGCAGCGCGCTGACGCCGCCGCTGAAGGGCGCGAGCGGCGTGCAGGACGCCGACGCGTTCGTCGACCGGCTCGCGGGCCCCGCGCAGGCGGCCAGCGCGACGACCGGCATCCCGGCGCGCTTCATCGTCGGCCAGGCCGCGCTCGAATCGGGCTGGGGCAAGCGCGAGATCCGTGCCTCCGACGGGTCGACCAGCTACAACGTGTTCGGCATCAAGGCGAACAAGGGCTGGACGGGCCGCACGGTGTCGGCGCTGACGACCGAATACGTGAACGGCACGCCGCGCCGCGTGGTCGCGAAATTCCGCGCGTACGACTCGTACGAGCACGCGATGACCGACTACGCGAACCTGCTGAAGAACAATCCGCGCTACTCGGGCGTGCTCAGCGCGAGCCGCAGCGTCGAAGGCTTCGCGCACGGGATGCAGAAGGCCGGCTACGCGACCGACCCGAACTACGCGAAAAAGCTGATCTCGATCATGCAGCAGATCGGCTGACGGCCGGCGCCCGCTTTCGCTGAAAACGGGCGCCCGCAGCCATCCGGTTCCCCCTTCGGACCGCGCCCGGCAGCCCGCCGCGCGCGGTTTCAACGTTTGCGCGAAAAAATTCACCAATTCGATCTAAACTTTCGGTCAGCACTGCCGCTAAGTGTGAGAGACCTGTGACCGGGCCTGTGATCTGGCCCGGTTTTACTGCGCACCGGTTGTCCGGGCGCTCATGACAAGAAAGACCGGCTAGCCATGAATATCGAAACGTCGACGGACCCCAGCCTGGATGCAGGCCACTCCGGGCCCGACTATGCCCGCCGCAATCCCCTGGAAATCGGCGTGCAGTTGCGCAACCTCGTGAATCGCGGCGATTTCCTGACCGTCCAGTACCCGGGCGGCCAGCTCGTCACGCGCCTGCTCGAGGTCGATGTCGGTGCGCGGACGTTCACGTTCGACTGGGGTGCGCTGTCCGAGCAGAACGCCGGCATCCTCGGCGCGTCGCATTGCACGTTCGCGGCCTCGCCGGAGGGCGTACGCGTCGAATTCACCACGGGCACGCCGCGCGAGACGCGTTACGAGGGGCTGCCCGCGTTCGTCGCCGATTTCCCCGACGTGCTGGTCTGCATCCAGCGCCGGGAATATTTCCGCGTCGACGCGCCGATCGTCGATCCGTTCCTGTGCCGCGGCACGCTGCCGGACGGCGAGCGCTTCCTGTTCGAGGTGCATAACCTGTCGCTCGGCGGCGTGGGGCTGCGCACGGCCGACGAACGCGTCGAGGCGCTCGAGGTCGGCACGCTGCTGCCGGACGTCGAACTCGAGCTGACCGGTCACGGCAAGCTGTCGCTCGACCTGCAGCTCGTGTCGCAGCGCTCGACGCAGATGCCGAACGGGTCGCGGCGCTACCAGCTCGGCTTCCGCTACATGTCGCTGCCGGGCAGTGCGGAAAACACGCTGCAGCGGCTCATCACGCAGCTCGAAATGAAGCGCCGCTCGCTCGCGCGGGCCTGACGCGCCCGCGGCCGCCGGCCTTGCCCGGCGCGCGCCGCGACCCTCCGCCGGCCCCACCTGCCGGACGCTTCGACCGGCGACGCGCGCTTGCGCGTCGCGCGTGCATTTTTTCCTCAATTTTTCCTGTCAGCGGCCGTTATACCGGGAGTCACGCAACCCGGCGGCCGCAGCGCGGCCGGCTCATCAGGATCGCGCATGTCCAACACACTCATGAACCTCGGCGTCAGCGGCCTGAATGCCGCGCTCTGGGGCCTCACGACGACCGGCAACAACATCAGCAACGCAGCGACGCCCGGCTATACGGTCGAGCGGCCGGTCTATGCCGAAACGAGCGGCCAGTACACGGGCAGCGGTTACATGCCGCAGGGCGTGAGCACCGTCACCGTGCAGCGCCAGTACAGCCAGTACCTGAGCGACCAGCTGAACACCGCGCAGACGCAGGGCGGCGCGCTGACGACGTGGTACACGCTCGTCGCGCAGCTGAACAACTACATCGGCAGCCCGACGGCGGGGATCTCGACCGGGATCACGAGCTACTTCACCGGGCTGCAGAACATCGCGAACAACGCGTCCGACCCGTCGGTGCGCCAGACCGCGATCAGCAACGCGCAGACGCTGGCCAACCAGATCAACGCGGCCGGCCAGCAGTACGACGCGCTGCGCCAGAGCGTGAACACGCAGCTCACCAGCACCGTGTCGCAGATCAACACGTACACCGCACAGATCGCGCAGCTGAACCAGCAGATCGCGGCGGCGAGCAGCCAGGGCCAGCCGCCGAACCAGCTGATGGACCAGCGCGACCTCGCGGTGTCGAACCTGTCGGGCCTCGCCGGCATCCAGGTCGTGCGCAACGACAGCGGCTACAGCGTGTTCATGTCGGGCGGCCAGCCGCTCGTCGTCGCGGACAAGAGCTACCAGCTCGCGACCGTCACGTCGCCGTCGGATCCGAGCGAGCTGACCGTCGTGTCGCAGGGCATCGCCGGCGCGAACCCGCAGGGGCCGAACCAGGCGCTGCCCGATTCGTCGCTGTCGGGCGGCACGCTCGGCGGCCTGCTCGCGTTCCGCAGCCAGACGCTCGACCCCGCGCAGGCCCAGCTCGGCGCGATCGCGACCAGCTTCGCGGCGCAGGTCAACGCGCAGAACGCGCTCGGCATCGACCTGTCGGGCAATCCGGGCGGCAACCTGTTCACGACGCCGTCGCCGACCGTGTACTCGAACCAGGGCAATACCGGCAACGCGTCGCTGTCCGTGTCGTTCGCGAACGCTTCGCAGCCGACGACGAGCGACTACACGCTGTCCTACGACGGCGCGAACTACACGCTGACCGACCGCGCGAGCGGCGCGGTGGTCGACCAGAAGGCGGGGCCGATGCCGGTCTCGCTCGGCGGGCTGAATTTCTCGACCCCGTCGGGCTCGATGAACGCCGGCGACAAGTTCACCGTGCTGCCGACGCGCGGCGCGCTGAACGGCTTCGGCCTCGCGACGACGAGCGCGTCGGCGATCGCGGCCGCATCGCCGGCCGTCACGTCGGCGGCGAGTACCAACACCGGCACGGGCAAGATCACGCTGGGCGGCGTGACCGCGGGCTACCAGGTGCCGACGACCAAGCTGACCTACGACGCGACGGCGAAGACGCTGACGGGCTTCCCGGTCGGCACGACGGTGACGATCGGCACCACGCCGCCGACGTCGGTCACGATCAACAACCCGACGGACACCGTCCCGTACGACCCGGCGGCCGGCGCGACGATGACGATGTCGGGGACGGCCGCGGGCGCGCTCAACGGCGTGAGCGTCACGCTGTCCGGCGCACCGGCGACCGGCGACTCGTTCACGATCGGGCCGTATGCGGGCGGCACCAGCGACGGCTCCAACGCGCTCGCGCTGTCGAAGCTGGTCAACGCCAAGGCGCTCGGCAACGGCACGACGACGCTCACCGGCGCGTATGCGAGCTACGTGAACGGCATCGGCAACACGACGACCCAGCTGAAATCGTCGAGCGCCGCGCAGACCGGGCTGATCGGCCAGATCACCGAGGCGCAGCAGTCGGTGTCGGGCGTGAGCACGAACGAGGAAGCAGCCAACCTGATGCAGTACCAGCAGCTTTACCAGGCGAACGCGAAAGTGATCCAGACGGCGGCGACGCTGTTCCAGACCGTGCTCGGCCTGTTCAACTGACCGGATTCGAGGGATAGAAGCGATGCGGATTTCCAGCGCCCAGTTCTTCCAGCTGAACGTTTCCCAAATGAACGACCAGCAGGCCCAGCTCGCGCAGCTGTATCAGCAGATCTCGAGCGGCGTGAGCCTGCAGACGGCGGCCGACAACCCGGCCGGCGCGGCGCAGGCCGTGCAGCTGTCGATGACGTCGGCGACGCTGTCGCAGTACGCGACCAACCAGAACACGGCGCTCGCGTCGCTGCAGGCCGAGGACCAGACGCTGCAGAGCGTGAGCGGCGTGCTGACGAGCGCGCAGACGCTGCTCGTGCGCGCCGGCGACGGTTCGCTGTCCGACAGCGACCGCTCGGCGCTCGGGACGCAGTTGCAGGGTTACCGCGACCAGTTGATGACGCTCGCGAACACCAACGACGGCGCGGGCAACTACCTGTTCGCCGGCACGAAGAATTCGGCGGCGCCGTTTTCGACGACGCCGAGCGGCAGCGTCACCTATGTCGGCGACACGGGGACGCGCCAGGTGCAGATCGCCGATTCGAGCACCGTGTCGCAGGGCGACACGGGCGCCGCCGTCTTCATGTCGGTGCCGGCGATCGGCAGCTCGCCGGTGCCGTCGGCCGGCGCGGGTAATACGGGCACCGGCACGATCGGCGCGGTCACGGTGACGAACCCGTCGATCGCGACGAATGGCCATCAGTATTCGATCAAGTTCGGCGGCACGGCCGCCGCGCCGACCTACACGGTGACCGACAACTCGGCCAGCCCGCCGACCACCACGCCGGCGCAGGCCTATTCGGCGGGCTCGGCGATCTCGCTCGGCGGCGGGATGACGGTGGCGGTGTCGGGCACGCCGGCCGCCGGCGACACGTTCGCGGTCTCGCCCGCGCCGCAGGCGAGCGGCGGCTCCGACGTGTTCTCGACGCTCGACGCGATGATCTCGGCGCTGAAGACGCCCGTGACGGGCAATGCGGTGGCGGGCGCGGCATTGAAGAACGCGCTGATGACGGGCTCGACCAAGCTCGGCAACACGATGCGCAACGTCACGACGATCCAGGCATCGGTCGGCGGCCGCGAGCAGGAAGTCAAGGCGATGCAGACCGTCAACCAGACGGCGACGCTGCAGACGACCAGCAACCTGTCGGACCTGACCAGCACCAACATGGTCACGACGATCAGCCAGTACCTGCAGGTGCAGAATGCGCTGACCGGCGCGCAGAAGGCCTACGTGCAACTGCAGAACATGTCGTTGTTCCAGTACATCAATCCCTGATGCACGGCGCACCGGCTGCGATGTGAGCGCACGCTTGCATCGCGGCCGACGCCATCCGCCGCCCGCGCGCCGCTTCGCGTACGCGGCACATGCGGCACACGCGGCGCTCTGCGCCGGAAGCTTGTCAGCCCCGCCTGCCAGCCCCGCGCGTCAGCCCGCTTGCCAGCCCCATTTCCGCTCCGTAAACTCGCGCCAGATTCCAGACCGGCGCATCCTTGGCAGCCGGCGACCGACAGGAGCCCTTTCCCCATGTCCGATTCCTATTTCCCGCGCTGGCGGGTCCAGTCGACCGGCGCGGCATCGCGCGTGGTCGGCCCCGACGAGCGCCTCGCGTGGCCGCAGATGGTCGCGATGGGCGTGCAGCACGTCGTCGCGATGTTCGGTTCGACCGTGCTCGCGCCGCTACTGATGGGCTTCGACCCGAACCTGTGCATCTTCATGTCGGGCATCGGCACGCTGCTGTTCTTCGTGCTGGTCGGCGGCCGCGTGCCGAGCTACCTCGGCTCGAGCTTCGCGTTCATCGGCCTCGTGATCGCGGTGACGGGCTACGGCGGCAGCGGCCCGAACCCGAACATTCCGGTCGCGCTCGGCGGGATCATCGCGTGCGGTGTGGTGTACGTCGCGATCGGCGCGCTGGTGCAGGCGATCGGCACGAACTGGATCGAGACGCTGATGCCGCCGGTCGTGACCGGCGCGGTCGTCGCGGTGATCGGGCTGAACCTCGCGCCGATCGCGGTGAAGGGCGTCTCGGCGTCGACCTTCGACTCGGTGATGGCGCTCGTGACCGTACTGTGCGTCGGCGGCGTCGCGGTGTTCTCGCGCGGCATGGTGCAGCGCCTGCTGATCCTCGTCGGGCTGGTGATCGCCTATGCGATCTATGCGGTCGCGACCAACGGGATGGGGCTCGGCAAGCCGATCGATTTCTCGATCGTCGGGCAGGCGGCCTGGTTCGGGGTGCCGAGCTTCCGCGCGCCGGTGTTCGATCCGCACGCGATGCTGATGCTGGCGCCGATCGCGGTGATCCTGGTCGCGGAGAACCTCGGTCACATCAAGGCCGTCAGCGCGATGACGGGCACCAGCCTCGATCGCTACGTGGGCCGCGCGTTCATCGGCGACGGGCTCGCGACGATCGTGTCGGGCAGCGTCGGCGGCACCGGCGTGACGACCTACGCGGAGAACATCGGCGTGATGGCCGTCACGCGGATCTACTCGACGCTGGTGTTCGCGGTCGCCGCGGTGATCGCGATCGTGCTCGGTTTCTCGCCGAAATTCGGCGCGGTGATCCAGACGATCCCGGGCCCCGTGCTCGGCGGCGTGTCGATCGTCGTGTTCGGGTTGATCGCGGTGACGGGCGCGCGGATCTGGGTCGTCAACAAGGTCGACTTCTCCGACAACCGCAACCTGATCGTCGCGGCCGTCACGCTCGTGCTCGGCGCCGGCGACTTCTCGCTGAAGATCGGCGGCTTCGGGCTCGGCGGAATCGGCACCGCGACGTTCGGCGCGATCATCCTGTACGCGATCCTGCGCAAGGAAAAGGAACCGGGCCCGGTGGTCTGAGCGCAAGCGGGCGGCGCCATGCCGCCCGCCGGCGCGCCCTCAAGCGCCGGTATTCGACTGCGCCTGCAGCCACGCGCAGAACTGCGCGACGAGCGGATCGTCGATCGGTGCGCGCGGCGCGATCCACCAGTAGCTGCGCGTCGCGATCCGCGGCCCGGGCAGCGGCATCACGAGCCGGCCGCTCGCGAGCTCGTCGTCGATCAGCGGCAACGGGCCGAGCGCGACGCCCAACCCGTCGACCGCTGCCTGCAGCGCCAGGTAGAAGTGGTCGAACGACTGCCGCTTGCGCCCCTTCATCGCCACGCCGGCCGCCGCGAACCAGTCGCGCCAGCCTTCCGGCCGCGTATCCGAATGCAGCAGCACGTGCCGCGCGAGATCGTCCGCGCGCGCGATCGGCGCGCGCTTGAGCAGCGCCGGGCTGCAGACCGGGATCACGCTTTCGTCGAGGAAGTGCCCGCTCGTGCAGTTCGGCCAGTGGCCGGGGCCGCGGCGGATCGCGACGTCGAAGCCGTTCAGCGTGTCGAGCGGCGCATTCGACGTCGACAGCTTCAGCTCGACGTTCGGCACGTCGCGCTGGAACCGCGACAGGCGCGGCAGCAGCCATTTCATCGCGAAGGTCGGCAGCGCGTTGATGCGCAGCACGCGCGCCGCGCCGGTGTTGCGCAGCTGCTCGGTCGCGTGCGCGATGCTGTCGAACGCCGCGCGCACGGTGTCCAGGTAGCGCCGGCCTTCGTCGGTGAGCTTCACGCGCTTGCCGTAGCGGTGGAACACCGGCTTGCCGAGCCACGCCTCGAACCCGGCAATTTGCCTGCTGATGGCACCATGAGTCACATGCAGCTCGTCGCCGGCGGCGCTGAAGCTTTCATGTCGTGCCGCGGCTTCAAAGGCCCGAAGCGCGGAAAAGGGCGGGAGATCGCGTGCCATGCTTGTGATTCTAGATCACAAGGGCGCGCCGATAAAATCGTTTTGCCACGATCCGGAACGGCGGTAACCTCGGTTCACCGTTTAGTGAGGAGCACCATGCAATCCGCTGTTCCACCTGCCGCTCCGCCGTCTGCGGCGGCGCCCCGCAACGTCGGCCTTGCCGAGCTGTTCACCGGCTTCCTGTCGCTCGGCCTGATGTCGTTCGGCGGCGCGTTGCCGTTCGCGCGACGCACGATCGTCGACGAGCGCAAGTGGCTCTCCGCCGACGAATTCACCGATCTGCTCGGCCTCTGCCAGTTCCTGCCGGGCGGCAACGTGATCAACCTGTCGGTCGCCGTCGGCATGCGCTTTCGCGGCGTTGCCGGCGCGTTCGCCGGCATTCTCGGGCTGATCGCGGGCCCGACGCTCGTCGTCGTCGCGCTCGGCGTGCTGTATGCGAAGACGCAGAACGATCCGCACGTGCAGCACCTGTTCGCGGGGCTCGCGGCCGCGGCTGCCGGGCTGCTCGTCGCGATGGCCGTGAAGGTCGCGAAGCCGCTGCGGCACGCCCCTGCGGCGGCCGGTATCGCGGCGCTCGCGTTCGTCGCGATCGCGGTGCTGCGCATTCCGCTCCTGACCACGATGCTCGTGCTGACGCCCGTCAGCGTGTGGCTCGCGTCGCGCCGCCGCGACGCGGGCACGCCGCAGTCGGCGCAGGCCGCCGCGCGCGGCACCCGGCCGGGAGACCGCCCATGACCGACACGCTGATCGCCATCGCGACGATCTTCAGCCAGCTGTCGCTGCTCGCCTTCGGCGGCGGCAACACGATCCTGCCGGAGATGCAGCGGCAGGTCGTCGACGTGCATCACTGGATGAGCGCGCACGAGTTTACCGCGCTGTTCGCGTTGGCCCAGGCGGCGCCCGGGCCGAACATGATGATCGTGTCGCTGGTCGGCTGGCACGTGGCCGGCTGGGCCGGGCTGCTGGTCGCGTCGCTCGCGAAGTTCGGGCCGTCGTCGCTCGTCACCGTGCTCGCGCTGCATGCGTGGGAGCGCTTTCGCGACCGGCCGTGGCGCCGCTACGTGCAGCAGGGGATGATGCCCGTCACGGCCGGGCTCGTCGCGGCAAGCGCGGTGCTGATCTCCGAGGCCTCGAACCGTACGGCCATCCAGTGGGGCATCACGGCCGCGTGCGCGGTGCTCGCGTGGCGCACGCGCATCCATCCGCTGTGGCTGCTCGCCGGCGGTGCGCTGATCGGGCTCACGGGCATCGGGCAATGAGCGGCGCACGGTAGCTTCCCGTGCGCCATACTGGCGCGAATCTTGACGGGAGGATCGATGGATCTCGACGGCGCCAGCCGCAATCTCACCGTCGCCGCATTGCTCACGCTGTCCGGCGGCTACCTCGACGCGTACACGTACGTCGGCCACGGCCACGTGTTCGCGAACACGATGACCGGCAACGTCGCGCTGCTCGGCATCAACCTGTCGGCCGGCGAATGGGCCGCCGCGCTGCATCACGTGCCGCCGCTCGTCGGCTTCGTGATCGCGGTGTTCGTCGCGCACCTGCTTGGCCTCGCCGCGCAGCGCGGCTGGATGCGGCACACGGCGTTCGCGAGCCTGATCGTCGAGATTGCGTTTCTCGGCGTCGCCGCGAGCGGCCTCGTCGGCGCGTCGAGCGCGTGGCTGATCCCGGGCATCTCGTTCGTCGCGACGCTGCAGACGCTGTCCTTCACCCATCTCGAGGAACTGTCGTACACGTCGGTGATGACGACCGGCAACCTGCGGCGCGCCGCGCAGAAGCTGTTCGTCGGGCTGATCCCGCGTTATGACGCGGGCGCGCTGCACGACTCGGCGCTGCTCGCGACGATCAGCTTCTGCTTCCTGGCCGGCGCGGTGGTCGGCGGCCTCGTGACGCGGCTCGTGCCGGGCGTCGCGCTGTGGGGCGCCGTGCTGCTGCTCGTCGGCGCATTCGCGGAAATCGTGCGGCGCGCGTGGCGCCGGCACACGGCCGACGGCGGGCCGGCGGCGGCGTGACCGCGCACCCCGCGGGTGCCCCCGGGTGCCCGTCCGTTCCACGGCGCCGGCCGCGCGATCCTTACAGACCCGACGCACCGTAAGCCGCGCGGCCGGTTGCTGCCGCACGGCGCCGGCCGCCCGCCGGACAAGCGTCACGCGCGTAACGTTGTGCGCGGGCGACAGTTCCGCCATTACCGCGCATTTCAATTTCTTTCAGCGATCGCACTCGTCATATGATTCAGCCCACATCGCGCGCGCCAAGAACGTGAGCGATCGCCACCCGGCTGCGCACGCGGCCGGCCATGAATGGAGACACCTACAAAAAGGAAAGCTCATGAAGCAGACCACCCGACTCGCAGCCATCGCAGGGGGCGCCGCGCTCGCATTTGCCAGCCAGTACGCGGCCGCACAAAGCTCGGTCACGCTCTGGGGCGTCGCCGACGCCAGCATCCGTTACCTGACCAACGCCAATGCCAAGAACGACGGCCTGTTGTCGATGACCAACGGCGCGATCACGAACAGCCGCTTCGGCATCTACGGCACGGAAGACCTCGGCGGCGGCCTGAAGGCCGTATTCAACCTCGAAAGCGGCGTGAACCTGCAGAACGGCGCATTCGCCGACAGCGGCCGCCTGTTCAACCGCGCAGCGTACGTCGGCCTGCAGAGCCCGTACGGCACGGTGACCCTCGGCCGCCAGAAGACGCCGCTGTTCGACCTGCTGTCGGATACCTACGATCCGCTGACGGTCGGCAACTACCTCGAAAACGCGTGGCTGCCGGTCGCACTCGGCGGCGGCCTGTATGCGGACAACCAGATCAAGTACACGGGCAAGTTCGAAGGCCTGACCGCGAAGGCGATGTACTCGACCGGCACCAACTACGAATCGACCGGCGCCGGCGGCTTCTCGGGCCAGATCCCGGGCTCGCTCGGCAAGGGCAATGCGTGGGGCGTGTCGCTGTCGTACGTGATGGGTCCGCTCAGCATCGCGGCCGGCGCGCAGCAGAACAGCGACAACTCGGCACGCAAGCAGACGATCTACCACGCGAACGTCGTGTACGCGTTCAGCAAGGCGAAGATCTACGCGGGCTACCTGCGCTCGAAGGACGACACCGGCTTCGTCGACAGCCTGCTCGCGCAGCAGTCGATTCCGGTCGCGAAGGGCACGGGCCGGATCGACGACGGTCCGTTCGCGGGCGTGAGCTGGCAGGTCAGTGCACCGCTGACGCTGACGGGCGCGTTCTACTACGACCACATGCGCAATGCGATGACCACCAACGGCACGCTCGCGAGCGGCAACCGCTATGCGATCGTCGGCATCGCCGAGTACGCACTGAGCAAGCGCACCGAAGTCTACGGCACCGTCGACTTCAACAAGACGAACGGCGCGGCGAACGTCGAGCTGCCGGGTCGCAGCAACCAGACCGGCATCGCGATCGGCCTGCGCAATATCTTCTGACGAACGTCGGAACGCATGCGCCGGCATTGGCCCGGCGCACATCGAAGAGGCTCCGCACGGAGCCTCTTTTTTTTCGTCACGCGACCTTCATACGCGCGCACGACTATTCGGCAATCGCTCCATTGCGGAAGTCCCGCGCCGTAAGCGTTCCGTCGGCATTCCAGAACATACTTTTACAGTACGCGCGAAGGCTTTCCGCTACGCTGCGTGCATCGCCCGCTGCGTGCCGTCAGGCTCGCGCGTGCGTCGTTCCGGTGGCGCTCGAAGAGCGCGGCCGGCCAGGTGCGTAACTTGTGTATCCGGTGATGACAATCGCGGTCTGCCGGTTTTTTTCGTGGGACGATGCGCTCACGATTTTCTTGAAAGGGGATGACGATGGGTATCCTGGACACCGTGGGTGAAATCGCTGGCGCAGTCGCAGCCGTCGAAGGCGCGGAAAAGCTGGATCCGGATGCGGGCCTGCTGACCAAGGCGGCTGCAGCCGTCGCCGGTTTCAAGGGCGCCGAGGCAGTCGAAGGTCTGCTCGAGAAGAAGAAGGAAGAGCAGCCCCAGCAGCAGGCAGACGACACGCAGGCGACGGACGGCAGCGACACGTCGCAAGCATGAGCATGGCGGCTGGTCCGGCCGCGGGCGCGCCCTTCGCGCGTCCGGGCGGACCGGTGCCGCGCAGCCGGCAGGTCGGGCATGCGGTCGATCGGTGACGCATGACACACCCGGCAGCCGGTTTGACCGGCGAGAGGCCACGTCTCTCGCCGTTTTTTATTGGGCGCACGCCTGGTCGCGCCGTGCTCCGCACGAATCCCCGAATCTTGCTATCGTGCCTTCATCCGAACTGCGATGAGGGAATGCGATGGATTTCGACTACGACCTGTTCGTCATCGGCGCCGGCTCCGGCGGCGTGAGGCTCGCGCGGATGTCCGCGTCATATGGCGCACGCGTCGGCATAGCGGAAGAAGAGCAGATCGGCGGCACCTGCGTGCTGCGCGGCTGCATTCCGAAGAAGCTGCTCGTCTACGCATCGCACTATCCGCATGAAGTCGAGGATGCGAAGGGCTTCGGCTGGACCTTCGGCGCCGGCACGCTCGACTGGTCCGCGCTGATCGCCGCGAAGGATCGCGAGATCAACCGGCTCAGCGACATCTACATCAACCTGTTGCGGCAATCGGGCGTCGACATGCACGCGGGCCGCGCGACGCTCGTCGATGCGCACACCGTTGCAATCGGCGAACGCAGCATCCGCGCGCGGCATATCGCGATCGCGACCGGCTCGCGCCCGTCGTCGCCGGCGCGGCCCGGCATCGAGCACACGATCACGTCGCGCGAGGCGCTGTCGCTCGCGACCTGCCCCAAGCGCATCGCGGTGGTCGGTGGCGGCTATATCGCGGTCGAGTTCGCGGGCATCTTCAATGGTTTCGGCAGTCACGTCGACCTGTTCTATCGCGGCGAGAAGATCCTGCGCGGCTTCGACGACGACGTGCGCCAGTTCCTGACCGACGAGATGACGAAGCAGGGCGTCGCGATCCACGCGCGCGCGGTGGTCGAGTCGATCGAGCGCGCGGACGACGGCACGCTGAGCGTGCGCGTCGGCGATGCGCGGCACGGGCCGTACGACCAGGTGCTGTATGCGACCGGCCGCGTGCCGAACGTCGACGGGCTCGGGCTCGAACAGGCGGGCGTGGCGCTCGACGCGCGCGGTGCAATTGCCGTCGATGCGTATTCGGCGACGTCGGTGCCGTCGATCCACGCGATCGGCGACGTGACGTCGCGGCCGCAGCTCACGCCGGTCGCGACGCGCGACGGCGCGCTGCTCGCGCGCACGCTGTTCGGCGGTTCGCGTGTCGCGGCCGATCATGCCTACGTGCCGTCGGCCGTGTTCAGCCAGCCCGAGGTCGCGACGGTCGGCCAGACCGAGGCCGACGCGCGTCACGCGCATGGCGAGGTCGACATCTACCGTACGTCGTTCAAGGCCCTGCGCCATACGCTGTCGGGCCGCGACGAGCGCACGATGATGAAGCTCGTCGTCGCGCGCGACAGCCAGCGTGTGGTCGGCGCGCACATGGTCGGCCGCGACGCGGGCGAAATCATCCAGGGCATCGCGATCGCCATTCGCGCGGGCGCGACGAAGGCGCAGTTCGACGACACGATCGGTATTCATCCGACCGCGGCGGAGGAATTCGTGACGATGCGGCAGAAGCTGGCTGGTTAGCGGGAGCGGCGTGTATTCGTGCCGGCTGGGAGGGGGCGGCCGCGCTTTGGCGCGGCCGTTTCTCGTTGGTGTGTACGTCGCTCAATGCACGCCGAACGCGTCGAGCATCCGGTACCAGCTCATCGCGAGCACCAGTGCCGGCGTGCGCAGTGCCTCGCCGCCGGGGAAGTCGCGATGCCGGATCTTGTCGAACAGGTCGAAGCGGCTCGCCTGTCCGTTGATCGCTTCGGCGATCAGCTTGCCCGCGAGCGCGGTCGTGTTCACGCCGTGCCCCGAGAACCCCTGCGCGAAGTACATCGTCGGCGCGATACGACCGAAGTGCGGCGCGCGGTTCATCGTGATGTCGACGAAGCCGCCCCATGCATAGTCGACCTTCACGTCCGCGAGTTGCGGGAACGTCTTCAGCATGTCCGCACGCATCGCCGCGGCGAGGTCGCGCGGCTCCCGCGTCGAATAGCTGACCTTGCCGCCCCACACGAGCCGGGTGTCGGGCGCCGGCCGGAAATAGTCGAGCACGAAGCGGCTGTCGCAGATCGCCGCGCGCGCGGGCATCAGCGCGGCGGCGCGCGCTTCGCCGAGCGGCTCGGTCGCGATCACGTAGGTGCCGACCGGCATGATCTTCTTCGACAGCGCGGGCGCGAGCGTGCCGATGTAGGTGTTGCACGCGAGCACGACGAAGCGCGCACGCACGTTGCCGCCGCTCGTCTCGACGACGTGGCCGCCCGACACGTCGCGCACGCGTGTCACGCAGCTGTCCTCGTGGATGCGCACGCCCGCGTCGGTCGCCGCACGCGCGAGGCCGAGCGTGTAGTTGAGCGGATGCAGGTGGCCGCTGTCGGGGTCGTACAGCCCGCCACAATAGCGCGCCGACTGCACGTAGTCGCCGAGCTCGTCGGCTTCGACGAAGTGAAAGCGGTCGTAGCCGAAGCGCTTCGCGGCTTCGTCGCGCCAGCGCTTCAGCGAATCGGCGTCGCGCTCCGTGTTCGCCGCGGTCAGGTAGCCGGGCACCAGCGCGCAGTCGATGTCGTGCTGCGCGATGCGCGACTTCACGAGCGACAGCGTTTCGAGCCCCATGTCCCACATGCGTTTCACGTCGCCTTCCGGCATGAACTGCCCGAACGTGTCGATGTCGCACGCAAAGCCGCCGATCAGCTGGCCGCCGTTGCGGCCGCTCGCCGCCCATCCGACCCGCGACGCTTCGAGCACGGTCACCGAATGGCCGCGCTCGGCGAGGTTGAGCGCGGCGGACAGGCCCGTGAGGCCCGCGCCGATCACGCACACGTCGGCGTCGATCGTGCCGGCAAGCGGCGCGTGGCGGGTCGTATCGTTGGCGGTCGCCGCGTAGTAGGACGCGACGTGCGGCTGGTTGGCGAATGTCTGCATGGTCAGGAGAACGGAGAAAGGGGGGGCTTAGAACAGTTCACGCACGCGGTGGTACAGCATCCCGAGCTCGAGCGCGGGTTGCCGCCATGCGTCACCGCCGGGAAAGCGCCGGTGACGCACGCGCGCGAACAGGTCGAACGCGCGCGTGTCGCCCGCGATCGCGCCGGCGATCGCGCGTCCGGCAATGCCGGTGAGCGCGACGCCGTGCCCGCTGAAGCCCTGGACGTAGAAGAAGTTCGGATCGAGCGCGCCGAAATCCGGCGCGCGATTGCGCGTGACGTCGACGAAGCCGCCCCACGCGTGGTCGACGCGCACGTCGCCGAGCTGCGGGAACACGCCGACCATGCGCTGCCGGATCGTTTCGGCGAGCGTGGCGGGCGACGCGCCGGCCGAGTTCGCGCGGCCGCCGAACAGCATCCGGTGGTCGGCTGACAGCCGGAAATAGTCGAGGAAGAAATTGTTGTCGCACACGGCTTCGCGCCGGGCGATCAGTGCGTCGGCGCGTGCCTGGCCGAGCGGCTCGGTCGCGATGATGTACGACGCGATCGGTGCGATGCGGGCGGCGGTCGCGGCGGGCAGGATGCCGCCAGGCCCCGCGTTGCAGCACGACACGACGTAGCGGCAGCGCACCTCGCCCGACGGCGTGCGCACGACGGGCCGTGCGCCGCGCACGACGTCGAGCGCCGGCGTGTGCGCATACAGCGCGACGCCTTCGCGGCGCGCGGCGTCGGCGAGGCCGAGGCAGTACTTGAGCGGATGCAGGTGGCCCGACAGCGGATCGTGCACACCGGCCAGATAGCGCGTCGATGCAATGCGTGCGCGGATCTCGCCGGTGTCGAGCCACGCGAGCGACGGATGGCCCCAGCGCGACGTCGCGGCCTCCATCCACGCGCGCAGGTCGTCGATGCGGCGCGGCTTCGTCGCGACCGTCAGGTAGCCGCGCGTGAAGTCGCAGTCGATCCCGTAGCGCGCGATGCGTTCGGCGATCAGCGCGACGCCGTCGAGCGACAGCGACCACGCGGCACGCGCGCCGTCGGCGCCGAGCTGCTGCTCGATCACCTCGTCCTTCGCGAAGCCGGTGATGGCCTGGCCGCCGTTGCGGCCCGACGCGCCCCAGCCGGGCCGGTGCTCATCGATCACGGCGACGGACAGCCCGCGCGCGCGACAGTCGAGCGCCGTCGACAGGCCCGCGAAGCCGGCGCCGATCACGCAGACGTCGACGTCGATCGCTGCCTCGAGCTCAGGGTCGTCAACCACGGGCCGTGTGACCGTTGCCTCGTAGTACGAGTCGCGCGCGAGCGCATCGGCGCGGCGGGTGAAAGACTGCGTCATGAAACCGGCTCCCTCGAAAAGGCTGCAACCTGCTCGCAGCCACCCCTGAAAACGGCGCGGGACGCCGTGCGCGCGGCACGGCGTCCCGCGTGTGCTGCGTCAGAACGAGTAGATGAACTGCGTGGCGAGCAGGTCGTTGGACTTGCCGTACGAACCGTCGTTGCGCAGGAACACCTTGTTGTTCGCCCAGTCGTGCCGGTATTCGACCTTCACGGTGATCTGCTGGGTCGGATAGAACAGCAGGTCGAGCGCGACGTCCTGGCGTACCGCCCCCTTGCACTCGAAGCCCAGGCCGCCGCCGGCCTTCGACTGCGCGAGGCAGTCCGCGTCGACGCCGAAGCCGTTGCTCGGATCCATCCCGTTACCGTTCAGCGCGATGCCACCACCGCCGCCGCCGTTCTTCGAGTTGGCGAGCAGGTCGTAGCGCAGCGTCACGCCCATGCGGCCGACCACCGGCGCGTTGAACTTGCGATGCGCGAGCAGCGACAGGCCGTACCACTGCGCGAGCCCGCCGTTGAACGCGGCATGCTGCTGCCGGCCGTAGTCGACTTCCGCGTTGTACTGAATATCGGCGAGCGTGTAGGTCGCGTCGAGTTCGCCGAAGAAGAACGAACCGTAGGCGCTCGGCGCGTTGGCGCCCGACCCGTAGTGCACGACGCCGTTCGAATCGATCGCGCTGGACAGCGTCTGGCGGCCGATGTTGAACGAGCCGCCGAGGTCAAGCGCGCTCGACCACGTGTAGTCCGCGCGCGCGGTGAACGTCGGCACCTTGTTGCTGGTGGTGATCGGGTCGCCGAGCGCATTGGTGCCCGTCTGCGTGACCGAACCGTACGTGCGGTACTGCTCGTTGCCGAGGAAGAACTTCCACGCCCAGTTGCCCTTCGTGTAGTTCGCGCCGACGCCGACGTAGCTGCCCGGATCCGAGAAATCGTACAGCAGGTTGTGCGTGAGCGTGAGCATCTGGTTCGACTGCTGCACCTCGTAGCCGCCGAAGCTCGGGATCAAGCCGGCGACCAGCGTCGTCTCGGCGGTGATCGGCACGTTGATGACGGCCGTGTTCAGCAGGTTGTCGGTGATCGAGCCGCGCGAGTTCTGCAGCAGCGTGATGCCGTTGCCGCGGTTCGGCATCAGCGTGATTTCCGCCGACGGCGCCATCGGGCCGACGCCGAACGTCTTCTTGATGTCGAGGTAGAGATCGCCGAACGTGCTGTTGAAGTAGTTGTACGCGTTCTCGTGGTTCGCGAACAGGAACGACGACGTGCCGGCCGCGCGGTTGTAGATGTAGGTCGGGTCGATGTAGCCCGTGACCGACAGGCCGGCGAGCGGGCCCGTGTTGGCCGCATCGGTCAGCGAATCGACCTTCAGCTGCTGGTTGGCGATCTGCTGCTTCATTTCGCCGACTTCGTCGTTGGTCAGCGTGGCCTGCGCCTTGCCATAGTCCGGCGAGCCCGGGTCGACGGCCACTGCGACCGGCGCTGCTCCGGCCTTCGCGCCGGCCTGCGCGGTCGCGGCGCCGCCCTTCGCCGAGAGCAGCGCCTGCATCGACTTCATCTGTTTCTGCAGTGCCGCGACCTGCGCCTGCAGCGCCTTGATCTCGGCGGATGTCGAGTCGGCCAGCGCGATGCCCGGCAACGCGCCGGCCACCAGCAGGCAGATCAGTTTCTTCTTCATTGCGGATTCTCCTTGTCGTGCGCCTGTCAAATCGGGATCGAATCGCGCGCCCCCCCTGGGGCCGCGCGTCTTGCTTGTCTGCAGTGCTTGTTATCCTTGAAGCGGGAGGTGCGTCGTCAGGCTGCCGCAAACGCCGCCTTCAGGTCGGCCATCCGGCGCCGCTCGCGCGCGATCATCATCCGGTTCACGACGATCACGCCGATCGTCACGGCCGTGATGAACAGCGTCGCCAGGGCGTTCATCTCCGGGTTCAGCCCCAGCCGCACGCGCGAGAACACCACCAGCGGCAGCGTCGTCGACCCGGGCCCG